>CAKZNC010000034.1 GCA_937129385.1 uncultured Bacteroidota bacterium
GATACGGTAGGCATTCCCCAGGAAAAACCAGGTGTGGTGAGGTGCATCTTTTTCCTTGTAATAGTTTTTCCTATACTTGATCGAGGTATTTTCCGTGGCTATCAGGAACTGATCGATGGCAAGGGATTCCTGTCCTTCGATATTAAGGTAGGCCATTCCCAGCTTGTAATGGGCATTGTGGTTCCCGGGTTCCTTCCTGATCAGCTGGCGGTATAGATAGGCAGCCTCGTCGTAATCTCCGCGAGCATAGAAGAAGTCACCGTCTTCAAAAAGCTCTTCGGGCGATTCATCCTGGGCTTCCCCGGCTGCCGCAAATAGCAGCAGCACAGCCATTATTATAAAGGTATGTCTCTTCATCCGCTCCTTATCTGTTGGTCTGCAAAAACCTTAACCTCGCCTTACACGGTGTGTTGCCTTATCTGATCTTCAGGCTTTCCGGAACTTCAATCTCTTCGATCTCAATGAGGATTCCCCCGGGAACACTTGCGTTGAAGTGTACCCTTCTGTTCAGCGCCCGACCTCCCGGTGCGTCACGATTTTCACGTGTTCTGTTCCGGGCAACCGGACTTGATTCACCACGACTGGTTATGTTCAGCCTGCTTCTTTCAACTCCCTCGCCGGCCAGGTAGTCGGCCACAGAACTTGCCCGGAGTTTTGCCAGTGTGTTGTTGTAGGCATCGGTTCCCACCGCATCGGTATGACCGATCACATCGAGTTTCAGCGTGGGGAATCGTTTCATGAGTGCAGCGAGTCCGTCCAGTTTCTTTTCCGCCGCCGGTGTCAGCCTGTAACTGTCGAAATCAAAGAAGACCGGTTTGATCATGTATGTGTCAGTGGTCTCTTCCACGGCCTCTTCAGCCTCTTCCACAACCTCTTCCGCTGTCTCCACAACCTCGTCTGCTGTTTCTTCGACCTCCTCCACGGCCACTTCTGTCATCTCTTCATCCATTTCAGTCACCTCCTCCGTGGCTTCGGCCATCTCTTCGATCACCGGCTCTTCCCCGGGGATCTCTGTTTCAAAGGCCACGGCCACTGGCTGTGCTCCTTCCGGGATCCACTCGATCCGGAAAAGATCCACCTGGTCCGATTCACCCTTGGCATACATTGCAAGTGCATTTTCGAAATTGACCTCCTTCGGAGAAAATGCAAAATCATCATCTGTCGTGTTAAGCGGATAGGGGAGATGCCTGGCTTCGCTGTACGAACCATCGTCATTGATCTCCACGTAGAAGATGTCAAATCCGCCGATCCCCGGATGTCCCTGCGAACTGAAGTAAAGTCGTTTTCCGTCGGGGCTCACAAACGGATTATCCTCATTCAGACCTGTATTTACATTATCGCCGAGCAGTTGAAGTTCCCCCCAGCTCCCGTCAGCCATGCGGTCACATTTGAAAATATCCATACCACCCAGAGATTCCCTCCTGTTGCTGGTAAAATAGATCGTATTGCCGTCGGGTGTAAAACAGGCGTGATCTTCATAGAATTTTGAATTGACCGGTTTATCGAGTGGCTGCGATTTGTACCACCTGTTGTTCCTGTATTCGGTCATGTAGATATCACTCTCGTACTGGTCGGCCCATGCCAGCAGCAGTTTATTCCCGTCATGCGAAAGCGAAAGAACCGTCTGGTTGCCGTCTGACTGGATCGACGGGGTGATGTTATACGGCGTGGTCCATTTCCCGTTCTCCTCCCGCGAGATGTAGACCCCGTTGTAAAATTTTTGTCGGCCCATAAATGCAAACGTTCCAAGGTCACCCGATATGGCCGGGTTATACACCGGTGCCCTGATCTCGTTGATCTGTCCAAGCGTCCCCACATCATAGTCGGCCTTCTCCATGACCTCCTTCTTTGCTTGCTCACACGACTCGATCTGAATAACCGCGTAAAGTGTCTGCGCGTCATCAATCTCTTTATAATCAATGAGATTGGTAATTGAGCTGACCGGGTTGAGATGTTCTGTTATAACATCCAGTATATCTTTGTCCGTGTACTCAAGAAATTTCTTATAGTTTTCACTGGCTTGTTCAAACTGCTCATTGATCCTGTAAGCGTTACCAAGGTAGAGATGTGCATCAGGCGGAGCCGCCTCCTCTTTAAACCTTCCCTCCCTGTATTTTTCTGTGATGTTCTTTATTGCAGTCTCAAGGTAGGGGATTGCCTCAGATTTTCGTCCATCAATCTCCAGCAGGCAGACACCGATCCTGTAATTGATGTTCGCATTCTCCTGGTAGCCATCCATGTAAACCTTGGTGAAGGCATACAGGGCCTCGGTATAATCCTCTTCAGCGAAAAAGAATTCCGCATCGTAAAAATTTTCTTTGGGATCATACTGGCCACTCAGCAATGTTGCGAAGAGAAGGAAGGAAAACACAGTGTAGGCTCTTTTCATTTCCGGGCAGTTTAGTGTGATTACTACAAATTTAAGAATTTAATTGAAAGAACAAAGGAATTGGCAACCTGATTTATACCCTGGATCCTGTTAATAAACCCGGAGATTACCAGCGCTTTAGAGTCTTACTCTTCCTCCTCTTCCCCAGATTTTCTCCTTCTCCTGAACAGGATAATGATGAGGATCAGTCCCCCTGCGAGAAGCAGTAAACCGCCCCCGATCAGGAGGCCTTTTCCTCCTTTGTCATCCGCCATCTCACGCTCCGGTTCTGGTTTTTCAGAATCCATCGGCTCGCCTCCTTCACGGCCGCCAGGCTTTACATCCCGGATCTCTGAGCTGTCCTTCCCGCCGGTCTCCATGATCTCCTGGTCCTCCTCCGCAGGTGTTTCCCGGTCCTCCACCGCAGGTGGTTTCATTTCAGACTGCATCTCCGGTGTCTCTGTTGTGATCTCCTCCTTCACCGGTGCACGCACCACAACCTGACTGTAACTGCGGTCGCCATTCTCCTCTTCCATGATCAGCTCAACCCGGTTCTCTCCCTCCCGGGGCACGATCTCCAGTTCAACCCGCCGGCGGTCCGGTTTCATCGTATCAATCGCCACCGGTAAAGTGTCGGCATAATGTGTTGAATAGAGTGTCGATCCTTTTTTAATACGTATTTTTATGCTGAATGGTACGCCGGCTTCCGCGTTGAATACCGAGTCCCTGGTCCTGATCCGGCTCTCTTCACCGGTGAGAGTGAGCGGCTGGTAAACGGTGGGTTCGAGTTCCAGTGGTTCGTCGAAGACAATGCCCAGCTCTTTGTCGGTATCATCGTCAATATCGAACTGCTTCACAAGGTCCCGGAAATTGTCGCTGGCAAAGATAAGGTTGTATTCCCCTTGGGGCGCTTCCATCTCAAACTCCTGTGTCACCAGGTCGGGCTTACCAATGTCAACTGTATCGGCGGTCTCCCGGTCGACTAGATAGATCGACAGACTGTCCTCTTCGGTGACCGGACCGGTTTTGGACCTGATCGATCCTTTCACCAGGTACATGCGCGGGTTGTTCTCGGAATAGATCTCGAGATAGTAGATGTCATGCCTTCCAAATCCGCCCGGCAGGTATTTCGACATGTAGGCATTGATCCCATTGTTATAGGGCTGGTAAAAGAGATCGTCATCGGTGGTGTTGATGGGATAGCCCAGGTTGATTGGCATATCCCATTTGCCGTCTGCTCCCTTCCTGGTATAGAAGATGTCATACCCTCCCATGTTGTAATGTCCGTAGCTGCTGAAATAGAGCTTTTGTCCGTTCCCGGTAATAAACGGGGTCTCCTCATTGTAACGGGTGTTGACCGTCTCCCCGAGGTTTACAGGTTCGCTCCAGGAACCGTCTTTCTGCTTTTCAGCCCGGTAGATGTCAAGTCCTCCGTACCCCCCCTTCCGGTTGCTGGTGAAATAGAGGGTCTTTCCGTCTTCGGTAAGACAGCCATGTGATTCCCAATACTTTGTATTGATGTCGTCACCGAGTTTCTCCAATCCTGTCCAGTGCCCGTTCTCCCGTCTGCTGATATACAGGTTGCCGATAAAGTCGTCATTCCTGTAGATGATCATGGTATCCCCGTCCCCGGAGAGGGAGGTGGGGTATACGTCGCCATCCACCTCCAGTTCGGGGATGATGTTCCTTGGGGGAAGCCACTTTCCATTTACCTTCTCCGAGTAAAAGGTCGCATCGTAAAACTGCCTTTTTGAAACAAAAACCAGGTGGTTCCCATCTTCAGAAACGATGGGATTGATGTCTGCAAAGCGACTGTTGATCCTCTCAGACATATTGATGTGGTCATAATCCACTGGTTTTTGCTGAAGGTCACGTGCACGGTTACAGATACGGATCTGTTCTTCCACGAGCTCAACATCATAGACCTTCTCATCCAGGATTTCCCTGAAATACTTGTAATTCTCCAGTGCCTTGTCAATCTTATTGTTCACCAGGTATGCATTGCCCAGGTAGAAATAGGCCTCCGGGGGGGCAGTCGTCTCCTTGAAATTGTTCTCCCGGTATTTGGGATTGATGTCCTGAATAGCCCTTTCAAGGTAGATGATAGATTTTTCTTTCTGGTAGGGATCATTGAGCAGGCAGATGCCGATCTTGTAGTTGATATTGTTGTTCTCCGGGGCCGCCCGGTGAATCTTCAGGTAAAGTGGCAGGGCTTCATTGTACTCTTCGAAAAGGAAATAAGATTCAGCCTCAAGGAAGGTCTCCTTCAGGTCAGATGATTGTGCGCTCACCCCCCGGGCAGGAATAAGGAGAATGAGGAGTGCAAAAAACAGGTGCTGCTTCATCTTTGTTGCAATAATTCTCCGCATACTTGTAAAATCTGTCAGACCTCCTTCTAAGCCTCCTCCGTTAGCCGGACCTTGATGCTTACAGGAATTTAACATGTTCCAAAGCAAATGTAACAATAATCTGTGAAGTTCTTTTGGAAAGTTTTCCCCTTTGGGGGCTATATTGACAGGATTAAGGAATCATGACACGGACGGAGGAATTTTTCCTGTAAAATTCAGTCAGGATGACCCGTTTGTCGTCCTGGAATCAACTGCCCAGGTATTTCAATCCCCTGATCAGGATCTGCAGATCATTGGTCACCCTGTAATCCTTTGCATAGATTACGTTCAGTTTCTCAACTGCATCCCTGCTGACATCTTCTTTTTTAAGCGAGATGGCGGGGGTAAGAATGCCCTTGCGCAGACCCGGAAGGGAGTTGATGTTGGCATCTTTACCGGTGCAATACCCGACCATGGTCCGCCTGCCTGCAAAAACCATGAAGCATCTTCCCAGGGCGCGCAGCGGATGCCTGATGAAAAATATCCAGAAAGGAAAGGTGGCGACCATTAAAAGTGAGCTGATCAGGTCGAACAGCCGTTTTGACCTGAGGTTGGATTCTTTTCCGATGGAATTGAAATGAATGGTGTATAATTCCCCGGAGGTATTGATCGAATTGCTCCCGATGATGGAGAGACTTTCAGGGGGGGCGATCTTGTAATTTACTGCGATCCCGGTGAGACGTGTCATGATCCGGATGATCCTTTGAGAGCTGATGTTGGCCGCACAAAACAGGATCTCGTCGATCCTGTGGACCCGGGTGATCTCCTCGATCTGCTCCACGCTCCCCAGGAATGGTTTTTTGAAGTCTGTATCCGGACTTACAAAACCGACGATCTCGGGTTTTACCTGGGTCTTATCGAGGACGCGGGTGACACGTTCAGCCTCTTCCACTTTTCCAACGATGACGATCCGTTTTTTCCGGTTCAGGTCAAGCCGGTAGTCTGAAATACCTGCCACATGCATGAGCCAGTGCCAGGTGCCGGTTGCCAGGAGTGCCCACAGGGTGCCCAGCAGGATCAATGCCCGTGAGAAGCGATAGCGTTCCGGGAGAAGGGCATAGATGACCAGGATGGTGAATGTGCCGATCAGGATCCCGCGCAGGTATTTCCATAACCGCAGCGGTTTGTCGTATCCGCCCGAATAGTAGGTGGAGATGATCCAGATAAAGATATAGCCCGGTACCACGTAAAACAGGAAGACGTCGGAGTAGGAGTTGGTGTTGTTGAATTTATAGCTTTCCCAGAAAGGAAGTCCGGCCAGGAACCCTGCAAATATGATCAGTCCGTCGATCACCTGCCGGTAGATCTTCTTGATAAACCTGCGGGTGACCGCCATGGCTGCGCGGAGGTAGATGGCCAGATTGATCACCAGGGAATAGTATTTCGCATTTCTGGAGCTGAAATGCTTGCGTGCAAAGATGATCATGGCGTTGTAGAATACCATGACATAATTGAGGCTGCCCTTTTTCGTGCTTTCGCCCTTGTAATGTATGATGGTGCTTTCGGGGTAATAGTAATTTTTATAACCGCCGAGTCTTACCCGGTGTGAAAGGTCGATGTCCTCCCCGTACATGAAATAATCCTCGTCGAGCAGTCCCACTTTGTCAAGCGCCTCCTTCCTGAGGAACATGAAAGCGCCGGCCAGCACTTCGATCTCGGAGGTCTCATTCTCATCGAGGAAACCGAGGTGGTACCTCCCGAACTTCTTCGATCTCGGGAAGAGCCGTGACAAACCAAAGATCTTGTAAAATGCAACCCATGGGGTGGGGAGTGCACGTTTTGATTCCGGGAGGAAATGACCGCTTCCGTCGATCATCTTCACACCCAGTCCGCCCGCATCCCCATGCGCATCCATAAAGGCAATGCACTTTTCAAAGGTGTCCTCCTCCACGACCGTATCGGGATTGAGCAGCAGTACATACCTTCCTTTGGCCAGCCTGACGGCCTGGTTATTGGCCCTGCTGAAGCCGACATTCTCCCGGTTTTCGATGATCTTCACCCATGGAAAGCGTTCACGGATATGGGCACAAGAACCGTCGACGGAATTGTTGTCCACCACGTATACCTCTGCACTGATGCCCTCCAGGGCCTTATTAACCGAATGCAGGCACTGCTCCAGGAAATACTTGACATTGTAGTTTACGATGACGATCGACAGGTCCATAAATTGGCGTTATCACCTAAAAATAAGTAAAAAGATCGGTTTGCTCCACATTGTTAGATCTCTGCTTCCACGATATTGCGGGTCAGGTCATCAAATTCCTCTCGTTTCCTGATCAGGTGGTCCCTGCCTTCATGCACAAGTACCTCTGCCGGTCTGCACCTGGAATTGTAGTTGGAGGCCATCGCAAAACAGTAGGCACCTGCATTCCTGAACATGATGTAATCCCCCTCGGAGATCTCCGTGATCTTTCGGTTCCATCCGAACGTGTCGGTTTCACAAATGTATCCGACAAGGGTGTAGATCCGTGTTTTGCCGTTGGGCCGACTGATATTCACCGCATCATGGTAGGCGTCATAGAACATCGGCCTGATGAAATGATTCATCCCGGTATCCAGACCGGCAAAGACCGTGGAGGTGGTCTGCTTGATCACGTTGGTGCGTGCAACGAAAAAGCCCGCTTCACTCACCAGGTATTTTCCCGGTTCAAAGATCAGCGTCAGCTCCCTGCCCACCTCCTTGCAATAGTCATTGAACCTTTTGGAGAGCTGCTGACCAAGCGCCTCGATATCGGTTTCAATATCATCGGCTTTGTAGGCCACCTTGAATCCGCTGCCGAAATCGATGTAATCCAGCTCCTCAAATTCCTTTGCAGTGTCGAGGATGATCTCGGCGCCACGTAAAAAAACCTCAACGTCGAGGATGTCCGAACCTGTGTGCATGTGCAAACCCTCCACCCGCATGTTGTTGGTCTCCACCACTCTTTTTACAAGAGGAGTCTGGTAGATCGAAATGCCGAATTTCGAATCGATGTGTCCAGTGGAAATCTTCTGGTTACCTCCAGCCAGGATGTGGGGGTTGATGCGTATGCAGACCGGTATGCTGCTGCCGTAACGGTGTCCGAACTGTTCGAGGATGGAGATGTTGTCGATGTTGATCCGCACCCCCATATCCGCCACCTCGCAGATCTCCTCGATGGAGACGCAGTTGGGTGTGTAGATAATGTCCTGTGGATCAAAGCCTGCTTTCAGACCGAGCCTGACCTCCTGGATGGAGACCGCATCCAGCCCGGCACCCTGTTGTCTGAAGATTTTGAGGATGTTCAGGTTGGTAAGCGCCTTTGCAGCATAGTTGATACGTACCTTCGTGTTGCTGAAGGCTTTTGTCATGCGTTTATACTGCGAAACCATCTTTGCAGAATCATAAATGTAAAGGGGTGAGCCATACTTCTCCACGATCTTCGTGACGGGTATTCCATCGATCAGGTACTGGTTTCTTTTCAGTTCCATAAACGCATAGTTTAAATAATCCCCAAAAGTAAGAAAAAAAGCCGTCAGTCGTCAGCCGTCAGTCGTCAGTATTCCACATAGCGCCGGGAATCCCCCTTGTGCGGTCAGGGTCGCGGGGCAGGGGGGGGCAATGGTCGACGTCTTGACCCCGGGTGCCCTGCGGTTACCCGGGGCTACGTGATATGACCCTTCCAGGGTCAGGCCATCCCGGGATAATGATCAACCCCCCCCGATCCCGGCGGGATCAAATCCCGTAGCCCTGTATCGCAGATGCAGGGTACCATGATGCAATCGACCCCCCGATCCCGGCGGGATCAAATCAATGTTCAGCATATGATTTCAATGAATACCCACTGCCCGCTGCCTACTGAAGGCTGACGACTGGCGACTACCGAAAGCTATCCTCGAACTTTGTCCTGTTCAATATGGACCTTCCCAGCGTGACCTCGTCGGCATATTCCAGGTCGTCCCCGATGGAGACACCGCGGGCGAGGGTGGATACGATGACCCGCGTATTCTTGAGTTTCTTGTATATATAGAAATTGGTGGTATCGCCCTCCATGGTGGTACTCAGGGCAAGGATCACCTCCCTGATATTGTTTTTTTCGGCTTTCTCCACGAGCGAGTCGATGCTGAGGTCGGCCGGACCGATGCCATCAATAGGTGAGATGATCCCCCCAAGGACATGATAGATCCCGGAATATTGCTGCGTGTTCTCAATGGACATGACATCCCTGATGTTTTCAACCACACATACAAGCTCATGGTCCCTGTAATTGTCGCCGCAGATATTGCATATCTCCGTATCGGAGATGTTGTGACAGATCCTGCAGTGCATGATCTCCTTTTTCATTTTCATAATGGTATTTCCGAACCGCTCCACGATCATGTTGTCCTGTTTCAGCAGGAACAGGACCAGTCGCAATGCGGTCTTCCTGCCGATTCCCGGCAGTGAGGCAAACTCCTCCACCGCCTCCTCCAGTAATTTTGACGAATAGTTCTGATGCATATGATTTGACTCTTCGGCAAATTTACGATTCGATGCCTATTACGGCAATATTTTTGTCCTTTTCTTATAATTCACCATTTTTGCCCAACGAATCATCTCAATCCCATGCGACCGGAACTGATTGTCGGTATCATTATTGTCTATTTCCTCTCCCTGCTTGTGATCTCCTGGATCACTGGGAGGAGGGCCGACAATGCATCTTTTTTCCTGGGGAACCGGAGGTCGCCCTGGTACATCGTGGCCTTCGGCATGATCGGCGCTTCACTTTCGGGTGTGACCTTTATCTCGGTACCCGGGTGGGTGCTGACGAGCCAGATGACCTATATGCAGATGATCCTCGGCTACCTGGTCGGCTACCTGGTGATCGCCAACGTGCTGATGCCGATGTATTACAGGCTTGAGCTGACAAGTATCTACACATACCTTGAGGGTCGGTTCGGAAAAATGAGCTACAAAACCGGAGCTTCATTCTTCCTGCTTTCGAGGATCATCGGGGCCTCCTTCCGGTTGTTCCTGGTGGCGCGAGTACTTCAGATCTCGGTCTTCGACCACTGGGGGGTGCCCTTCTGGCTCACCGTGGTGATTACGATCCTGCTTATATGGCTCTACACGAACCGCGGCGGGATCCGGACCATCATCTGGACAGACACGTTGCAGACCTTTTCCATGCTGACAGCAGTGGTGCTGACTGTGATCTTCCTGGCCAGGTCAATGGACCTTGACTTCAGTGGGGTGGTCAGTACAGTTGCCAACAGTGAATACGGGAAGATCTTTGAATTCAGCAGCTGGAAGTCGGGCAACCACTTTATCCAGCACTTTTTTGCCGGGATGTTCATCACCATTGTGATGACCGGACTGGACCAGGATATGATGCAGAAAAATCTGAGCTGCAAGAACATCCGGGATGCGAAGAAGAATATGTACTGGATGAGCCTCTCCCTCGTGCCTGTCAACCTGTTGTTCCTCACCCTCGGTGCCCTGCTGGCCATCTTCGCCGTGCAGTCTGGATTGGTCCTCCCGGAACAGTCGGACGATCTCTTCCCGATGATCGCAACCGGGGGCATGCTGCCAAGGATCGTGGGGGTCACCTTCGTGATCGGACTCGTAGCAGCAGCCTATTCGAGTGCCGATTCGGCATTGACTGCCCTGACTACCTCATTTACAGTAGATATCCTGGGCAGTAAGGGGAAAAGCGAGGCCGAGGTGATGAAGACACGCAAGCGCGTGCACGTGGGTATTTCCGTGGTGCTTGCGCTGGTGATCTTCCTTTTCGAAGCGATCAACAATGAAAGTGTGATCGCTGCGATCTTCCGCGTAGCGGGATTTACTTACGGACCATTGCTCGGATTGTATGCATTCGGATTATTTACAAAGAGATCCCTCAGGGACCGGTGGGTGCCGGTGGTTGCTATACTGGCGCCTGTGGTTGCCTACATCGATCAACTCATCATAGAATGGATCTTCTCAAATTACGAAATGGGATTTGAGTTCCTGATCATGAACGGACTCTATACCTTCCTCGGACTGTGGATCATTTCTCAGCATCCACAGCGAAGATCTCACAGATGATGTCGGTATATTTGTCGAAGATCACCCTCCGCTTGAGTTTCATGGTGGGAGACATCATTCCTGTCTGAGGCGACCACTCTTCAGAGACCAGCTTGAATCGTTTGATGCGTTCCACCTGGCCGAGTTTTGCGTTGAACCGGTTGACCTCCTCCTGGATCTGCCCGATCACCTGCTTGTTGCTGATCATCTCCTCCTCTGATCCAAGTGTGATGTCATGCGCTTCCGCCCACTCTTTTAAAAAGCTGAAATTGGGTTTGATGATCGCACTGGCAAATTTCTGATTTTCACCGATCACCATGAGCTGCTCGATATAAAATGACTCCTTGAATTTGTTCTCAATGGCCTGCGGGGCGATGTATTTTCCGCTGGAAAGCTTGAATATCTCTTTTTTCCGGTCGGTGATCTTTAGCCAGTTGCCATCAACGATCTTGCCGATGTCCCCGGTATGGAAAAACCCGTCATCATTGATCACCTCCCTGGTCATTTCAGGCTCCTTGTAGTATCCCATCATTACATTCGGACCCCTTGCCAGGATCTCCCCGTCGTCGGCAATCTTCACCTCCACATCCTTAATGATCATGCCTGCACTGCCGATCTTCACTTCCCGGGTGGTATGGTTGGCCACCGAGATCACGGGGGATGTTTCGGTGAGGCCGTACCCTTCGTAGACTTCGATCCCGGCTGCCCAAAATACCCTGACCAGTCTGGGTTGGATCGCAGCACTTCCCGTGATGATCACCCTGCAGCCTCCCAGGACCGCTCTCCATTTGCTGAAGATCAGCTTGTCGGCGAGCCTGAGTTTCATATTGTAGACTGCGCTGTTTCCGTTTTCCGGGTCATACTTGTTGCCCAGCTTAACCGCCCAGAAGAATATCTTTTTCTTGATTCCTGAGAGGTCATTTCCCTTGGCGATGATCTTGTCATAGACACTTTCCAGCAGACGGGGTACTGCTCCGAATATCTGGGGTTTAATCTCCTGTGCATCCCGGGCAATGGTGCCGACATTTTCGGCATAGTAGATGCTCAGCCCCTTGTACTGGTAGATGTAGCTGATCATCCGTTCATATACATGACTGATCGGAAGGAACGACAATGCCCGGTCTTCGTGTCCAAGGGCGATGTGTTTTTCGCATGACAGGGTGTTGGATACCAGGTTCCTGTGGGACAGCATGACCCCTTTTGGCATCCCGGTGGTACCGGAAGTGTAGAGGATCGTTACCATTTCATCGGGCTGGACAGAGGCTTTGATCTTTGTGACCTCATCCCTGTATTTTCCGTCATCGGCCTCGCCCGCTTTTCGGATCTCAGTCCAGTGCTTCGCCCCCTTCACCTCGTTGAATGTGTAGATATCTTTGATGCTTTTTACCTTTTTGGCTAACGGACTGATCTTTTCGTACAGGATTTTGTCCGAGACAACCACGAGGACCGGTGCTGCATGGTCAAGGATATAGGCATATTCCTCCACGCTGATCGTGGGGTAGATGGGGACCTGCACAATGCCGGCCATTGCCATTCCCATGTCCATGAAATTCCATTCCGGACGGTTGTTGCTGATCGTGGCAATTTTGTCTCCTTTTTTCAATCCCATTGCGAGCAGACCGGAGGCGATGGCATAGGCTGTGGATACGTAATCACTTGCGGGGTATTTCACCCATGTTCCGTTCAGCCTTGCAGCCAGCATGTCTTCTTTCTGAGCATATTTATCCTTGATCTGATCGAGAATGTCAAATGTCCTGTTGATTGTCATGTTTTGTGAATTTTGCACCAAAAATAAGGAAATCTTCTTCGATTTTTCGAATGAGGGTCCGAAGCTAGAAGAAAAAACCTACAGGAATAGCACGTAAAATTCAGTATATAAATAATATACAGGTATTTTGTATTGGTTAAAAAAATTCGAATTGGTTACCGGATGGGAAATTGGATATGGTTTTGGTGGGATAATTTCAAACCGATCAGCGATGCGATCCCGCCGGGATCGCATCACGTAGCCCCGGTTAACCGCAGGGCCACAATTACTTGATTGAAGACTGAAGGCTGCCGACTGCCGACTGCCGACTGGCGACTGAATCACTCCTCCAGCATCTTCCTCGCTTTATCAATCGCAGCCCCGATCCCATCCGGGTTTTTTCCGCCTGCGGTTGCGAAGAACGGTTGTCCGCCGCCACCACCGCGGATCTCCTTCGCTATTTCCCTGATGATGAGCGAGGCATTGAGGTTCTGCTCTTTCACGAGATTGTCGGAGATCATGACCACCAGGAGCGCTTTTCCGTCGCTGCTGCTGCCAAGCACAAGGAAGAGGTTTTCCACCTCGTTCCTGAGTCGGAATGCAGCATCCCTGAGCATATCAGCATCAGCTGACGGCAGTGTTCCGGAGATAAAATTGATGTTTCCGATCTGCTCACTCTGTTTGCCTATGTCTTTGAGGCTGGCGCCCAGTGCTTCCTGTTTGAATTTAGCAAGCTCCTTGCCGAGTTCAGCATGTTCGGTGTTGAGTTTTTTAACTGCATCGGCAAGACCGGCACGGTTTTCCAGCTCTTCCGAGATCTCTGTGAGGGTATCGAACTGACTGAAGATATATTTTTCAGCTTCCACTCCGGTCACGGCCTCGATCCGCCTGATACCCGCGGCGATGGAGGATTCTTTCGTGATCTTGAAAAAGCCGATCTGACCGGTGGCGGCAGCGTGGATTCCCCCGCACAGTTCGACAGAATCACCGAAGCGGATCACGCGTACCCGGTCCCCGTATTTCTCTCCGAACAGTGACATGGCCCCCATCTCCCGCGCCTCTTCCATGGGAACTTTGCGATTCTCATCCAGCGGGATGTTCTCCCTGATCATGCTGTTGACGATCTTTTCTACCTCCCTGATCTCCGCTTCTGAGACCTTCTGGAAATGAGAAAAATCGAATCTCAGCAGCCTGGGTTCCACGAGTGAACCTTTCTGCTCGACATGTGTGCCCAGCACTTTACGGAGGGCATAGTGCACCAGGTGCGTGGCGGTATGGTTTGCAGCCGTCTGCCTGCGCTCAGAATCATTCACACGCGCGATGAACTCCGCTTCCGGATCTTTGGGCAACTCTTTGGCAATGTGGATGATCAGGTCATTTTCTCTCTTTGTATCCGTAATACCGATCTTCTCCTCATCGTTTTCGATCAACCCCCTGTCACCGACCTGTCCGCCCCCTTCAGCATAAAATGGGGTAGCATTGAAGACCAGGTGGTATTGTTTTTTATCTTTTAATATCACCTCGCGGTATCTTGTGATACGGATCTTCCCGGTGCTGGTCTCATACCCGGTAAACTTCTCTTCATTACCCTGCAGGAGGATGGTCCAGTCAGACTTCTCCGAGGCAGCGTCCTTCCTGGAACGTTGCTTTTGCATCTCCATCTCCCAGGTAAATGCCTCCTGGTCGATCCCGAATCCCTCTTCGCGGAGGATCAATTCGGTGAGGTCGGCAGGAAATCCATAGGTGTCATAAAGTTCAAAAGCCAGCTTGCCGTCGAGTAGTTTACTGTCTTTTTTCCGAAGATCGTCCTGCATCTGGTTCAGTCGCCTGATCCCGTTATCCAGTGTATTCAGGAAGGATTGTTCCTCTTCGCGTATCACTTTTTCGATGAGTGATTGCTGTGATCTCAGCTCAACGAAAGTATCGCCCAGCACCTCTACGAGTGCAGGGATAACTTTGTGAATAAAGGGAGTTTCCTGGTTGAGGTAGGTGTATGCATAGCGGATGGCCCTTCTGAGAATCCTTCGGATGACATATCCCGCCTTGTTGTTGGAGGGAAGCTGACCTTCGGCGATGGAGAAGGAGATGGCCCGCAGATGGTCGGCAATGACACGCATGGCGATGTCCTGCTTTTCATCTTCCCCGTATTTCTTCCCTGACAGTTCCGCGATCCTTCCGATCAGCGGTGTGAACAGGTCGGTATCATAATTGGATGATTTGGACTGCATGGCCATGCATAGTCTTTCAAATCCCATTCCTGTATCGACGTGTTTTTCAGGTAGATGCTCAAGTGAGCCGTCTTTCTTGCGGTTGTATTGTATAAAGACAAGGTTCCAGATCTCGATCACCAGGGGATGGTCCCTGTTTACCAGCTCTGCTCCGGGTGTTTTCTTTCGATCCACCTCTTTTCGGAGGTCGATATGGATCTCAGAACAGGGTCCGCACGGACCTGTAGGTCCCATTTCCCAGAAATTATCTTGTTTAGAACCGTTCAAAATAAACTCTTCCGGGAGGTGTTTTTTCCAGAAGTCTGCTGCTTCGTTGTCCCTGACCAGGTGGTCGGTTTCATCTCCCTCAAAAACTGTCACATAGAACCGATCCTTATCAAGACCGAGTGTATCGGTGAGGAATTCCCAGGCCCAGCTGATCGCCTCCTTTTTAAAGTAATCTCCGAAGGACCAGTTGCCCAGCATTTCGAACATGGTATGGTGGTAGGTGTCGTGCCCCACCTCCTCAAGATCGTTGTGTTTTCCTGTGACTCTCAGACACTTCTGAGTGTCTGAAACACGTGGGAATTGCGGTTCACGGTCGCCAAGGAAGTAGTCTTTGAACTGATTCATACCCGCATTTGTGAACATCAGTGTGGGATCATTTTTAATCACCATTGGTGCTGAGGGGACAATTTTATGCTCCTTCTCTTCGAAAAATCTAAGGAATGCATTGCGGATATCTTTGGAGTTCATAGGTGGATATTTTCTGTGCGAATTTACGATTTTAATAACCTTTTCAGGGATTTTTCGTACGATTGTACGCCCTGGTATTCCAAGGCGGAATCGATGCAGCAAAAATATATTTTTTAGCTAAGTATTGCGAGATTAAGCTTCGTTTTTTACTTTTAGCGATTGAATGTTGAACATGTTTGGTCGAAAATACAGGATAAATCCGGATACACTGCGCATTGAGGAGGCTCGTCTTCCTGTAAAAAAGCGTGCCATTGTCTGGGTAACTGCTGTCTTCCTGATCGCAGGTATCGCGGTAGGGATGAGAATGTTGTACGACAATCATGCAAAATCACCCCGCCTGGTATACTACGAAAAGCAGAATCATCAATTACGTGATAATTACGAATCACTCAGCTTTGAATTGCGAAATGACGAGCAGATGCTGGCCGAGTTGCGCAGGAAGGATGACAGGCTGTACCGGTCGATATTCGGTATGGATCCGCTTCCTGCTTCGATCAGGGAAGCCGGTACCGGTGGTGCGGTGATGCATTCTTCTCTCAATTCCATCTCGGATCCGGGCGTTGTGGTTGATGTATTTGACAAGCTTGATAAAGTACTGATGAAGGCAAGGATCCAGTCAAGTTCTTTTGAGGATCTTGAAGAGGCTGCCCTGCAGAACCAGCAGCTGCTTGCCTGCAAGCCGATGATCCAGCCGATATCACCGGCCGACCAGGTTTGGCTCACCTCCTCGTTCGGATACCGCATTGATCCGTTTACCAAGATGCGCAGGGCCCATCACGGGATTGACCTGGCAGGGCAGATCGGGTTGAAGATCCATGCGACAGGTGACGGCGTGGTAAGCATTGCGGGACATAACCGCCGATCCGGATATGGCAGGGAAGTGGTTGTGGACCATGGATTTGGATACCAAAGCAGGTATGCACATCTGCATGAGATCCTTGTTGAGCCGGGTGAGAAAATCAAACGCGGTCAGGTAATCGGGACCCTTGGCAGCAGTGGTCGTTCGACCGGTCCGCACCTCCATTACGAGATCACACAGAAAGGCAGGCCCATCAATCCGTTCTATCATTTCTTCGAAGATCTTACTCCCGAAGAATACAACCTTATTGCCAGCAAGGTGAAGTAGATATCAGTCGGCAGTTGGCAGTCGGCAGTTGGCAGTCCAGTTGGCAGTCCAGTTCGCAGTCGGCAGTCTCCAGTTCGCAGTCGGCAGTTCGCAGTCTCCAGTTCGCAGTCCAGTCGGCAGTCTCCAGTTCGCAGTCTCCATTCTCCCTTTGGTCGCCTGGCTCTTTTCTCTTAACTCTTAACTCTTAACTCTTAACTCTCCACTTTTTTTTATATTTTCGTCCCAAAGTTTGTACAAGTGGCATCACAATACAAGTTCAATCCGGATGAAATGAATTTTAACAGGCTGGACAACCGTTTCGGGGTCCGGTTCAGGCGTGTGATGATCTATGTCTTCGCAGCGCTTTTCATCGCCTTTGTTCTGAACATTCTTTTCATCATCCTGTTCGACAGTCCGAAAGAGCGCATGGTCCGCAGCGAGAACAAGGAGATGCAACGACAGTACGAAGTCCTCCAGGAGCGCAAGGCGACCGTTGATACTGTGTTCAAGGAGATCAACCAGACAGATGAGAATATTTTCAGGCTGATCTTTGAGACGGAACCTGCACCTTCCAATGTGAGCACCTTCTCGTCGATTCCTTATGAAGAGATGAAGACGCTGACCGACAGGGAAGTGGTGATGTTCACTGCAAATCGGATCGATTCACTGCTCGACAAAACCCGGGATGAGCAGATGGACTATGATATTTTACGCATCAAGAGTGAGGGAAAAGCGGAGATGCTGCCGCACATTCCAGCCATCCAGCCCATTGAAAATCAGGATCTCACCCGGACAGCCTCCGGATTTGGCTACCAGATGCATCCGATCTATAAGATCATGAAATTCCACCAGGGCATGGATTATACAGCACCGGTGGGAACTCCCGTGGTAGCAACCGGCGACGGAGTGGTGGATGAGATCGAGCGAACCCGGCGGGGCTCAGGAAACCGGATCGTGATCGATCATGGCTATGGACTCAAATCGGTATATGCACACCTGAATGATATCGAGGTAAGGCGCGGGCAGACTGTGACAAGGGGTGAGATCATCGGTACGGTGGGAAACACCGGATTGTCGGCAGGACCACACCTCCATTACGAAGTGTTGTTCAATAGCAAACCGGTAAATCCGGTCAACTTTTATTTCCTGGAGCTGACGCCAGAGGCATATAACCAGATGATCACATTGTCGAAAAATTCCGGGCAGTCTTTCGATTGAATAGTCTTTTTATTAAATTGCGTTCCATGGCAAAGTATTACTTTAACCCCGATACACTTCAGTATGAAATCATTGAGAGTACCTCAGGGGATAAAGCGATTGGTTTTTTCAAATTTGCTTTCCTGGTAGCCGCCCTGTTTATCATGATCTTCAGGATCTCGGAGGACGTGGTTCAGAGCCCGAAACTCAAAAAACTCCTGGCAGAGCGACAGGAACTTTCCTACGAGATCGAACTGATCAACCGAAACATGTCGGTATACGCCAGCGAACTCCACAGGATCGCCCACAATGATGACCAGCTTTATCGTGTTTTCTTCGAGGTAGATCCGGTTCCGGAAACTAAGCGTGAGGCGGGTACAGGAGGTTCGCAACAATACAAGGAGTTGAGAAATAAGCCCGACGCAGATTTACTGATCTCATCTTATCGCATTCTTGACGAGGTATCACGTCAGCTCGTGATCCAGTCAAAATCATTCGATGAAGTGATTGACCTTGCGCGACACAAAGAGGCACGGATGGCCGCCAAACCCTCCATTCAGCCGGTGAGCCTCAATGAGCTGATCCGTTTTGGTTCTTCATTCGGTATGCGGCTGCACCCCATACTGAAAAAATACAGGCCACACAACGGGATAGACCTCACAGCACCCCGGGGTACAAAGATCTATGCCACGGCAGATGGCGAGGTACTCCAGGCTTTTTACACCACAGGTGGTTACGGACGAAAGATACTGATCGATCATGGGTATGGATACAAAACACTTTACGGTCATTGTGAAAAGATCCTGGTTGAGCCGGGTCAGAAAGTGAAACGTGGAGAGGTGATCGGCCTGGTTGGCAATACTGGTCTGTCCACACGTTCTCCCCTGCACTACGAAGTATGGGTAAACAACCGTCCGGTCAACCCCATCAACTACTATGCAAATGACCTTTCACCTGAAGAGTATGACAAGATGATCAACCTGCTTGCCAAGGCCGATCCATCATTCGATATAAACTGATTATGCTGAAAATCTCTCGCGGGATCATCCCGCTTGCACTTGCCTTGCTTGTTTCTTCATGTTTTACTTCACGTCAGACCACACCTACAAAAGATCTTCCGGTGACAGATCCGGTACAGATGTCCCTGGATACGGTCGCTTTCAGTGAGGCACAGGAGGAATGGCGCACCCGACATTCATCTGATTCCCGGGCCAATCGAAGCCCGGGGTCGGTAGACATCGATACCATCCCTGTTGAAAAGTACCCTGCACAAGTGACCTTTGCCGACTCCGTTTTCCTTGGATTGCTGTCCCCGGAAAGTGCAGGCAGGAGTGACCAGGCGGAAACGTTTTATTTTTCGCCGACCGGCAGACTGATTATTCCCATGGATACGGTGACCATCATCGGGACGGGGGACATCATGCCGGGCACCAATTATCCCGATAACCGTTACCTCCCGCCGGGGAACGACTGTGCGGCACTGTTCGACCCGGTGCGCGAGATACTGCAGTCGGCCGACGTGACCTTCGGCAACCTGGAGGGTGTTTTAGCATCGGACGTCGGGACAGCAAAGAAATGCAACAATCCGGATGTCTGTTACGTGTTCAGGATGCCAGACACAACCCTTGAATGTATACTTGATGCAGGATATGATGTACTTAGTGTGGCCAACAACCACGTGAACGATTTCGGGTATGCCGGCAGAATGAATACGGCAAAGCTCCTCGTAGAAGCCGGAGTACCCTTTGCCGGGTTCCGGGAATACCCGTCGGCACAGTTCGAAATGAACGGTGTGACCTATGGTTTTGCAGCTTTTTCACCGCATTCGGGTACGTTGAGTCTGAAGGATTACGATGGTGCTGCTGAGATCGTAAGGCAGCTCGATGCTGAGTGTGACATTGTGATCGTCTCCTTTCACGGAGGAGCTGAGGGACGTGATCACCAGCATGTACCATGTACCGACGAGGAATACCTGGGGTACAACAGGGGCAATGTCTGTAAATTTGCACATGCAGTCGTGGATGCGGGGGCTGATGTGGTCTTCGGTCACGGTCCGCATGTGATCAGGGGAATGGAATTGTACAACGACCGGCTGATCTGTTACAGCCTGGGTAATTTCTGTACCTATGCACGTTTTAACCTCAGCGGGCCCAATGGCCTGGCACCGATCGTAAAAGTGTTTACCGGAACGGACGGCTCTTTCCGCGGGGGCGAGGTGATCCCGGTACGGCAGCCGGGTGAGGGCGGACCTGTGCTCGATCCGTCGAATATGGCCATTCGGAAGCTGCAGGAGCTTACACGTGCAGATTTCCCGGATAGCGGACTGATCATTGAAGACAATGGAAAGATATCTGCGAAATAGTATCCTCACCGGGTTGTTATTGTTGACGGCGGGTATGGCCTGCAACCGCATGGCGCAACCTGGTGCGTCACCTGAACAGGACAGTACAATGAGGGCTGACTCCACGATCGATCCTGAACCCGAAATCCTGGCCAGGCAGAAGCCGGATACCGTATATTCCAGGGCGGACACTGCCCTGGCGGACAAGGTTCCAGGGGGCGAGTATGGTGATGCAGATGAAGCTGTGGAATTTATCAACAGGACATTTCTTGGCAACTGGCAGCGCAATTATTATGGAGACAAGGCCCCTGATACACTTGGGATCATCTGGAAGCACTACCTGGGCAAAGGGATTACTGTGATCAGTCGTGCACTGGGAGAACGGGAGTGGGCCGGCGCAGGATGGACCGGTCAGCCACTGCTGGTTCGTGAACATGAAAAACTGATGCTTGTGCAGGGTGCCTACGATCATCACCTGAAAAAGATCGATGCGCGAACGGGTGAACTGGTTTGGCAGTATCAATTTGATGATGTCATCAAGG
>CAKZNC010000035.1 GCA_937129385.1 uncultured Bacteroidota bacterium
TTAACCTTGGACTTTTTATTTGATTCCTGTTGATCAGTTCCTGTTTTTCGGACGCCAGCCTTGCCATTTCCTGGATCAGCGTACTTAAGACTTCATCTTCAAAACCAAAAAGTGAAGGAGCTGCAAAATTAGATTCATCTTTATTCGTCTCAAAGTAATTTTCAATTTGCCGAAGACTTCTAAGGTCAGACGATAAATCGTCTCTCCTGCTTTCTAAGTCAGTAATCTGCCTTGACAAATTACGTGTCTTTTCATCAATACTCATCACATCATAACTGCTTCTGAAATTCTGCAGTTGCTGTTCTGATCGTCCCAGGGTACCGGAAATATTCGACAATTGTTTATCAATATATTCAATAGTACTGTTTGCCAGGCGATTTTTTGCCTGTAGATCCTTATCAATGTACTTTCCAACCAGATTCTCTAACAACTCAGAAGCCAGGTTGGGATTACTCCATCGAAGCGATAAATCGACCATACCAGATTCCCGATCACTCAACTGGATATAAAGACTATTTCGAAATTTTGCAGCCAGGCTTGAAGGACTGTTGAACTCAAAAAATAACTCTTTCCCGAGGAATTGTTCAGGATTGAAATTTGAATTTAACAATATTTTGAATGAACAATGATCATTTTCGACCGTCGCTCCAAAACTATAAATACCGGAAATATTAAAATCAACTCCGGTCTGAATAGTAGACTCGTTCTTAAAATCAAACAATGTAGTTTCCTGGTTAAACCCGGCGATTGCAAATGTCCTGTCATCCCGAATTCCAATGTAAATCATCGTATTGATTGGTTGCGGATGATTCTCATCCAGCACAACAATGAAAGGGGATTGTTCATATATATCGGTCAGGGTAAACATCAGCTCCCTTGGTATTGGGATCCTCCCCTCCTGCATATAATAGGAGGTAACCAGATTCATTTCATCAATTACCTCCTTGATCAGAGGAGTTGAGCCAATATATACAAGTTCGTTCTGCAAAGATTTATTTTGCGACATTAGTTCACCAACGTCCAGTAAATCACTATTGCCCGATCGTTGTCCGCTGTTGTCTATATTAATAAGAATCTTTGTACTTACCCTGAAGGTTTTAGATGATATCTTCAGATATACCACTGCCACTGCAATAAAGACCAGAGTTGTCAACAAAAGATAGATCCAATTCCGCAAGATCAGATTTACGAGAAATTTAATGTCAATGTTTTGATTGTTGCTGCTTTTTTCCATGTGAATAGCTCCTAACTGGTAATTGTTATCATAAAGGTTAGAATTACAACTGTGGTAGATATCACAGAGGTTATTAGTGCCCACGGTACAGTTTCTATTCCAAAGATTTTTCTCTGCATCGGTTCAATATAGATAATATCATTGGGATGCAGATTATACCAGGAGGAACCTAAGATATTGTCATTGGTCAGATCAACGTATTTTTTAATTACTGCATTGTTCTCCTCCCGCACAATGAGAACCTTCTCACGGTCTCCATATGTGGTGATATCTCCTGCATACCCAAGGGCCTGGAAGATATTAACTGACTTGTTATTAATTCTGTAGACGCCGGGGGCTTGTACTTCGCCAAGAATTGTAATTTTCACATTTACCAGTTTCATAGAAACCACAGGCTGATAAAGGTATTGTGATAATTCTGATTCCAGCAGTTTAGATGCTTCACTGATGGTAAGTCCCTCTATCCTGACTTTGCTGATATATGGCAACTTTAAAAAACCATTCCTATCAACCATATAGCTAAGAATGTCAATATCGGTAAACCCAACTTGATTCATGCCAAAGTTGTTGGCTTCATTGTCAGAAGTAGTAACAGTTACATATAGCTCATCACCGGGTTTTATTGTATATAAACTGTCGGGCATTATTTCATATACCTGGTCTGGCTGGTTGATATTCTCAACATCATTGTTTGTACGAAAATATGCAGCGCGCTTTGTTGGAGCACATGATGCTAGTATAATGGCAATAAAGAAAACTACCGTAAAGATCGTGAACTTATGCTTTTTTCTATATTCTGTATTCATAACTCAATATTTGTCTGACAAGTAAATGTATCTATAATTTTAGAACATGACAGCAAATTTAGATGTTGTTATTTAAAGAATTTCTTTTTTCGCAATATTACTTCAAACCAGAGAACCCACAGTAAAAAAATCAAAATATAGATGGCGATATTATAAATCTCATGGTGGAGATTTGCTCTGTCATAACCATTTTCACCTTGTGCAACAATAAAAACTAAAAACAGCCTCAGCAGATTTGCAGCGAAAATAGCAACTGTCCCGATTGCCATATATTTAACAGTAATAGACCTGTTGTCGGGCCTGGTGATAAAAATCAATGATGCAAATATATACATTGTCATAAATCCAAGACAATGTTTAGACAGCGCAAGTGCTCCTGCCGCCCCTATCAACTGGTCACCAATAATGTACCCTTCAAATCCGAACAGACCGGCCAGAGCCTGACTCACCCTTAGTAGAAAGATCACGTATGGTTTGAACGCAAAAAAAGGTATCAAAAAATCCTTAAGCAATAATAACAGAAAGAAAAGAGAGAGTATTTCTGTAAACGTCCTGTCTGAAATGGACAAATTAATACCAATTTTTGAGATGGTTTTCCTGATATCATTTTTACTGGTTGACACCCAAAACAAAACAAAGAGGTAGAATAGCAGGGTCCCGGCAAGTGTTGGTGATAAAAAAAATTGAGTATCCTCATCGATATACCTTGGACCGATAATAGCCAGTAATATTAATCCACCAACCATACTTGCTATGTGCACTATTACAAATAATATGGAGAACAGAGATTTTCTTTTAAAAGATGAATATGTGCACCATATCAACAATAATATCAAGACGACCCATTTTTTATAAAACAAATATTCAGGCCAATTGCTAATATATTTACTATAAGAATCATGATATGCTCCCTGGGTATCAAAGACCAAATGATGATCTATTATTTTGACATTTGTCCCGGCTGAGTCAAATATAAATCCTGCGATATTTTCAGGAAGAAACAAATAAAAATGATAGACGCTTTTTAAAAAAGGTAAGACCGGATCATTCTCAAAAAAGGCAATCCTAAGTATGAGGTACAGTGCGCTAAGGATCAGAAAACTGATTAAAACTATCTTGACTGATCTATTTTGAAGGGGCTTCGGAAATCTCAACTTTCTATCTCCCAGATTAAATTGCAGTCCTGGAAACAGCCTCGTTTTGTCTTGATCTTTCAAGCTCAGCTTTGAACTCAGGAACCAACATTTCTAACTTTTCAATGATTGCGATTTCAGAATAGGAGTATAGAAATCCCAAAAGATTCTTTACCTCCAAAGCGACCATGAAATCAGTTGTTTCAACCTGGGCGATGCTGATCTTTGGATTATGAGTTGGCAATGTGTTCTCCTTATCTGCCAGCAGCTCCTCATAGAGCTTTTCTCCCGGTCGAAGACCACTAAACTCTATCCTTATATCATTATCCGGATCTAATCCTGAAAGTCGAATCATTTGCCTTGCAAGATCTAATATTTTCACGGGCTTACCCATGTCGAACACAAAAATTTCACCACCATTACCCATGAATCCGGCTTCGAGCACAAGTTGACATGCTTCCGGGATCGTCATAAAGAATCTTGTGATATCAGGGTGGGTAACCGTAACAGGGCCCCCTTCTTCAATCTGTTTTTTAAATATCGGAATTACTGAACCATTCGATCCAAGTACATTGCCAAACCTTGTGATCACAAATTGAGTAAGATGGTTTTCAGGGTTTCTTGATCTTGATTCAATTACTTTTTCACAAAGTCGCTTTGAGGCACCCATTACATTCGCAGGATTTACTGCCTTATCTGTTGAGATCATAACAAATTTCTTGACTCTATACTTTATAGACATGGCAGAAAGCACCATTGTACCTCCAACATTTACCCTTATCGCTTCATGGGGATTAATCTCCATCAGTGGTACATGCTTATACGCTGCGGCATGAAATACAAGGTCAGGTTTATGTTCCCGGAATATCAGGTCCATTTTTTCCTGATTGGTAACATCTGCAATGGCCATAATTGTCTCTGCATTATGAATCGTCATGCTCAATTCCCTCTCAATATGAAACATTGCCGTCTCCGCCTGGTCTACAAGAATAAGTTTCCTGATATCAAATTTAATCAGCTGCCGGACCATTTCGGACCCGATGGAACCTGCTGCTCCGGACACCAGGATTGTCTTGTCTCGTAACCCGTCATCGATCAATTCAAGGTCCAGCTTAATGGGTTCCCGGCCGAGAAGATCATTAAGATCGATCTTTTTAAGCTGATCCAGGTTAAAACGACCATTGAACCATGCATGGACACCAGGAATTTCCAGCACTTCAAGGCCAATGTCAACAGCAAACCGGAAAATGTCTGATTTCTCTTCTACAGAAATATTTTTAATCGCAAAGATCATTGTCTTGATATTGTGCTTCTGGAGAAAATCACCATTTAGTTTCTCCGGATCCAAAACGGGAATCCCACGCAATTTCTTCTTTTGAAATTTTTTATTGTTATCAAGAAATCCTACAATGTTATATTCATTTGCATGATCATTATCAATAACATTGTGCGTTGTAATCCCGAGGGCTCCTGCACCAAAGATCAGTATGTTCTTTTTGTTATTAGGCTCCAGAGTTATAAACTCGTACACCATTTTAATGGCAATCCTGACAAGAAAAAGGGAGACGCTGATCGTGACAAAATGGATCAGTACAATTGATAGTGGTATAACCCAGATATCATTCCAGCCTGAGATCTTTGCAGTTAACGAAACGACCACAAGTACCAACATCGTTGAAATAACAACAAGCAAAACGTTAAAGATATCCCTTATGGTCGTGTGCCTGATAAGTCCGGCAAAAGATTTGAAAACGATTTCAAACAAAGCAAAAACACTGAGAACAACCAAGGACTGCTTAAATACCAGGTCAAAGTTTATTGCATTGAATTCAAAATTAAATCTGACGATATAAGAAAAAAGAAAGGCCAGAAAAACAGCTGCCAGATCAAGAATAAAAACCATCCATTTCGGCATGGAATAATTCCTGAACAATCTCATCACCTGAGACCTTAAAACCAACATCCACTTGCTATATATAAATCTCATAAAACCGCCCTTAGATAAATGTGAGAGAATAATTAAAATCGTAACACTAATTTACCCTATAATAACCACTTAAACAGTCAAAGGTTTTACGATTTTGACAAGCATGATGAATGGTGTGATTAATGGTTTTGAGCCGTTTTGAATGCAG
>CAKZNC010000036.1 GCA_937129385.1 uncultured Bacteroidota bacterium
CTTAACTCTTAACTTTTATTCCTATTTTTGAACTTTAGAAGTACCCAACAGTTTATACTACACTATGGTATATCTCACACGACGTGAACGGTTCAGTGCAGCACACCGACTGATGCAGCCCGGTTTATCCGACGCTGAGAACAGCGAAATGTACGGACCCTGTTCCAACCCCAACTGGCATGGCCACAATTATGAATTGTGGGTCACTATCAAGGGCGAGGTGAAGCCCGAATACGGCTACGTGGTTGACCTCAAGCAGGTGAGCAATCTCATCCGCGAAAAGGTGATCGATAAGCTCGACCACAAAAACATCAACCTCGAAGTTGATTTCATGCAGGACAGGATCGCCTCAACTGAAAACCTTGCCATCGCGATCTGGGAGCAGCTCGAATCCGCGATCAGTAAACTTGGTGTAACCCTGCATAAAGTCAGGATACAGGAAACTGAAAACAACTCAGTGGAATATTTTGGTGAACAATAAGATTTATACGGATGAAGATAGTCAACAACGGCACCGGCGAGAACGCCCTGGACGGATACAACAGGATCGACGAATTTGACCGGGAGACCACGGAAAAACTCAGGGGCCATTACAAGGAGATCCTTCAACTTATCGGCGAGGACGTCTCCCGCGAGGGGCTGGAAAAAACCCCCGAAAGGGTCGCAAAAGCCATGCAGTTTCTCACCCAGGGATACGGACTCGATCCGCAGAAGATCCTGGAATCAGCCAAGTTCAAGGAAAAATACCAGCAGATGGTGATCGTCAAGGACATCGAACTCTACAGCATGTGTGAACACCACATGCTCCCGTTTCTCGGTAAGGCGCACATCGCCTATATTCCCAACGGGTATATCACCGGACTGAGCAAGATCGCGCGGGTGGCCGAGGCATTTGCACGTCGACTCCAGGTGCAGGAGCGGCTGACGGTCCAGATCCGCGATTGCATCCAGGAAACCCTGAACCCGCTCGGCGTAGCCGTGGTCATCGAAGCTTCACACCTCTGCATGGTCATGCGCGGAATACAAAAACAACACTCCGTCACTACAACATCGGCATTTACCGGGGAATTCCTCAAAAACCTCAACACCCGGGAAGAATTCATTCACCTGATCGGGAAAGAGCTGCACTGATAACATTCTGCAAGCATTCTGCCCCGATTCATTAAAAATTCATAGAAAAAATCGCTTCCATTATGAACTATAATGGTTTTCATGCTTATTTTTGTTGAACTTTTAAATACCATATTATGCAAGCAACTGTTTTCCCCGGGCAGGGGGCGCAATTCGTAGGAATGGGAAAAGAACTTTATACCGACAACTCTTTTGCCCGCGACCTCTTTGAGAAAGCCAATAATATCCTGGAATTCAGGATCACCGACCTCATGTTCGAAGGTACGGATGAGGATCTGAAACAGACCCGGGTCACCCAACCAGCCATCTTCCTGCACTCGGTTGTCCTGGCAGGTACCATTGCTGATTTTAAACCCGACATGGTGGCTGGTCACTCCCTCGGAGAATTCTCCGCCCTGGTGGCCAACAAGACCCTCGCGTTTGAAGACGGACTCCGGCTGGTGTATAAAAGGGCCATGGCCATGCAGAAGGCGTGCGAGGCTGAGCCCTCCACCATGGCCGCAATACTCGGGCTCGACAATGAGGTCGTGGAAGAGGTGTGTGCTGGTATCGACGAAGTGGTCGTCCCGGCCAATTACAACAGTCCTGGTCAGATCGTCATCTCCGGTTCAATCGCAGGCATTGACGCCGCGGTGGAACAGCTGACCGCGAAAGGTGCCAAACGCGCCATCAAGCTCCCGGTTGGCGGAGCATTTCACTCCCCCCTCATGGAACCGGCAAAGGAGGAGCTCAAGGAAGCCATTGAAAAAACGAAATTCAGCGAACCGATCTGCCCTGTCTACCAAAACGTAAATGCCAGTCCGTCAACCGATCCGAACGTCATCAGGAAAAACCTGGTCGCACAACTGGTATCCCCGGTAAAATGGACGCAGACCGTGCAGCGGATGATCGCAGACGGTGCCACCGTTTTTACCGAGGTCGGACCCGGCAATGTATTGCAGGGACTGATCAGGAAAACCGACCGGTCTGTCACCACACAAGGTGCCTGACGTCGGTCCCTTTTAAGACTTACAAAGGGGGACCTTGTACCCCCTTTTTTTACACATAAAAGTGCATGTCATGAAAGTACTCAAATTTGGAGGAACATCTGTGGGCACCCCGGATTCTGTGGGGATTGTGAAACAGATCGCCGAATCGCAACTGGAACCCTGTGCCATCGTCGTATCGGCATTCGGGGGGATCACCGACAAGATCATCTCAACGGCCACACGCGCCATGTCACACGACCCCATGTACAAGGAGGAGATGATCCAGATCAGTGAACGTCATTTCGAAATGATCAACGCCCTGCTTGAAGGTGAAACAAAGAATTTTACCAAGCAGGAGGTGGATGCACATATCAACGAATTCCAGGACATCCTTCACGGCGTCTACCTGCTGGAAGATCTGAGCCTGAAGACCATGGATTACCTCCTGAGCTTCGGCGAACGCCTGTCGGCCCTCATCATCAGCCGTGTGATCGACAATGCCACCTTCATGGATACACGGAAGCTGATCCTGACAGACAGCAATTTCTCAAATGCAACCGTGCAATTCCGCGATACGGAAAAACGCATACGCACAAAACTGGAGGGACTCGACGGGAGGGTTGTGCTTCCGGGATTCATCGGGTACGACCCGAACGGCAAGACCACCACCCTCGGGAGGGGCGGATCGGACTACACCGCCGCCCTTGTAGCAGCCGCAATGAAAGCGAGTGTACTGGAAATATGGACCGATGTGGACGGGTTCATGACGGCAGATCCACGCATCGTGAAAAAAGCCTACCCCATCGACTGCATGAGCTATGAAGAGGCGATGGAGCTCTCCCACTTCGGTGCCAAGGTGGTCTATACCCCTACCCTTACACCGGCATTCCGGGACAGCATCCCCATCAGGATCATGAACACCTTCAATGTGGAAGCCCCGGGAACACTGATCTCACACCAGGGATTGTGTAAATCCGACCACCTGATCAAAGGCATCTCCTCGATCAACGAGGTGGACCTGGTCACCGTCAAGGGAGCCGGCATGGTTGGAAAAACAGGAACATCGGCACGCGTGTTCAACACCCTCGCAATAAAGGGCGTCAACGTGATCCTCATTACCCAGGCCTCGTCGGAGATGACCATCTCCTTCGCAGTGAATCCGATGGATACAGAAAATGCGGTGAGCGGACTCGAGGAGGAGTTCAGCACAGAGATCGAATTC
>CAKZNC010000037.1 GCA_937129385.1 uncultured Bacteroidota bacterium
CCTCCAGGTAGACGGTCTGCCAGATGCCGCGTGCATTTCCATATCCCTGCTTTCCGTAAAGGGTAAAGTCCCGGCGGGCGTCATCTACCCTGACCACCAGGGCCTGGAATTCCCCGAACTTCACGTAATCTGTCAGCTCGAAGGAAAACGGCACATACCCGCCCTCGTGTTTCCCGAGATAGTGACCATCCAGCCACACCTCCGTTTTCCAGTCCGACGCACCGATGGTCAGGAATACCCGCTCCCCCTCCCAGTCAGGATCCACCGTGATCTCCCTCCTGTACCAGCCGATATCCGCCTCATCCTTCACCCCGGAAAGTTCTGATCCCCAGGGAAACGGCACCATGATCGGGATATCATACAGTACATCCTTTTGCTCCCAGCCCAGCTGTTTCCCCTCATCATTGGGATCAAACTTGAAGCCCCACGCACCGTTCAGGTTTTGCCACTGCTCCCGCATGAGATCGGGGCGCGGATGTTCGGGAAGGGGGATCTCCTGGGCCTTTAACATTAGCCCGGATAACAAGAGGAAAGACAAGAAAAGGTTGAAGCGGGTCGAAAATTTCATAGGATTCGTCAGTTTAGTTCATAACATATTTCAAAAACAGATTCTAAGATAAGGGAATTCCTGTTTATACTGAACATTTCAGGCTATTCTCCGGTAGATCCATGAAGATATATACCGGCCATGTTCCTCCTGTCGTGCATCAATCGTATCCCCACAGGGCACACCAATATCCCGGCACATGGTCGAAATAACCTGACCTTTCATTCATCGCGGGAAATAAAAACCTATCCTTCCTGCTGCAATTCCACCGGTTTTTTGTTCCTGTAAACTGCAAAAAGGATCGCGAAGCCGATGATCATGATGATCGGCAGTGTCCCGATACTCCTCAATGCCACCTGCGTTCCGCTCTCCTCCATCACGCGCCCCATGAGCGGCATGAACATCGATGCGGAGACAAAACCCGCACCTCCAAGCAGCGACAGTCCGAGTGCACCGGTCCGCGGGATATATTCTGAAGCAAACCCGAGCATGGTCGGCCAGAAATAGGTGATCCCGATGGCAAAGAAGATCGCACCGATAATGGTAACTGCAGGGATGTTAAACAGACTGAGCGTATAGATTCCGATGGCTGAGAAGATGGAAGACAGCAGCAGCACCCCGGTGGGATTGATCCGGTGGATCAGTGATCCGGCAAAGAAACGCCCCACGGCCATGATCCCGCTGATCATCGCCAGCATCAGCATCGGGCTCACACCCGCATCGCCCAGCAGCGCATTCACCCACTGGTTGGTCACCAGCTCGGTAGCCGAGGTCAGCAGCATCAGCGTGAAGATCACCGGGAAGATCACATTTTCCTTATGTATGAAAGCTGCTTCAACAATCGAGATCACGGAAATGACAGCGATCATCGCCAGGTACATCCAACCCTGTGGAAGTGTCACAACATTGATCGCCAACAAGATCATAAAGGTCATGGCAATGATGATCGTAAACGGGGCCCCGATGGCCTTCATCATCCCCCTGTAGGATACACCACTTGTCACCCGCTCAGTTTCAGGGATCTTCTGACCAAGGAACAGGATGCCATAAATCGCAAGCGGGATAAACAGCAGTCCGGCGTAGATCTGCCAGCCGATCTCCATCTTGTCCATGAACAGGTATGCAAGCAGACTGCCGATCACGATTCCACCAGGGAACCAGACATGAAAACGGTTGAGCATTTTGGACTTATTCTTTGGATAGATGGTGGCGATCAAGGGGTTGAAAGCAGCTTCGACGCTTCCGTTCCCCAACCCGATAAATACATTGGCCGCGAAAAGTGTCTCCTTGGAATCAGCCAGGATAAAGAGGATCGCTCCCACCAGCTGCAGGAAAAATGCTGCCCAAACGATCGTTCGGGTCTTGACAATATCAATCACGAATCCTCCCAGCACCATCGCAATGGTGAATCCCCAGAAGGCCGGACTGAAGGCCCACCCGATCGCCTCCTTGGATATCCCGAAAATACCGCCATCTTCAACCGGACCGAAGACCTCCTCGATCTTGGCCCGCATGGCAAATGTAAGTGCAGTGACAAGCAGTGCAAAGCAACTGCCCACAAACAGACGAAATTTGTTGTAGTTCTGGTCCATAGTAGTTTATTTGAAGGGTTAGAAATAGCTGATTAAAAAACGTTCCCGCACTGCCACAACAACTTACCTCCTCCTGATACTCCCACGAACCTTCTGCACGGTGCACAATATAATTCAAATATTGTAAAAAATGATCATACTTCAGCCGAACATGGCTCCAAACGGTCCTCGTATACATCACCCCGCTAAGATATTGATGGGGGTCGGATATCCTCTTTTAACAACCGTTTAACAGAATAACCGGCATTTTGAAAAACAGGCACCCCGGTAAAACTGTTAAATGGATACCAGCCATGGAAAATAAACGCATAAACCAGTTACGTATGAACAAGAAAAACTTGATGGCAGGCATTGTCCTGTCGGCACTGGTATGCAGCATGGGGTTGTCAGCTCAATCGGTGGTGCATACATCGGGTGGAAGCTTTTTCGGTATCAACGGTTCGGTGAGCTATTCGGTGGGGCAGGTCTTCCATGCTGCAGCATATTCAGCGGGCGGCTCCCTCTATGCAGGCATCCAGGTACCGATGGAAGTTGCGGAAGGAACCGGCACTGACATCACGGAGGAGGCCGGCGAAACATTCAGCATATACCCGAATCCCGCCAATGAAAGGATCACCATCTCCCTGGATGAACCGGTCGGCAATACCGCAGATTATATCCTTCTCGATATGCCGGGCCGGGTTGTTGCCTCGGGCCAACTCCGTAGCCAAAAGACGGAAGTCGGACTGGATCACCTGGGTCCTTCTGTTTACCTGCTTCGCATCACGCGAGGCGATCAGAAGGTTTCAAGTTTCAAAATCATTAAAAAATGAATGCAATGGAACCTTCATCTTCGAGCATTTTAATCTCTGAGGAAGCAAGCACAAAAGGGCATGAACCGAAATCGCCCAGGCGATGAGCTCAGCGAAGCTAATATATTGCACGAAGCCTGAGGGGCGTTGATGAAGGTTACTCATTGCATAAATATTTTAAGCGGTATTGACTGCGTCGAGCTCCACTGCGTTCCGGTTCGTGAGCTCACTGTGTTCGGTTCGCCGAGCACCTTATTATCTATAATATTCTGCGAGGCAACTAATCACCTAAAGATAATAGAAGATTTATAACCTACTAATTTACAGTTGTTTAAATAAAATATATACGAATGAAGAATATCTACACTACACTCAGAATGTCATTAATTATTGTTTTCAGCCTGTTGTTCCTGTATGACGGCAGTGCACAGGCCCCACAATATTTAAGCTACCAGGCGGTGAGCCGGGACGGCGATGACCAGCTTGTCACCGGATCCGCTGTGGGAATAAAGATCTCCATCCTGCAGGGATCGGCCGATGGCGCCCCTGTCTACATCGAAACACATGCGCCGGTTACCAATGAAAACGGGTTGGCAAGCATCATGATCGGCGATGGCATCACTGAGAATTTCAGTTTTGCATCTATCGACTGGTCGGCCGGCCCCTATTTCCTGAAAATGGAGACAGATCCGGCGGGGGGCACCAATTACACTATCACCGGAACGACCCAGTTGCTGAGTGTGCCCTATGCATTGTATGCTGAAGAGGCCGCCAGTACCACTGAAAAGCAGGGTCTGACAGCTGAAAGTTACTATGGTACCGGACTGCTGTTTCTGCAGAACGATGATACCTCTTACGTATCCATTCCCGGTCTGGATGAAATCAGTTTCGAATTGCCTCATGAGACCACCGTGATGCTGCATACATCAGGCTCTGCCTACCTCACCTCCTGGAATGCCTACAGCAGCATGCGGGTAGCTATTTTCATCAATGGTGAGCTGCCATCAAAAGGAGCCATGCAAGTGCTAAGTATGGTCAGCGATGACAATATCAGTTCAGGTGGCAGCATCTGGTCCATCCTCTTCCCTGTCACCCTGCCAGCCGGCTCCCACACCGTCAGTATAAAGGTAAAGAGCGGCACCACCCTGAACCAGAGTGAAATCACTATTGATAACAATGGGTATTTCGACAATTCCGAGCTGAATCTTATATACTGATTTAGGCAGGCAAATAATCGTGGCTCCCCGGATGCCCCTGTGAGGTTGTTGTAGAGCTGCTCCGAGTTAAAGTGCTATGATGTCTGCCTGTCCCCTTTTCGCGGCTGAAGCCGCGGAGGCAGGTTAGAATGGTGATGGTTGCCGGATACCAGTCGTCAGGCGTCAGTCTCCAGTGCCTTTGGCAGGGGTAAGGGCTAAGTTGACCAAAATAAT
>CAKZNC010000038.1 GCA_937129385.1 uncultured Bacteroidota bacterium
TTCATAAATCTTAGGTTCTCATTTTCCTGTCTTGTAAATTCAGCGTAATATTTAGCAGCAGGATTTGCAATGAGTTTGTAATGTCCCTGCCTGATCGTTCTCCGGGAAAAAAAGATATCACGCGTATGCCAGTCAAATTCTGTGAATATTTTGTCTCTCCAAGTATTAGCTGAATCGGAAATATGCAACAGTGATAGTCCTGGCAGATAATCCGGGACCGGGTTCCCGGTCAGTTCAAGGATTGTGGGCAGAAAATCGATTGTTGAAACAAACTGCTCATATACAGCAGGGCGTTTCTGTGAGGGATACTTTATCATCAGGGGGATCGCCACACCAGCCTCAAAATTTGTGAGTTTCGCACGGGGAAGGGGAGCTCCATGGTCACCAAGAAAAATGATCATTGTATTTTCATATAGATTTTTCTTCTTCAACATTTCGATAAGAAGCTCGAATCCTCTATCCACGCGGGTTGCCCCGTTGTAATATGCGGCCAGTGTTTGCATATGTTCCTTCTCCTCCCATCCCGTAAATGCCAGCTGGTTGATTGAATCTCCGTGCATTGGATGTTCAGGCAGTCCTGCAACCTGTTGGAAAAACGGAGCATGTGGATCAAGAAAATTCACCATCAGGAAAAAAGGTTTACCATTACTTCTGTCAATGAAGCTGGCTGCGGAATCAGCGACCAGCCTGACCATTCTTGTAAATTTTGGTTTTTCATTGATCAGCTGCCAGTCTTCAGTAATTTTTTCCACAACTTCTGAATGAAATGGATTCATTCCCCCATTGTAGGGATAATCAAACCCGCCATACATATAATCAAAACGAAATGCTTCGAGGGGTTTTACATGAATTTTGCCGATAACGCCTGTCATGTAGCCTTGATTTTTCAATGCTGTCGGAATAGAGAGGAATTCTTCGAACATGCTGAATCCACGATGCGATAAACCTATCTGGCCATTCTGGTGGGGGTAAAGACCAGTCAGGATGCTGCTTCTTGACGGACTACAGGATGCAGTCGTAACATAGGCATTATTGAATTTTGTGTAACGGTATGCAAAATCGTCGAGTGAGGGGGTGACAGCGTTGGGGTCACCATAGCAACCCAGCTCCTTCCCAAGGTCATCGGCTACCACCATCAGGATATTAGGCAATTGATTGCTTTGGACGTCCCCGTTTTGGCTGCAACCGAACATTGTCAGAACCAGTATACCTGTGAAGGTAAAATGTGAATATATTATTTTCATGTTAACGTGTTTATTGTCAGGTCTCTGTCAACATTGAAAATTATCGTTGTTGATTTTTTATTAATTCCCAAGCGAGATCCAGCAATGGCAATAATTATGTGTTATCAGTGCTCCTTTTTTGGTCATATATTTTATACCCTAAGTTTAAAATATTTTAAAGTAAGATGGTTCTCCTCCATTCTCAAATACACATACTATGTACTCATTTTCACCAGGAATAATGTGAACAACATAAGGAGAAGGAAACTATGTTAAGAGCTATCGCGTTATGGCATTAATTTCCAGATTGTTTTTTCCTGGCATCCGGAGGAACGGTTACACTATGGCATGATGCAGTTTCCGGGGGGAGGTGCAACTCCTAGAAACATTTATTTTACGCGGAACACCGATGAAACATATGCCTGATATTTTGATTGTTTTCCTTCCTTGAAACCAGGTTGTCCACCCCCTGCTGTGATTTCAAATTTTCCAGGTTCAATTACTAGTTCTCCCTGATCATTGTACATTCCCAGATCATCAGGTTCGAGAATAAATCTTATTTCTTTTGATTCCCCGGGTTCCAGGAAAATCTTTTTGAAGCTCCTAAGCGATCTCACAGGAACGCGGAATGATGCTTTTATATCTTTAAGATATACCTGCACGACCTCCTTACCGGAAATTGTGCCTGTATTTTTTACCCTGACACTGACTTCAATAGTATCACCTTGATGCACCCTTTTGGGTACGGATAGGTTGTCATATTCAAATTGTGTATAGCTTAATCCATATCCAAATGGATATAATACTTCTCCTGTGAAATATTTATAGGTCCTGTATTCCATTGAATAATCTGTAAATGGAGGAAGATCTTCTGTGGATTTGTAAAAAGTAACCGGTAGTTTCCCCGATGGGTTATAATCACCGAAAATAACATCTGCAACAGCTCGTCCTCCGTATTCACCAGGATACCAGGCATAAAGTATACCGTTAATATTCTCATGTTCCCAATTGAAAGCAATATTGCTACCTCCCATGAAAACCAGTATAACAGGTTTCCCGGTATCATGAATTTTCCTGATCAAATTTTGCTGTATCGCAGGAAGCTCAATATTTGTGCGATCTCCTCCATTGAAACCAGGAAATGAGACAGGCATTTGTTCTCCCTCAATCATGGGATGTAATCCCATTATCATCACTACTGCATCCGACTTATTTGCTGCATCAATTGCATTCTTCACAAGATCCTGGTTAGGTATTGACCAAAGAAGATGGGCCTGCGGATCAGCTCCTGTACTAAAGTATTCTATTCTCACTGAGATTTTTTGGCCTGCCTGGTAATTCACAGTCAGGTATTTTAATGTTGGTGCAGCCTCTCGCCCTGATTTGATCACCAGGGAATCCTCAAGGTATAATTCAGCTTTTTTGGAAGCTGCATTCAAGCCAATGATATATTCACCTGAAACAGGTGCAGTGATGAATCCCTCCCATTTCACACCAAAGCTATCTGCCTCTATATTTGAAATCGGTGATTTTCCTATCCAGTTAAAATTGATTGTCGAATCAATTTGGGTCCGGGCCGGGGGAAGTATAAAATTGCTGCTAATGAAATAGGATCCCTTGAGGCCAGTCTGATTTGATTTTTCACCGGGCGAAAGCACATTAGATGGGACATGGTTTAAAAGCGGGTAACCCTCTATAAGAGGAGAGCCATCGGCATAGTGAATCGCAGCATTCGGCAGCTTTTGTCTAATTCCTTCAAGAACTGTGGTGATTTGATTTGGGGTCCCATTATAATTTCCCAGCATTACCTCCTCATCATTTGCATTTGGTCCGATAACTGCAATGGATTTTATTTCTTTAGACAGCGGTAAAATGTTGTTTTCATTTTTAAGCAGTACAATTGATTCCCTTGATGCCTGAAGTGCAATTTCCTTGTGCTGTCTACTCCCAACTACGTTGTATGGTATGTTGGCGTATTTTACTTCGCAAGGATCATCGAACATGCCAAGTTTAAACCTGGCAGTGAATAATCTTATTAAAGCCTGGTCAACTTCCTCCTCTGAAATAATCCCTTGTAAAACAGCCTGTTTCAGGTACGGATAGATATTACCACAATTAAGGTCTGTGCCTGCTTTTACAGCCACTGCGGCTGCATCTTCCGGAGTTTCTACGTAATGATGATCTTTTTCTTCAAAAATATCAGCAATGGCCCCGCAATCAGACACAATATAACCATCAAAACCCCATTGATTTCTTAAGATGTCAGATAAAATGTAATTATTACCACAACAGGGAATACCTCTAAAGCTATTGTAAGCACACATGATTGACTCCACGTGAGCATCTTTTATTGCGCTTTTAAAAGCAGGTAGATATGTTTCATGCAGGTCTTTATCAGATACACTAATATCAAATTCGTGTCTCAATGATTCCGGACCACTGTGCACAGCATAGTGTTTTGCTGTCGCAACCAATTTAAGGTATTTTGGATCATTTCCCTGTAATCCCCTTATAAATTGATTTGCTATTTCAGAGGTCAGGAATGGATCCTCACCATAAGTTTCCTGCCCTCTTCCCCAACGGGGGTCTCTGACTATATTGATATTTGGAGTCCAGAAGGTCAACCCCATATAACCGGATCTTTTGCCAAGTGATGCAAAATGATGATGCTTGGCTCGCGCTTCATCTGATATTGTATTTGCAATCTGAAAAATTAAATCCTTATTCCAGGTTGAAGCCATTCCAATAGCCTGGGGGAATACGGTAGCAAATCCAGCACGCCCTACACCATGGAGACACTCGTTCCACCAATTGTATGCCGGAATACCGAAAGTGTCAATTGCAGGTGCACTGTGTTTCATTTGACTTATTTTTTGTTCTAGCGTCATCCTGCTGACAAGATCAATGGCACGTTCCTTTGAAGGTAAATAAGTATTCTGAAAGGGAAATGAATATTTATGGTTTGTTTCGATATTATCAAAAAATCCCTCTGGATTTTTTTCCGGGTATATTCTTTTTGCAACTGAGGTGTCTGGATTAATTTCAGTCTGGTGCTCAGCTTTGACAATTGAATTATTTATACCCCAAAATAAGATGAGGATGGAAAATGAATATTTGATTTTTATCATCTGTTTCAAATTTTTGAGATTACTATTTACTACTTGATAATATGGGATGTAATGGTGGTGGTGTTGGAGTTACATTTAATGGTAGAATTTCATATATGGAATAATATCCATCAGCAACACTTACATGGCATGAAAAAGAAATCAATTTTCCTATTTTTACATGTTCAATTTTGTCACCATTGATATAGACATTTATTTTCTCTGTTTTTATTTCTTCTGGGAGAGTGAGAATGATTTCCCCTTGGCCATTTCCGGCAATTCTTCCATGAATTCTTCCATCTGATTCAATGCATGCACTTGCACCAAATCCCTGACCGGTGACTTCTAATCCAAATTCACCAAACTGAATTTTGCTGCCTTCAAAAATCGCCAGGTAATTCTTTTTAGCGTATCCGGTCCGCCCGAGGAAGAAGATATGTTTTTCCCTGACAACCTCATGCCGATCCGAGACGAAAAGGAATTCCTTTTCCCTATCTTTTTCTATTTCAGTATAGTTGGATTTATTCTTGGTCTGATAAGTCTTTTTAATTCTCGGTTCAACGATATGTAAATTATCTCCGGGACCATCTTCCAGTGCATGTGTGGCTGGCATATCCCAGTATGGATTGATCCACTGAAAGCGTCCTTCTTCTCCCTCACTGACATTATCATAAATTGCAACATAGTCATCCCTTACCATCATTATATCCCGTGAAAAGTATCCGGGATTCGATCCTTTTGCACGGTAAAACTGTACTTCATCAAAATTATAGAGAATACCATCGGTTTTGTGGTATCCCAGTCCGGCACCATTCACATTAAACAATGGCAATGCATTGATATCAAATGCATCACCGTTTTCTTCCACACCGTTCCAGCTCCATATCTTGTTTTTTGCTGCATAGTAGAGAATTCCGTTACCGCGTCCGTTCCACCTGTAATTCATGCTGCCCCAAAGCCGGTATCCATTCCATATACCTGTCCATTCATTAATCTGCTGGATATTCAGGTAGGCTTCGTTGGGTCCTCCGTAATCATATCGTAATATTGCACCGTAGTCGGTAAAGAGTGCAGACTCAAGGTTTGGTTTTGTTCCTTGTTTCCCCCGGGTGAGTGCCCAAAGAAAGTTCTCGGCCAGTTCGGGATCGCCATCCTG
>CAKZNC010000039.1 GCA_937129385.1 uncultured Bacteroidota bacterium
TCCCGCGCTGACTCAGTATGTCAAGCTTCTCGTAACCGATACTTTCTGCCACGTACATGTCCCACTGGGTGGTCGGCAGCCCCTTCGGCGGCATGTCCAGTGCGGTATAGCAGGTGATCGGCTCCTCGGATACGATCACCCCGCCGGCGTGGATGCTCCGCAGGTTCGGAAAATCCACCACCTGGTTGCCGAGCCTGTAGATATCGGAGATGATGTGGTTGTCGTTCATCTGGTCATCCGGGTGCTTGACAAGCAGGTCGATCTCTTCCTTGGGCAGACCATACACCTTGCCCAGTTCACGAAAAATGGAGCGATCCCTGAAGGTGGAGATGGTGCCGATCAGTGATGTGTGCCTGCGCCCGTACCTTTTGAAGATGTAGTCCAGCACTTCGTCACGCTCCTTCCATGAGAAATCGATGTCGAAATCGGGCGGACTCGACCTTTTGGGGTTGATGAACCGTTCGAAATAGAGATCCAGGTCGATGGGGTCCACATCGGTGATGCGCAGACAATAGGCGACGATGGAGTTCGCACCGCTCCCACGTCCCACGTGGTAGAATCCGCGTGACAGGGAGTAGCGGATCACATCCCACGTGATCAGGAAGTAGGAGGAGAAACCAAGTCTGTCGATCACCTGGAGTTCATGCTGAATACGCCGCAGGGCCTCCGGGTTGTCCTTTCCGTAGCGATAGACCATTCCTTCCAGCGCCAGTTTCTCCAGCAGGATCCGGTCGTCCGACCGTGCACCTGTGAAGGTTCGCTTGTTCTTGATGGTTTTAAAGTCAAATGCTATCCCGCAATCGGCCACCAGCGCATCCGTATTGCGGATGATCTGCGGAAACTCCTCGTAGGCACACCTCAGCAGGTCGGGCGAAAGCAAAACATCCTGTTCCCCGGCGGTCATCTCCGGACGGAGTCTGCCCAAAATGATGTTGTGGTCGACAGCGCGCAGGTGCAGGTGCAGTTCATGGTCGGCCCGCCGCAACATCACCACCGGGTGAAAGATCACCAGCCGGGACGGATCATCTCTCCACGGGGAGGTAAGCAGCCTGTTCAGATCACCGGGCCTGACGCCGATCAGCTCGTTGGATCGCAGCTTCCGGGAAGGCACCCTGTTGAGGGTGTAGACGAACCAGGCATTGGCTGCCTGGGGGGCCGTGGCTGGAAAAGGAAGCTTGGTCTCGTTGTGGTAGGAGAGAAACTCGTTCAGCTCCCTGAATCCCTCCCCGTTCCTGGCAATGCCCGTATACAGGTACTGGTCGCCGTTCCTGAATTCGATCCCGGCGATGGGATGAATGCCCAGGCTGTTGCATGATTTTACGAAATCCACCATCCCGGTGGAATTGTTGATATCTGTCAGCGCCATGGCTTCAATGCCCAGCTTTGCCGCCTCCTCCACCAGGGTCTCCACGGCCATGGTGCCGTAGCGCAGACTGTAATATGAATGACAGTTCAGGTACATAATGTTTACTTCATTGCGTAATATGGTCAGTCAGCCATTCCGAAGCAATGTCATCCTGAACTTGATTCAGGATGCGCTGTGCGGTATGCGGGGGCTCCGGCAGTAACTTTATACTACGCGTAGTGCGAATTGCGTAGTGCGTTATGCGGGTGCCCCGGCAGTAACCTTATCCTCTGCGGACCTCTGCGCACTCTGCGGTTAAAGCCCGACGAGCGTACGTGAGTCGCTACCTCCAATACCCCCATCGCCTGTTTTTTAAATTATCGACCTGTTGCCTCCGGGAGGCAGCGTCTGCTTCCGTCTCCTTTTTTTCACTGTTCTTCTCTTCAAGCTGGTGCAGCTGGATACCGCTGGCACGTCTTACCGACCGGGTCCCGAAGCGTTTGCGCAGACTGTCCATGGCCAGGTAGAGACGCACCATCTCGGAGGTATCTTCAAACAGGTCAAGCTGCTGCACCCCCCGGACCAGTCCGGAAAAACGCACACCGATCAGCCTGATCAGCATGCGTCGCTGGTAGATGCGTTCAAAAAGCTCCTTCGCCAGCGGGATCAGGACATGGTCGAATGAAGTGTAGCCGGTCCGTTTCTGCAATGTGTGGGTATCGAAATTTGAGTACCTGATCTTTACGGTGATGCAGGAGGTCAGTTTCTCCTCTTTCCGCAACTGGAAGGTCAGCTTCTCCACCATCGATACCAGCAGGTCCTTCAGCCCCTCCACATCCATTGTATCGCGGTCAAAGGTGCGTTCTGCGCCGATGGACTTGCGTTCGGAGTATTGCATGACAGGCGTGGGGTCGATCCCGTTGGCCTTTTTCCAGATCACGATCCCGTTCTTCCCCAGCAATCCTTCCATCATCTCCCTGGGAATCATGCTCAGCGTGCCGATATTGGAGATGCCCATCGACCGCAGCAGGTGGTAGGTCTTGTTGCCGATCATCGGGATCTTCCGGATGGAGAGCGGGGAGAGGAAACCGGGGACTGTGCTGACCGGCACTTCGATGCCGCCGTTGGGCTTTGCCTCCCCCGTGGCGATCTTGGAAACCGTTTTGTTGACCGACAGGCCAAAGGAGATCGGGAGCCCCGTCTCGCGAATGATCCGCTCCCGCAATTCCGAGGTCCATTGCAGACACCCGAAAAAACGATCCATCCCGGAAATGTCGAGGTAATGCTCATCGATCGACGCTTTTTCATATACGGGCGCCTTTTCGGAGATGATCTCCGTGACCATCTTCGAATACTTGCTGTAATTGTCCATGTCACCCCGTACCACGATCGCTTCATTGCACAATGCACGCGCCATCTTCATGGGCATGGCCGAATGCACACCGAAACGTCGCGCCTCGTAACTGCAGCTCGAAACCACACCCCGGTCGGATGTACCACCAATGATCACCGGTTTTCCGATGAGCTTGCTGTTATCCAACCGCTCCACGGATACAAAAAATGTATCCAGGTCCATATGTACAACATTCCTTTCCATATTCTTTATGGGGTATGCGGCGTGCGCTACGCGGCGTGCGGATGCTCCGGCATGTGCCTCATGCTCTGCGATCTATGCGCCACTCTGCGGTTAACTTCCGACGAGCGTACGCGAGTCCCCCTCATTTGCTTTTCTCAATAACATTATATATATTTGATTAGATTTTAATCAAATCTCTGATTACATAATAATCATTATTGAGACTATATGCAAAACCTTTAACAAAAAAAATCATGCATTTTCATTCAAACATCAGGCTGCTGAGGAGGCGGAAGAACAAGACCCAGGACGACCTGGCCACGCTGCTCAATATGAAGCGGTCCACGCTCAGCGGGTATGAGAACCAGGTTGCAGAGCCGGGCATCAATGTGCTCATGCAATTTGCCCGCTATTTCAACATGGCAGTGGATACACTCATCAGGGTGGATCTTTCGAAATTATCCGAAAGTCAGCTCTACCAGCTCGAACATGGCGATGATGTGTTCCTGAAAGGAGGGAACCTGAGAATTCTCGCATCCACGGTCAGCGATGACAATGAAGAAAACATTGAACTGGTCAGTACAAAAGCCAGGGCAGGCTATACCAATGGTTTCTCCGACCCGGAATACATCAGTGAATTGCCGGTTTTTCGCCTGCCGTTCCTCTCTTCAGAAAAAAAGTACAGGACTTTCCAGCTGAACGGTGATTCCATGCTTCCCATCCCCGACAAAGCCTTTGTAACGGGTGAATATGTGCTGGACTGGAACCATATCTCTACGGGAGAGGCCTGTGTGATCCTGACACTGGATGACGGGATCGTATTCAAGATCGTGGAAAACCGGATCGAAAAGGATGGGTTGTTCACCCTCTATTCACTGAATCCAACCTATGAACCTTTTGATGTGAAAGTAACGGATATACGTGAAATATGGAAATTTGTCCATTTCATCAGCCAGGAACTTCCGGAACCGGTGCTGCCGGAAAATGAACTTGTGAAAGCTGTAACCGGACTGCAACAGGATATGCAGCAGGTCAAGAAAAGGATCTTCGGGGGAAAAGGAAGGAGATCCAGGGAGCAGGATGTCAGTTCAGGCTGAAATCATCATTCAGCATGCGCTCTTGTTTTCGGATCAGCATGAGGTACTCGATCTGCTTCTCAAGGAATTGCTCCCGGTCCTCATTGCAACTCATTACAATAAATCGGTATTTGTCTTCCGATGAAAGGTTCAATGACTGCATTATATCAAAATAACACAATTCGCGACCTTCAAAATCATGCAAAAAGTCTGGATCAAACTGTTCGGTATAGTTGATCAACATATCTATGAGACTCCGGCTCCTGATTGGTGGAGAAGGAGGGAGGATCTCCACATTCCCGCCTGCATACAGTTTGCCCGCCAGCTGGGAGGTGTAACTGTGAATACGCACCAGGGCGACAGACTCCACAGTCACCACCATCCGTCCCTGCTCGCTTTCCGCTACCACCTGCTGAAGTTTTACCTCGCAGCCGTAGTCCATGATCTCGTCATCCTTGGAAAAAGGAATGGCAAAAGTGAACCCTTCTGTCCTGGCTTCTTCGATCAACTGCAGGTAGCGCGGCTCAAAGATCCTAAGCGGCAGGTCCTCACCAGGAAAGAGAAAGACTCCAAGTGGAAAAAATGGCAATATTTTCTGCTTTGTATTCAAACTTGTTGATTCATCACTGACTAAACAATGATTGATCCGCCATTGTTTACTATCAAAAGTTAAATTTTTAAACACCTCTTCAATAAATAGCAAATGTGCTTCACAATCAATATCCATGCGACCAGGGATGCCATTGAAAATAGATTCAATGCCGATGCTTCAGTCTTGAGTGATTTTGAATTCCGATACTTCTACCGTGCCTTCGAAAACCCCATGATCCCCGTGATCACCCAGGAACACCCTGGGAAGGTTCAATTATTGCAATGGGGATTGATCCCGCACTGGGTGAAAGATGCGGACCAGGCGGATAAGGTCAGGAGAGGGACCTACAATGCACGTGCAGAATCGCTGGAGAAAAAACCCTCTTTCAGAAAACCTGCTGAGAATCAGAGATGCATCGTGATCGCAACAGGGTTCTATGAATGGCAACATGTAGGCGGACAGAAAATTCCATGGCTGATCCACCACCGGGAACAGGACCTGTTTGGAATGGCAGGAATATTCGACAAGTGGACAGATGAACGACAGAATGAACTGATTGACACCTTCTCTGTGATTACCACACGGGCAAATCCACTCATGGAAAAGATCCATAATACCAAAAAGAGAATGCCCGTAATCCTTGACGGACCAGGGCAGGAGAGTAGATGGCTTAGCGATGAACCCCTGGTCACGTCGAGGAAAAAACTACTGCAGCCCATCAATCAGAAGGAGCTTAAGGCCTATACAGTCAGTAATAAAATATCCCGGTCCGGAACCAATCCAAACGATCCTTCCGTTGTGGAACAAGCCGATTACCCTACCAACGGAGCACTTTTTTGAAGAACGATTCAACGATCTCTGACACGACAACAGGGATTCAGTCATTATTAACCATTGTTAATAACTCCTGTTCATATCATGTTTGTCCATTGTTTACTGTTTCAGACGATAAAAACTTGACCTGAATGATTTTCGCACTATATTTACTTCATCAAGTGAGCGTATAAAAGCCACTCCGTTCTTTATGTTTTGCATACTGATATGCGATGGGGATTCGTCTCCGGAGCAGAAGGAGTCAGGGCAATTGAAACAGGTATTGAAATTGCTCTTCCGTGGCAGCAGTCACGGTCTTAGCGTTGATGCTCTGAAGTGATATTGTAAGAGATATCTGGAAGAGTGAAAACCGGTCCGCAAGGATGCCTGGAAACACGGACAGGTTTCAACGAGAAGAAATGCTGGCAGGATGATCTACGGATGATGCTGTCGGCCTGCATCCGGCTCACGCCGGAAGCAGTTTGGGGACAATGCCTTTGGGCAACGTTCCGGCATAATAAACCGTAACTTGACGTGAACCGGTGACTACGGTTTCCGGCAAGCGAAATGGGAGTTGGTGCAGACTGGCTCCCATTTGTGTTTTTATACCCTTCTGAAAAACTGTTTTGATAAATCATTCATTTCAGACACCCGACTCCGATTATCCTTACATGAATGACCATTATATAATGCGAAGAGGGTTTATTGTTATAATAATATAACCCGTTCGTACTATTTGAACAATTCATGCATTCACTTGTTTCATAGCTCATTATCATTATTAACAGTGCATTGTTCATAAGGCCAACTGCCTGTGAGTCCGCACAATCATATTAAGATATAATTTTGTGCGCACAGAATGGCAGGACTGTTGAAAAAGATGAAATTATGAAGCCAGGGAAACTATTGATATTGTCCATACTTACCGTGATATTCTTCTTCGGAGAGATCGCGATCACATTTTCAGAGAAAGGCAATTCCTTTATCATTGAAGACCAGGAAGTGGCCTTCTCACTGAAACTTGAAAACAGCTATTCCGATTTTGAAGCCACAGAAGTGCTGGATCAACGCATATCATCTTTCATGGAGAAATGGCGGATCAAAGGAGCCAGCGTCGCCATATCAAAAGATGAAGAATTGGTATATGCCAAAGGATTTGGATTTGCGAACGCTGAGAAAAATGAGATGGTGAAGCCGGGCCACCTCTTCAGGATCGCATCGGTTTCAAAGTTGATTACCGCTGCTGCGGTGATGAAACTTTACGAAGAGAACCAGCTCGAACTCGATGAAAAAGTCTTTGGTCCCGGGGGCATCCTCGATACCACACTGTTCAAAGATTACAGGGACGACAGGGTAGAGGATATCTCCATCAGGCACTTGCTTAATCATACAGGTGGTTGGTCCCGCAGAAGCGGTGACCCCATGTTTAATTCCCTGTACATTGCCAGGAAGATGAAAATAGATCCACCGGCAAGAATCGACCAGGTGATTGATTATTCCCTCTCCAGGAAATTGAATTATACCCCGGGTACACGTTACAGTTACTCCAATCTTGGTTATGCCATATTGGGAAGGGTGATTGAGGAAAAAAGCGGCATGCCTTATGAGGATTATGTCATCATGAACATACTGAAACCTGCAGGGATTCACGATATGCACATTGGCAGGAGTTATGCACATGAAAAGTTTCCCAATGAAGTATCTTACTATGACGCAGGAAGAAATTACAGGTCCTATGCATATGACGGGACTGGTGAACTCGTTCCTCCATATTACGGCGGGAATGATATTGAACTGCTCGGTGCAGCAGGTGGCTGGATCGCATCCGCCCCTGAATTGTGTAAACTGATGACTGCAATTGATGGTTTTGACAATCAGATGGACATTCTGCGGCAAGAAACCGTGGAGATGATGGTCGATCCCGAACAAGCCGGACGAGGCCTTTTCGGATGGAGAGGGCAGGACCAATACGGTACCTGGTGGCGTACCGGTTATTTCAATGGTTCTACCGCAATGCTTGTCCGCCAGAAAGATGGGGTCAACTGGGTGATCCTTATGAATACATCTACCTATAAGCAATCAAGGATCCAGCGATATACCTCTTCGATGATGTTTTCAAGCATCAGGAAAGTGGAATTATGGCCCTACCTGAACTTATTCCTTGTGGATCAGGAATATCCGGATCCGATCTCAGAAATTCCACTCAGCAATCCGCTTCTCTGACCACAGACAAGCTTTGCATTCTTGTAAAACCTCCTAACTTTGTTCACTGTCGATCAAGGGCAAAAATGGAGATTACTGAACTTATACACGATCCTTCATCATCGCTTCCCGATTTCAAACCCGACCTTTTCATTGCAGGATCAGGATATGAAAGCCGGTCCACCTGCATCCCATCAAGATTCAAAGATCCGGGAATACGAAACCTGGTGATCGCATTTAAAGAGTGTCAGAAAGTATTGTACAGGAAGGAAAATGACCAGTACTATACAGACCGGGAATATGAATTCATGATCACCTCCGGAGATAAGGCTCCGGCTTTTGAGAAGGTATTTGAAAACCTGGAAAGTTCAACCCCGAAGGTGATGGTGGATATATCTGTCATGCCAAGACACTGGTATCATTCGCTGCTTAAATACCTGCACCTCTCAGCTCCTTTCAAAAAAGTGCATTTGAGGATCGTATATTGCCCGGCATTGTTTTTTGAACCGGCAGCTTACCGCAGGAAGATCGCCTTCCGATGGCTCAACATGAACGATGCTCCATACAGAAAGCCAGGAAAAGAGAAAGACCTGTTTATGTTGCATGGACTGGGCAGTGAAAAAGGCCTTGGAAACCTGCTTTTTGAAAAACTGAAGCCGAATCACATAAGGCTGCTATATGCAGACCCCGCCATCCACAAATCTTACGTTGAAACTGTATTTGTGGGAAACCACAGGCTGATTAATCAAACAGACATCAGGAACCTGGTTCCCTACCCGCTGATGGACACCAAAACATTGTACAGGACAATGTTGGACCACATCCTTCCGGCCAGGAATGAACATAAGGTGGTGATCGTGCCACAGGGACCGAAGATATTCTCAATGATCGCAATGATCCTGCAACTGAATTATCCTGATATCAATATTGTATACCCACATTATATATCAAGTCATATTATCGATAAAAAACCCTTTTCAGAACAGCTCCTTCTCGACATTGTTTTCGAGGCAGATTAATTGTCTGTCTTGCCGATATTTTTCAGAAAACATTTTACAAGAAGTGTTGTTATATATGCGACTCAAAGAAATTATTCATTCATAAAACTCATAGCTTGACATGGCGCATTTTGATATTGTAATGCCAAAAATGGGTGAGAGCATCGAAGAGGCAACCATTACAAAATGGTTTGTCAATGAAGGTGATAAAGTTGTCGAAGATGATGTGCTCCTCGAAATAGCTACCGACAAGGTAGATTCCGAAATCCCTTCCCCTGTGGAGGGTGTGGTAAAAAAGGTCCTGTTCCAACAGGATGATACTGTTGCAGTGGGAACGGTTATTGCAGTGATAGATACCGGTGGCGACGGACCTTCAGATGATGATCAGCCGGCAGAAAAAGAGATCCTTGAAGATTCCTCCGGAAATGCCCCCGGTGATGTGTCAGATCCGGTCCCCTCACCGCAGAATGAGACAGTGGTAGCTGCAGAAGAGGCCGCAAGCTCCCTAAGTTCCAAAACAGATGAAGGAAGGTTCTATTCACCCCTTGTAAGGAAAATTGCAGGCGAGGAGGGCGTTACACAGCAGGAACTCGATTCCATAGATGGAAGCGGCCTGAATGGACGGGTGCAGAAGAAAGATATCCTGAATTATATCGAAAACCGCACAAAACCTTCTGATTCGTCAGCAAATGTGGCCAGAGAGAAACCAGCTCCTGCACCACAAAAACCAAAAGTTGACGTTGTGACAGCCGATGGAGATGAGGTTGTTGAGATGAGCAGAATGAGAAAACTCATCGCTGCACATATGATCAATTCCAAGCAGACATCTGCGCATGTCACCAACATGCTTGAGGTGGATGTGACCAACGTGGTCAACTGGAGAAACCGGGTCAAAGATGAATTCCTGGCCAAACAGGGTCAGAAACTTACCTACCTGCCGGTCTTTATGGAGGCAACTGTAAAAGCCCTCCGGGAATATCCGATGATCAATGCAAGTGTGGATGGTGATAAGATCGTGATCCACAAGAACATCAACCTGGGTATCGCCGTCTCGCTGGAGGACAACAACCTGATCGTTCCAAATATCAAGAATGCTGATCAGCTTAACCTGAATGGACTTGCAAGCAGTCTGAACACAACAGCTGCAGCCGCAAGGAGCAATAAACTGGGACCCGATGACATCTCGGGCGGAACATTTACAATTACCAATTTCGGCACGTTTAAAAACGATATCGGTACACCGATAATCAATCAGCCAGAGGTGGCCATCCTCGCTGTAGGTGCGATCAAAAAGAAACCAGCAGTGCTTGAAACAAGTGATGGAGATGTAATCGCCATCAGGCACAAGATGTGGTTGTCGCTCACTTATGATCACCGAATTATCGATGGAGCGCTCGGAGGTGCTTTCTTAAAATCACTCGGAGATACCATTGAGTCATTCGACACCAGCCGTTCAATTTAAAAACCATTACAATCAATATACAATGTCCAGAGATAAAAAATACAATATAAAACGTACAGAAAAAGATACACTTGCAAATTGGTTTAAGTTGATGGTGATCGGCAGAACACTTGACGACAGGGCCCCGAATTACCTGAAGCAGGCGATCGGTTGGTCCTATCATGCACCCTATGCCGGACATGATGGTATTCAACTCGCCATCGGTCAGACCTTTAACAAGGATACTGATCACCTGTTTCCCTATTACCGGGACATGATGACCGCTCTTTCAGCCGGAATCAGTGCTGAGGAAATAATCCTGAATGGAATATCAAAAGATACCGATGTGGCCGGCGGAGGAAGACACATGTCAAATCACTTCGCGAAACCAGAATGGAACATTCACAACTCCTCCTCATGTACCGGTAATCATGCACAACACGCAACAGGAGCCGGTCGCGCACTGAAGAAGTACAAAGTGCCCGGCGTTGTGATCAGCAGCCAGGGAGAATCATCTGTCTCTGAAGGTTATGTTTATGAGGCAATTAACGGGGCATCCAATGAAAAGCTTCCCGTGATCTTCGTCATCCAGGACAACGGTTACGGTATATCGGTCCCTAAAAAGGACCAGACTGCCAACCGGAAGGTGGCAGAGAATTTCAAGGGATTCAAATACCTGAAGATCTTCCATTGTAATGGGAAGGATGTATTCGATTCCATGAACACCATGTCCGAAGCAAGGGAATATGTTGAAAAAAATGACCATCCGGTGATCGTCCAGGCAAACTGTGTCCGGATACATTCACATTCAAACAGTGACCGCCACGACCTCTACCGTGACGATTATGAGCTGAACTATGTAAACGAGTACGATCCGATGGCAAAATACCGCAGGATGTTGCTGCGATATGAAAGATTTACTGAAGATGAACTGACGGCAATTGAAGAAGAGGCCAAACAGGTGGTGAAAGCAGCCCACAAAAAGGCGATGAGCGCACCGGATCCCGATCCGGCATCCATCTTTGATTACGTGCTTCCGGAACCTTATGTGTCAGAAAAATATCCCGAGGGACTGCATGACAAGGAGGGAGATCCTAAAAAATTGATCGAGGGTCTCAATGAAACCCTGAAGGCCGAGTTCCGGCACAATCCCGATACCTATATCTGGGGACAGGATGTTGCCAACAAAGACAAAGGTGGCATCTTCAACGTTACCAAGGGGTTGCAGCAGGAGTTCGGAAAGGATCGGGTATTCAATGCGCCTATTGCAGAGGACTACATTGTCGGGACCGCCAATGGAATGAGCAGGTTCAATGACAAGATCAGGATCGTTGTCGAGGGTGCCGAATTTGCAGATTACTTCTGGCCGGCGATGGAGCAATTACTCGATACCTCACACGATTACTGGAGGTCAAAAGGTCAGTTCAGTCCGAACATTACCATCCGACTTGCTTCAGGAGGTTATATCGGTGGTGGCCTCTATCACAGTCAGACCATCGAAGGCACGCTGACCACCATTCCCGGGATCAGGGTCGTCTACCCGAGTTATGCTGATGATGCTGCAGGTTTGCTGCGTACCAGCATCCGTTCAAGGGGTGTGACACTCTTTCTTGAACCCAAAGCACTCTATAATGCTCCAAAGGTCGCTGCACCTGTTCCGGATGATTTCGAAGTCCCATTTGGAAAAGCTCGGGTGAGAAAAGAAGGATCGGATGTAAGTCTGATTACTTATGGAAATACAACGCCCATGTGTGTGGATATCGCCGAAAAAATGGCTGAGCAAGATATTTCAGTGGAGGTGATCGACCTCAGATCCCTAAGTCCGCTTGACAGTGAAACCATTCTCTCCAGCGTGAAAAAGACAGGGAAAGTGCTGGTCGTCCATGAGGATAAAGTTTTCGGTGGATTCGGTGGAGAGATCGCTTCCCAGATCACAGAAGAAGCTTTCGAATACCTGGATGGTCCGGTTATGCGCGTGGGCTCCACCTTCACACCGGTAGGATTCAACAGGATACTGGAAAAAGCAATTTTACCAGATGTGGACCGTATTCAAACAGCACTTGAAAAATTACTCAAATACTAGTACCAATGAAAAAAACAGCATTGATCTATAGCTACAATACCAAGAAATCCGCAAAGATCGCCCAGAAGATCAAGGAGGAGTTTAATACCGAAGACCTGGAATTGGTGAATGCTGAGGATATCACTGAAGAGAAATTCCTCTCATATGACCAGTTTATTCTGAGTGTGCCTACCTGGTTCGATGGAGAACTTCCAAATTACTGGGACGAATTTATCCCGGAGATCGAAGATATGGACCTGAAAGGAAAGACCTTTGCACTGTATGGCCTGGGAGACCAGAAAGGCTACCCGGAAAACTTCGTGGATGGCATCGGGATCATGGCAGAATTGCTTGAGGAACAGGGCGCGAAACTTATTGGTTTCACAAGCAACAAGGATTATACATATGAGCATTCAGCTGCTGAACGTGGTGACCAGTTTGCAGGACTCGCGCTTGATTATGAAAACCAATCCGCAAAAAACAAGCCGAGGACCGCCAGCTG
>CAKZNC010000040.1 GCA_937129385.1 uncultured Bacteroidota bacterium
CTTCATCCGCTACAGCCACACCATCATCGATGTTCCCGCGAAAACCGTGTTCGGGTGCAAAGACCCTGGCAATCCGGAAATCATAGTCTGCCATGGAGAGCGTCAGCAGGGTATCAACCAGGTGAACCTCCCCAACGACAGAGGTCTGGTTGGCCACCAATGCAATATTCTTCCCTTCGATCAACGGAAGATACCGGGTGATCTGTTCGGCGCCGGTGCTGATTTCTTTCATCTGTCCATTGCAGGAATTAAAGATCAATAATACGATATAGACCCATAAGATTCTCATCATTTCACATACTGTAGCCCAAATATATTGTTTATTCCTGAAAGATGATGCCTGTATGGAAGCAATGCCTGCTCCAATTATGTACAAAGCTTCATGTGTGCAGCTGGCGCACCTGTTATTCGGACTTCGGCCACATGAGCTCGGCTGTTGCCTCGGTTCAGCATACAATCACAGGCGAAAAAGAATATGAAAGGGCCCGATCTCCGAAAAGATGACTATTTTTGATTTTCAGGAGAAAAAATTGAATACTGAATTATTCATAGCCAGGCGGATCATTGGCCACAGGGGGGAACGGAAGCGGTTTTCCAGCTCAATTGTGGGGATTGCCACATTTGGGATCGCCCTTGGGCTGGCGGTGATGATCGTGGCGGTGGCCATTGTGACGGGGTTCAAGAATGAGATCTCCAACAAGGTCATCGGGTTTGGGTCGCATATCCAGCTGGTGAATATGGATTCGAATACATCGTATGAAACGGCCCCCATCGAGCGGGACCTGCCGATACTTGACGAGGTGCGGCAGCTGCAGGAGGTGGACAGGGTGCAGATGTTCGCGATCAAGGCCGGGATCATCAAGACCCGGGAAAATATGCAGGGGGCTGTGCTGAAGGGGGCGGGGCCTGATTTTGACTGGCGTTTTCTCAATGAGAACCTGGTGGAGGGTGAGCCCATCAGCATCAGTGACAGTGTGCGAACCAATAAGGTGTTGATCTCCGCAACCGTTGCCTCGTTGCTGCAACTTGATGTAGGAGACAGCTTCAATATGTATTTCATCCAGGATCCGCCGAGGGCCAGGAGTTTTGTGATTTCAGGAATTTACCGGACGAGCCTGGTGGAATTTGACAAACTGTATGTATATGCCGATATCAAGCATGTACAAAGACTGAATAACTGGTCGGCCGACCAGGTGAGCGGGTATGAGATCAGGCTGGGGTCGGTGCGGAATGCGGCGGTTGCGACGGAAAAATTGCGGGACATTGCTTCGCTTGATTTTTCAAGTGAGGGCAGTAAGATCAAGGTGGTGCCGATACAGGAGAAGTACAGCCAGATCTTCGATTGGCTCAACCTGCAGGACATGAACGTGATCATCATCATTGTGCTGATGCTTGTCGTGGCAGGTTTCAATATGATCTCCGGGTTGCTGATCCTGATACTTGAGCGTACCAACATGATCGGCATTCTCAAGGGACTCGGAACGGTCGATGCCTCCGTACGGCGGATTTTTCTGTACCAGTCGGGCTACCTGGCCCTCAAAGGATTGTTCTGGGGGAATGTCATCGGGCTTGCCATCTGCTTTATCCAGTACCGCTTCAACGTGGTCACCCTGGATCCTGAGTCCTATTACCTGGATACGGTGCCTGTAAATATCAATTTATTGCACATCCTGTTATTGAATCTCGGGACGCTGGTATCGACGATGATCTTTCTTCTGATTCCCTCGATGATCATTGCCAGGGTGAGTCCGGAAAAGAGCATCCGGTTCAATTGATCTTCATTGGCAACACTACTTCTTTTTGCCCTTTTTCTTTTTTGAAGACTTTTTGGAGTCGTTTTTTCCACCCATCCCTGCACGCATCTTTTTGATCCTTTTTCGAAGCTTTTTCATGAGTGTAACGCGGGTCTCCTCGATCTCCGTGTGGGTGTATTTTTTAAGGGCTGTGATTTTGATATCCGTCTCTTTTCGGATTCTCTGGAGTAGCAGGATGAAGAGTGTGGCTGTCAGCAGCAACAAAAAGAACAAACTGGATCCAGTGACCAGGAGGAGCTTCCTGGTTTTTGCCATTTCCCTGTTGAACTGTGCCGACTGGTCAATGATAGACTGCTCTGCACTGTTCAGTGCAATTGCACTACGGGCATTCTCCTTCTCAAGTTCCCGGATCCGCAGCTCCTGGTCTGCCAGGTTATTCAGCAAGGAGTCTGAAAGCCGCTGGTTCTGATAGATCTCATCGGTCAGCTCGTTTTCAAGCACCCTGATCTGTCTCTCAAATCCTGATCTGAGGGCTTTCTGCACACTGTCGATATATTGATCACTGGTTGTGACGACCGTATCCTGTGCATTGCAGAAAAATGCGAAGAACAGGAGTCCTGAAACAAGCAAGATTGGTTTGAAATGGTGGATCATCCCTTATCTTTGTTTTATCAAAAGTCCCATTTTTTTTGATGAATACCTAGTGATGGAGGAATTAAATAGGGAGAGGCTGGCGTCGCTGCTGGGGGGTGAATTGCCCGGATCCGGGGCGCAATACAGGATGGCGCCGGAAGCAAGGTTGGGCCCCACCCAGCCTGAGGACTGCAATGAAGCGGCGGTGATGTTATTGCTTTATCCCGACGAAGGGGATCTTCGCATTGTTTTCATCAAACGGAATGAATATGAAGGTCCGCACAGCGGTCAGATCAGTTTCCCGGGGGGGATGAAGGAGCAGGATGATTCGGACCTGCAGTGGACGTCACTTCGAGAGACAAGGGAAGAGACAGGTGCGGATGTAACCCGTGACAATATCATCGGTGGTCTGACGCCCCTCTACATACCTGTGAGCAATTTTTGTGTACATCCCTTTGTGGGATGGCTCGATTCCACACCCGTGTTCAGACCTGATGAAACAGAGGTTCAATACCTCGTCTGCCCGACCCTTTCAGCGCTGCTGAATCCTGACAACCGGAAAACAGGCAGTTTCAACCGTGGCGGGACAGTAATGGAGACGCCCTATTTTGATGTGGAGGGGGAAATGGTATGGGGTGCCACTGCAATGATTTTCAGCGAATTTATGGCATTGATCGGTTACTAGCCAGTAGGCCATCATCCAGGATGTTCCTGTAATGCTCATAACGTTCTGTCACCTGCGTCACATAATTGGTGGTTTCGATTCCCCTTGCATACCCGTATTTAACAACAGGATCTCGGTAATACTTGGGTTGGGATTTGTTGAGCAACCATTTTTCAACACTACCTTCCCAAACATTCGGATCGTTGCCATATTTCTCTGCCAATCGGCGTGCATCGTCGACATGTCCTTTCCCGATGTTATAGGCAGCAAGTACAAACTTGGTTCGTTCGACCGGATCGGTGATCTCATCTTCAAACCTTTTATCGAGCCACTTTATAAAGCTGATCCCTGCCCTGATGTGTGATTCAGGGCCAGAGTTCCTGCTGACGCCGAAGCGACCTGCCGTGGCTGGCATCAATTGCATCAATCCGTATGCGCCGGCCCATGACTCCGCTTTCGGGTTGAACCTGGATTCCTGGTAGATCATTGACGAGATCAGTCGCCAGTCCCATCCAATGCGTTCACTCTCACGTTTGACAATGTCGTCATAACGGGATATCTTGCCGCTGCCGAGGATATAGTAGTCACTCGAAACCATATTCACAGTATGCTGATTCCTGAAGTACTTGTTATAGATCACAGCGTACCTGCTTGTCTTCCTGAAATCCATCAGCCAGGTATCGATTTCAGACCTCAGTTCGTCTGCATCTTTCCTGACGGCCCAGGCAAGGTTTTGCGGAAATGAGATCGCAGTTTTGATATCCAGTTGGGGATAATAGGTTTTATTGACCGAGGCCACATTTTCGTCTGCCACGGTATATTCGATCTCCCCCTTTGCAACCATCTGAATCAGCTGCTCAGACTCCACTGGAACCTGTATAATATTGATCTCAGAGCCAATCTCATTGGCGAGTGTACCCAGTCTTTCTGCATAGACAGAACCCTTCTGCACATATACACTTTTCCCTCCCAGGTCGAGTTGGTTCCTGATCAGTGAGTCTTGCAGCTGCATTGGATTCAATCTCCGGTAATTATCCGGCATTCGCTGCACAAGCACCTGCCTGGTCTGGGTATGCGGATAGGTAAACGCAACCTGCTTTTTCCTGTCTGCAGTAACCGTCAGGTTAATAGCGATCAGGTCAATTTCACCATCATTCAGCTGTTCAAAGGTCTCACCAATATCACTGCTCACCTGCAGGTCAAGCCTGAGGTCGAGGTAATTGGCAAGTTCCTGGAGCATCTGATACTGGTAACCCATGGGTTGTCCCCGATAGATGAAATAGCTGGTGGAGTTATAGTCGGCAGCAACTACCAACCGGCCTTTCTGTCGGATCAGGTCCAGGTCGGACATTTCGTCCTTGTTCCTGACCGTTTCCTGTTCATTTTGCGCATTATTGTTCCTGTTGCAGGCTCCAAAGAAGACCGGCATCAGGACAAGCAAAACAACTGGTATAATATTCTTATAATCTTTCAGTTTCATAGCGAATTGTTTTACATTTCGCAACGTCAACATCATTAACAAATAACGTGCCGAAATGTTTTACAGCATCGGTTAATCATAAAAAGTCCATGCAAGTCCGAACCTGAGATATCCGGGTTGCGAGGGATATCCGGCGGCAGTAAAGTAGTTGTTACTGACTATTCCTGCCAGTCCGTTGTTATAAGAGATAAATATGCGGGTACGTTTGATCTTTATACCCACGAACAGGTCTGCGAACGGAAATCCCCCAATGGTTTCTTCATTTTGAAGGTGGAAGGCCCCGGTAGCCGGCATATAGGCGTTTCCCTTATAGGGCGTGGTTATATAAAGGTCGATACCGGTCTGGAACCTGAGCGCTCCTTTGAATACGTCCTTTTCCCAGTAGTTAGAGGTTTTAAATGCCACCAGCGGTACGCGCAGTATATCTTTTGCTGTTGAATACTGGATCAGCAGCTGGTTAATGGAGTTAAATCCTCCAATGCGGAAATGTTTCCTGAATTTCCCTGTCAGTATATAAATTGTCCCGTCAAACTGTGCAGGCATTGCATTTTCGTCCCAGTAGAGGTAGTTGGTCCACACACCTGTTGAGGCAACTGCTTCAAATCTCTGCGCAGTGTTGGTCAGGAACGCTTCGGCCCTGATGAGCTGAGAGGCCCTGAAATCGTTCTCCCACCTGTAAAATGCAGAGGAGTAATGGTTGTGGAAATAGCTCACATTCCTGTTTTCGATATTGCCCCTGAGTCCCAGTCGGTATGCCTTGAACACTTGTCGGGAGAATGTGGCATTTGCAGTAAAATTATTCCTGTAGTAACCTGCCAGGTAATATTTCCCATCAACGTTCCAATACCAGGGTCTCTCGGGCGGTCCTCCCAGGTGGAATCCAACGAAAATATCATTGAAGTACCTGTTGCTGAATGTTGTTGCTGCAGTATCCTTAAAAGTTGTATCGGCAAAATAGGGCAGCAGGATGAGGGTGTCTATATCGGTGATCATGGTATACGGATCGGGTGAACGGTGTCCGTAATGGGAAAACTCATGTCCTGCGTAGATCCTGGCTGACAGTGGATCGGTGTAGGGGTCTCCGAGGATCAGCTGGAAGGTATTGGTGATTTTATCGTGCACCACTGAATCCTTCACATTTTGGTGAAAATAGAAAAAATTGTCATAGAAAAGGGTGGTATCATCCAGGCCAATCACGTCTTCGTACGACCTGTTATTGCGCACGGCCATGAGTTGGTGGTTAAACGAGATGTTTCTGCCCGAATCGGTCGTCACTCCCAGGGTATCGGTGAAGGTTTTCTTTTCGGACACTGTATACTTCTGGGTATAGAACAACTGCAGGTTGGTGTAGGTTGTGCGTGCATTCATTAGGTTCACATCATATTCGAAATTATTCTCATGGATACCATCCCGCAGGTTTTGTGGATCCCTGAGTCCTCCATTCTCAAGGTTATTGAACTTATTGAAATGAAAAGTGCCAAATGCAGCATATTTATCTTTTGCCCTGCTTCCGAAGAGGGTGAATTTTGTGACGCGGGTGGTTTGATTCGTATATAATTCGTCTCCTGCCAGCACTTCAAAGTCGATACCGATATTTGTAAACGGATCCATATTCTGTGTATGGAGGAACCGGACGGTCTCCTCGCTCCATTGGGGATTGATGATATTGGAATATATAAGCTGCGTAAAGGGTTTACGGGTATTATAGAAGATGGTCCGGTCGGGGTTTGCCATATACGGCTCCAGGTTATTGCCGAAAAGGAAAGCACTGGTACCCGGTCGGTTAAATATGTAATGATTACGTGCTGCGGACCCAATGATTCCAAGGGTTTCATAGGTAAATCCATCCCGGTTAAGCGGGTTGAAATCTGTGTGCAGGTCATGCAACGAGGTATCGAGTTCCACATCCTCAAACCTGGAGTAGTTATGCATCAGGTTCCAGGAGTTGATGGCCCTGGAAGTATCGATGACCTGGGCATTGAGGCTGTTTGAGCAGAGTACAAACAGCGTGATAATATGCAGGTTTTTTATTTTCACCTTGAAGCGTACAAATATAACGTACTTCCTGTATGAAAGCGTATAAAGTTATACAATGGCAGGTGGGTTATTGATGATAATGGATTGATGCGAAATGAATTAGACATCAAGGGGTTGTCAATAAAAAAATCCTGTCCCGGAAAAATCCGGGACAGGATTGTAAAAGATAGGCAACGACTTACTCTCCCACATATGCAGTACCATCAGCGCTGATGAGCTTAACTTCTCTGTTCGGAATGGTAAGAGGTGGATCCTCATCGCAATAGTCACCTAAAGTCTTTGCCCGCCATAGCCTTGGCGACGGTGGGCGATCCGCTTTCGCTGAAGCTTCAGCGGATACAATAAGATTAACATGTTGGTAAAGATTTTTTAATTAGCCTATAAAGAAAGCTCACGGGCAATTAGTACTACTCGGCTTTGACATTACTGCCTTTACACCTGTAGCCTATCAACGTCATCGTCTTTAACGGCCCTTAAGGGAGATCTCATCTTGAGGCAGGCTTCGCGCTTAGATGCTTTCAGCGCTTATCCCTTCCAGACGTAGCTACCCTGCGGTGCAGCTGGCGCCACAACAGGTACACTAGAGGTCTGTCCAACACGGTCCTCTCGT
>CAKZNC010000041.1 GCA_937129385.1 uncultured Bacteroidota bacterium
ACTGATTGCACGCTGATGGAGTCATATGTCCTGCCCTCGATCTCGTACTCAAATCTGCTCGCGATGGCGCCGCCGTAATCTGAGAAGATATTGGTATAGCCGTGAAAGTGACCGGCCGACAATACCAGGTCGGGTTGCCAGCTGATCGTTGATCGTTCCCTGAACAGCCCGTTCTCCAGGATGGTGATGGTGGTCAGCATTACCGCTCCTGTGATGATCAGTATTTTATTGAGCCGTGACATGATGCTTTGAAATTTTTCGGAACAGGAGATTTACAGGAGCCACCAGGATCCAGGAGATCATGGTCAGGATGAAGATCACTATATACAGTGAAATGATATTAGGAAGCCGTGGAATGTATAACTGCGCATCGCTGAGCTGTTGGTAGAGGAAAACCATCAGGGTGAGGACCGCAGCATACAGCAACTTGAATTTCGTGTCACCGAAAAAATGATATCTCCACGGCTGTTTCTTTCTGAGCAGGAGTGCCGAGGTGGCTGAGATCAGGTATACGATGAGCGAATAAATTCCAGTGGAGATGGTGGTGGCATAAGAGTAATTGCTGTAGGCGATGAGCCTGAGGATGGCAAGGGTGATCAGTCCGATTCCGGTCAGCAGGTATAGATCATCCCTGCGGATCTTATCGGGGTACCGGTGCTGTTTTTTCCTGCGTTCCCACTTCGCCTTTTTTCGTTCAGCCCTGTGCTGTTTTTTGTGGGCTTTCCGTTCCTGCTTCTTTCGTTCTGCCTCCTCTTCGCGCGACTGCCGGAAGTTCTCCAGGCTCCGGGTCTCATCGCTGGGGGTGTAATGCGGACAGACCGATTCAAAATCAGCCTCCTCGTGGGTAAGGCCACAGAGGAGTCCGCGGTGAAAGTCAAACTCCTTGTTTTTACAGGTTTTACAATATTTAAGTCTCTCCTGGCGGGTCAAGGTGCAACGGGTTTCAGGCGATAACTTAAAGCTAGTAATAATTTTTTTAATTCCTACACCGGGAGAATGATGATGCAGGTCTTTTTTGGACACCAGGAATATCCGCTTCACAATTAAATCCGGATTTACAGTGAGATATACTTCTGTCAATCGGCAATAATGGTCACAACTGCCCCGTTTTCTGGTTCCCAGATGTCAATGTTAGCGGGTATACTGAATGGATCGTCATTGGGCACTGATGCTACATCGGGTGCGTTGTCCACCTTTACAGTCCTGACCTCGATCTTTTCGTTGTCGATGAAGATCCATTTGAACTGGTTGAACATTCCGTGATCACGGGTCCAGCTCTTGGGATCATCACTTTCACGTAGCGGTGCTCCCCAGCATCCTTCACCCACGTATACCGTTCCGTCTTGCTGCACCCGCATAAATCCCTCATCACTCTCTTTCCCGGTTGACGGTTTCACAGGCCAGGTGGTCTTCACGGTATGTGCATCGCATTCTACAACCAGCCTTACCTTTTGCTCGTAGAACAGCTGCGCCCACTCGGCATACTGGGTATTCTTTTCAGGCTTTGTTGAAACGTGGGGCCGTATGGGTTTGTGGTATTGTGCAATCTTCCAACGGGTATTACTGTGTGATTCCAGGTCGTTTTTCAGCCATGCCGATTGCTCTCCGGCGATGGATATTTCGGTGTTCAATGTATAGGCACGAATAAGGTCATCACCAATGGTAATGGCATAATAAATTTCCTCCGATGGAACATCGAACAGATGGTACACCATCTCGTTGTTCTTTTCATGGTTGCCACGTGCGGGGATCAGTGGATACATCCTTCCGTCTTCACTGATGGTAAGCTGCCAGTCATCCAGCCAGGCTTCCCACTGTTTGGCGCTGCCCCTTACTGTCATATCGCCCCCGAAAAGAACAGCATGTGGTTTGAGTTTACTCACCAGCAGGTTTGCATTCCGCCTGGGTTCGGGATTGTTGCGGGAATCCCCCCCCGCGATGAATGAATATCTTGCATCCGGACCGTCAGGAGCAGTTTTGAACCAGTAGCGCTTGCTTTTGCTGTCACTGTCCGTGATGATAAAATAATAGCTGGTATTGGGGGTCAGATCGTTTAACCTGACAAACCGGTTGTCCATCTCAGCAAACTCAACTGATCTGTTCGGCACAGCCATATTTGCATAGCCATCTTCCGAAGAGCCATGATCAACAGTGTCATAGAATACCACGGGATTATCCCCGGAAACCTGGTTCCAGCCAATGACAATGCTGTGTGCAGGATTGTCTCTTAATGTGAGCCTGTATTTATCTGTTTTAGCTGCGAGTTGAATATGTAAAAAGACAAGTAAGAAGATCAAAATATGCTTCATGCAGAATGTATTGTTAATTTTAAAAGTGCAAGATAGATCACTAATTTCAGAAAACAGTTTATTTTGCTTCCTGGTTCAACAAGGACGATACTCAACCTGTTAGTAGAACGATCATGAATTATAAATGTCCTTTATGGAAATACGACAAACGAATCAACAGATTGTTTTAAACCTGTTAAAACTGGCAACTTTTCTGCTTTTTGCAGGACGCGCCTGGCAACACCTGTTCTGGGATGCACCTTTCAGGGCCCTGTTGTGGGATCAGCAATGGATGGAAGGAATCATCCATTTTTTCAGTGGAGGAACGTGGCAGGAGTATGTGACCAGCGAAAAGGCTGATCATGCCATTGGGATGGTCACCGTGGGGTTTGGGATCTTTTATAGCCTGATGGCCATCCTAACTCTTTTTGTGTCAGAAAAATTCAAAAGAGTTCAATGGCTTTACATTGTCGCTTCCGTTGCCTTGTTCTTTCTTGCATTCCTCTATACCAAGGAGAAATTTTATCACGTGGGGCAGTTCCTGGAGTACAGCATCCAGTTTAGTCTGCCAGTGCTGTTTATTATGGCAGTCAGAAGGGAATTGGATTTCGACCGGTTGAAGCTGTTATTGAAGATCACCATTGCACTTACATTTTCGGCCCATGGTCTGTATGCCATCGGTGTTTATCCCCAGCCAGGGGCATTTGTCGACATGGTCATAAATGTATTTCACATTAATGAAGCCGCAGCAAAAGTATTCCTGAAGGTTGCGGGCGTACTCGATTTCGTGATTGCTGTGGCCATTTTCATTCCCCGGGTATCCAGGATCGCACTGCTCTATGCCATTATATGGGGAGGATTAACCGCCCTGGCAAGAACCTGGGCCAATTTTTACTGGAGCTTCCCGCTGGACAGTCTGCATCAGCATTTGTATGAAACACTCTACCGCCTGCCACATATGCTCGTACCGATGGCTGCTTACTTTCTTTCCTTACGATCTGAAAAACAACCAAAGGGAACACGGAAGAATTGAAGTCGAGGATTGACTATTAATATTTCAGGAGAATCAGAATAGTACATGTTCAGTAATATCGTAATAATATTAAATATAATTAACAAAAAGTATTATATTTGTAAAATATATTTAATGTTATGTCTAAAAAGAAAATTGTATTACTTCCCAGGGTAAAAAGAATTCTTGTCGAAATGGGAGAGAATATAAAGCTGGCAAGATTGCGAAGGAAGCTAAGCGCTGAGCAGGTTTCTGAACGTGCAAATATCAGCAGACCGACCCTGGTAGCTATTGAGAAGGGCTCGCCAACAGTTAGTATAGGATCATACCTACTTGTATTGCAGGTATTAGGTCTGGAAAAAGACTTTCTGCTTCTGGGCAAAGATGACGAGTTAGGCAGGAAATTGCAAGATGCACAGATTAGAACAAATGAGCGGGCACCGAAAAGAAATAGAAAATAATGGCGAAGGCAAGCGATAAGCGGGAAATTTATGTATACGCACACTGGGAAGGTATGGCTGATCCGGTGTTGATGGGAACTCTGTACACTGAGCGATTGAGAGAGAAGGAGGTATTTTCTTTTGATTATAATGATGGATGGCTGGAAAAGGGTTTTTCGAATCTACTTGATCCTCATTTACAATTATACCCAGGGTTACATTATCAGAACGAAGAGCAGAATAATTTTGGAATTTTTTTAGACTCTTCCCCGGATCGGTGGGGTCGGATTTTGATGAGAAGACGAGAGGCTGCGTTGGCAAGAGCCAATAACAGGCAGGAGAATAAACTATTTGAAACAGACTATCTACTTGGTGTCTATGATGGTCATCGAATGGGAGGACTCAGGTTTAAACTGGAAAAGGAGGGGGTGTTTTTAGACGACAATAAAGAAATTGCGAGCCCACCCTGGACTTCTATTCGTGAATTGGAGCAGATTAGTTTACGTTTGGAAGAGGATGATGTACTGGAGGATCCGGAGTATTTGAAATGGCTCAGAATGCTTGTCGCACCAGGAGCATCGCTGGGTGGAGCAAGACCCAAGGCAAGTATTGTTGGCAGGGATGGTAGCTTATGGATCGCGAAATTTCCAAGTAGAAATGACCAGGGAGATATCGGCGGATGGGAAATTGTAACACATGAGTTGGCTACTGCAGCTGGTATTATTATGGCTAAATCTAAAGCTCAAAAATTCTCATCAAATCAGTATACTTTTTTAACCAAAAGATTTGATCGAACTGCATCAGGGGAGAGACTGCACTTTGCTTCGGCTATGACGATGTTAGGTTATAAAGATGGACAGGATTATAAAGATGGAGCAAGCTACCTTGAGATTGTAGAGTTTCTAGCGACTCAAGGTGCCAATGTAGAACAGGATCTCGAGCAGTTATGGCGCAGGATTGTGTTTAGTACTTGCGTTTCAAATACTGACGATCACCTTAGAAATCATGGTTTTATTTTGAGTGACAAAGGTTGGTTATTATCCCCGGCCTATGACATTAATCCCGTAGAAACAGGTGCAGGATTGAAATTGAATATTTCAGAGACTGACAATGCGCTTGACCTGGATCTTGCCATGGATGTATGTGAATTATTTAGAATAAGCAGTGTCAGAGCAAGGGAAATTATTGGAGAAGTAAAATCTTCAGTTAAGAACTGGAAAGAGATTGCAACTAAGTATGGGATATCCAGATCAGAGCAGGAATTAAAGGCAATGGCATTTAAGCGTGCTGAGACATGAGTTGAATTAGTCAAGACTTAATCTGAAAGATAGGGATAACTATATTTGAAATACCTGGGATTATTCTTTTTCTCCCTGCCTGAAC
>CAKZNC010000042.1 GCA_937129385.1 uncultured Bacteroidota bacterium
CTCCACGATCAAGCAGATCACAAGCACTTCCGAAAGGGAGTGCTTTCTTTATGGAGTGAGGTAGCGTTGAAAGCGAGCTTTCATAAGCGGCCAAACGACATAAAAAGCAGTTCGCCGAAGGCGAAGTGCAAGTGATCTATTTGCAGGACTGGCGCTCATCGGATCACGAGCGCAGCGAGCACCCCTATATGCTCCGCTCTAATAATCAAAGGGTGGTTAACAGAGGTATTTGCAGCCCTTTTATTATTTGCATACTCCATTGTTCCGTTGCAGACACTTGTAAAAGAACAAATTATACTATCCTTTTAAAAAATAACTAGTATTTTAGTTAAAAACTAAATCGATAGTTAATTTCTAAGAATTTCACTCAACATATTAAACATGAAATACTTAAACGTATTTTTCACTGCATTCTTTCTGCTAATTTACCAGGTCCAGGGAATGGCCCAGCAAATAGATTACAGCTATCGGGATGCTAATCTAGCTGTTGACCAAAGGATTGATATTTTAATTTCTCAGATGACACTGGAAGAAAAAGTGGGGCAGCTCAGGCAATGCAACCTGTCTGCAGAAATACAGGAAGGGGATTTTAAGCAAGGAGCCTTTCAGCGCATCTTTGGCGACCGCGGAGCAGGTACCCTGGAAAGTCCGTTTATCTATACCAACGATATTGCCAGGCTCTATAACCAGGCACAAAGATACCTGGTGGAAGAAACCCGCCTCGGCATACCCGGGTTGCTGATTGCTGAATGTTTACACGGGCACCTGGCTGTGGGATCGACCATATTTCCGCAGGCCATTGGCCTGGGTTCCACTTGGAATCCGTCCCTTGTGGAGCAGATGTCTTCGGCAATCGCTCTGGAGGCCAGTTCTGTTGGAGTAAAGCAGGCTTTAGCCCCGGTACTTGACCTGGCTAAGGATCAACGCTTTGGCCGTGTGGAAGAGTCCTATGGGGAGGATCCCTTTTTGGTTTCAAAAATGGGAGTAGCTTATATCAAGGGTATGCAATCCGGTAATCCTCGAAAGGAGGATCGAGTTGCTTGTATGGCAAAACACTTTGCTGCCTACCCGGTCCCTACTGGGGGAATAAACCTGGGGCCTTCATTAATTGGGGAGCGGGAGCTCAGAACTAACCACCTCCCACCATTTAAGGCGGCTGTGGAAGAGGCCAGGGTCTCTGCGATTATGCCATCCTACAATGAACTTGATGGCATACCTGCGCATATCAATACCTTTCTCTTAATGGATGTTCTCAGGGAAGAATGGGGTTTTGAAGGCTTTGTATTCTCAGATTATGAAGGGATTTCCATGCTGGACTATTTCCAGAAAGTGGCCAGTTCCAGAAAGGATGCTGCTTTGCAAAGCTTTCTTTCAGGAGTGGATCTGGAAGCTCCCTCAGATGATTGTTACCAGCATTTGAGCACTCTTGTGCTGGAAGGAAAACTGGATGAAGCACTTATTAACCGTTCGGTACGGAGAATTCTCAGGTCAAAATTCGAACTGGGACTATTTGATAATCCATACGTCGATGAAAAGCGTGTGGCCTCGGTCATCAACAAGAAGGAACACATAGACCTGGCCCAGGAAATTGCCGAAGAATCGATTGTCCTGCTGAAAAACAAGGAACACATACTGCCTCTGGATGAAACGAAAGAATTAAAACTGGCCATTATTGGTCCTAATGCAGACAGAGTTCAATTTGGTGATTACAGCTACAGTAAAAGAAAGGAAGACGGAGTCACGGTATTAGAAGGGATATCCAAATTAATAAAAAAGGATAAGCTGGCTTATGCTGAAGGTTGCGACCTGACCAGCCTGGATAAATCAGGCTTCCCGGAGGCGGTGAAGCTTGTGGAGAATTCAGATATCGCTCTGGTTGTCGTTGGAGGGACTTCAGCCATTCTTTCAGGTATTGGATGGGGTGGAGGAACCAGCGAGGTCAATACTTGCGGTGAAGGATTTGATCGTGCCTCACTGGGCCTGCCGGGTGTTCAACTGGATCTGATCAAAGAATTGAAAACAACCGGCAAACCCATCGTTGTGGTGATGTTAAATGGAAGAGGCTACAGTATCCCCTGGCTGAAGGAACATGTGGACGGAATTATTGAGGCCTGGTACCCTGGAGAAAAAGGTGGAGATGCTATTGCAAACATCCTATTCGGACGGATTAATCCATCTGGAAAGTTAACGGTAAGCTTTCCAGGAAGTGCCGGACATTCCCCTTCTAATTATAACCGCAAACCTTCCGGGCATGGCTTCTATCATAAGCCGGGCAGCAAGGAAAAGCCAGGAAGGGACTATGTTTTTTCATCTCCCGGAGCCCTGTTCCCTTTCGGTTTTGGAATGAGTTATACGGAATTTACCTTTAGTAATCTGAAACTATGCAACAAGGAGTTTTCAAGCACTGATACCCTGCGAATTGAAGTGGATGTGGAAAATATCGGTGCCGTAAAAGGAAAAGAGGTTATCCAGGTATATTTTAACGACCTGATCAGTAGCGTAACCACACCTGTCAAGGAACTCAAAGGATTCCGGAAAATTGCATTGGACAGCGGCGAAAAGAAAACGGTAGCTATTGAGATACCTGTAAAGACGCTTTCACTGATAAATGCCGATATGCAAGAGCTCGTGGAATCCGGGGAATTTGAGCTAATGGTGGGAAATAGTTCTGAGCATATTATACTTCGTGAAAAGATCCTTGTAAACTAAGTTCCTGAGAAAATACTATTAGAATCAGTACCATCTTTCTCCGTTTTTTAGGATTTGATATAGGCGTTAAAGAAAGAAATATTGAACAGAGATTAAACTATGATCTACATCTAATATTTGCCAGTTGTTTACCAGAATGGTATCCTCAAAGAGTAATTTATATTTCTGCGCTAATTATTTATTTCAGGAATCTTGTCCTTCCAGATCTCCAGATCATCCCACCATATTTCCAGGGCTGCATTATTTTCCCTCATATAATCAACCAGATTTTTAGAGGTATAAAGTTTAATCGGGTTCCACAGCGTAATCCCGTCAGGATGGGGGTCTCTCGTATTGCAAGTAAAATTCCTGATATCACAGATCACCTTCTTCTCTCCTCCTTCTTTCTGCATGAGCATGAAAAACCTGCCTGTTTCCCCGTCCCCCTCTTTCACATAATACTCGATAGTAAACCATTCTCCAACAGGAACCTCAATCTCCTTATTCATTTGGTGCCAAACTTGATGATACCCGCGTTTTTTGCCGGCATTTCCATATTCATAGTCTTCCGCCCCCATTACAAAATGCAAAGATCCATACCCTTTTGTCGCTTTTCCTATTCCAATTGTAATTCTAAAAGGATAGGGATCGTCCACCCATTGAATGTTGTTCCATACTTCAAAGATTGTAAGCCAGCCAAATTTATCGGGATAGTTTTTAAGCAAGTTCATCTCTTCCGGCAAAAAAACTTGTACAGATTGGTATAATTCATAGATTCCTGGCATATCCTGACCTCTCCTTTCAAAAAGGTTGGCCTGGATACGTGTCTTTTTTCCTCTGACATTTGGATACTGTGTCCAGAATTGGAGCACCCGGTTTGATTCGTTGCCGGGGTCATCAATAATTTTTGCAAAACGCATTGTGCTGTCACCTCCCTGGTACTGAAGTTCAATATCCCCCAGCAATGGATTTTCGTCGATATCAGCAATCCAGTCATTCGGTTCACTTACAGAAAGGTCTTTCCCTAATATTTCTAAATCACCATCAGCATGTCCATGGCTGATTGGCGCAAGTCTTGTACCCTTCTCAAAACCCGAATTAAACAGCAACTGCTGTGAAAAAATGATATTGGAAATCACAAGAAGAGAAACTGCTACGAAGAATCTGTTTAACATAATTTTTACCTGTTTTTCGAATAGACCCGATATATTGATATTTTCTTTTTAAACACTAATTAAGTATAAAGAATTGAGAAGGGATTTAATTTCCAGAGATAATCCGCGAAATAGGCATTGAACAATTGATTGTGTTTGCCCAATACATTCCTCATCCAATTTGAATTTTGCCAGGAAACTTTTATTTCAAATGCCAGGCGAGAGCTGTATCACAGGTTCTCCCGGAATCCCGAGACGCAATATTGAATTATCATATATTTGTATTGACAATAACCACAATACCCCGACCAATGATCAAAATGGAAATAGGATTTAATATCCTCTACCTGCTGACAATTTATCTTATTGTTTTCCTGATGTTCAGGAAGTACAGAAGCCAGAAATTTATAAATACGCCCGGTAGCAGATCTTTCCTTGCTGCATTTCTCCTGCTGGCCATCGGAGATACGGGCCATGTGGGGTTCCGCCTCGTTGCATTTGCCCGCGGAGGATTGGAAACAAATGAATCACTCGTGGGACTGGGCGCACTGGCAACTGCAATAACGGTCACCATCTTCTATATGCTCATGGCTGAAGTGTGGTCAAAACAGGCTGGAAAGCCTCGCAAATTGATCTACTGGACGATCATCGGCCTGGGGCTGGTCCGACTTGGATTCATGACACTGGAAGGCAACCAGTGGAACCAGGTTGTTCCTCCGCATACTTTCTCTCTGTACAGGAATGCCTTTTTAACTGCCATGGGTCTGCTTGTCATCCTGGCTTTCATGAGGTCCGGGAAAAAGTCGGGAAACAGGTTCCTGACACGCAGCGGAATCGCCATCATCTGCTCTTTTGTTTTCTATATCCCGGTGATCCTGTTTGTACAAAAAGTTCCCATGATCGGGATGCTGATGATCCCAAAAACGATTGTATACGTATGGCTGGCATTGATCGGGGTTCAGCGATTGTTTGTCTCGCGGGAGCTTTAATGACCAGGACCACACATTTTTCAGGATCAGAAACTACAGTTCTGCAGGTTCCCAATCGGGTCACTTTTCCTGGTTGGCATGGTGATCGCAACTATTATCATAGGTGTTGCTGTTGCAATTGAATATTGAGAAGTAAAACCCAACTATACACGTTATTACTGCGACGTAGAATATGGCAGATCCTCTTCCCCGGTTCCCCGCTCCATATTGGGCCGCGGACTCATCCTTAGTTCCAGCTCCCCGCCCTCCATGATCGCCGTATGTTCCAGATAGTTCTTTGTGTAGCGCTTCCCGTTCAGCTTTGCATCCCGGATGTAGACGTTCTCTGAACTATTGAAAGGCGCCCCGATCACAAAAGTATTCCCGTTTTCGAGCTTCAGGGTTACTTTTTTAAAGATCGGTGATCCCAGTGCATACTCTCCCGTTCCCGGGGCGACAGGGTACATCCCCATCGCTGAAAAGACATACCAGGCCGATGTCTGCCCATTGTCCTCATCCCCACACAGTCCGTCCGGCAGCGGGGTATACAACCGGTCCATGATCTCCCGTACATGCGCCTGGGTTTTCCACGGAACACCGGCATAATTATACAGGTAAGGCATGTGCTGAATGGGCTGGTTGCCGTGGGCATACTGACCCATCCCCGCAATGAGCATCTCCGTGATCTCATGGATCCTGAAGCCGTAATAGGAAAAATCATAGGTGGGCGCTGCCACAAAAACGGAATCCAGCTTTTGCACAAACGGCTCCTTCCCTCCCATCAGGTCCATCAGACCCGCCGGATCATGAAACACGCACCAGGTCCAGTGCCACGAGCACCCTTCCGTGAACGCATCCCCCCATTTGTCGGCCCGGAAAGGCGACTGGAACGTTCCGTCCTCGTTCTTCCCGCGCATGAAATTAACCGTCGTATCAAATACATTGACATAATACATCGAGCGCTCCCTGAACATGTCGATCTCCTCCTGCGGTCGGCCCAGCTTCTCAGCCAGCTTCCAGATGTTGTAATCGGCAAAGGCATATTCAAGTGTACGCGCGGTATTCTCCTTCACACCCACATCATAGGGAATGTATCCCAACTCGTTGTAATAATCAACACCAAACCTTCCCACGGAACTCACCGGTCCCTGGTACTTCGAATTTTTCAAAATGGCCTCATACAAGATCTCAATTTCCGGATTCGGGATCCCCTTCAGGTAGGCATCAGCAATATTGATGGCCGAGTTGGAGCCGATCATGCAGTCTCGGTGCCCCGGACTCGCCCATTCCGGCAACCAGCCGCTCTCCCGGTACGTATTGGCCAGCCCCCGCATGATCCTTGTGTTCAGATCGGGATACATCAATGTAAAAAACGGGAACACCGCCCTGAAAGTATCCCAGAACCCGTTGTCGGTGAACATGTAGCCATCTTCGATCTTCCCGTTATACGGACTGTAATGCACGATCTTTCCCTGCCTGTCGAACTCGAAAAATTTCCTGGGGAAGAGCAGGGTCCTGTATAGAGCAGTATAAAAGGTGGTGAACTGGGCATCGCTGCCACCCTCCACGGCAATACGCCCGAGCTCCCTGTTCCAGGCTGCTTTCCCCGCTTCCCTGATCTCGTCAAACCCCCTGGAACCGATCTCCCGCTCCAGGTTCAGTGCCGCCTGCTCATGACTGATAAAGGAGGAGGCGACTTCCAGGTTCACCTTGTTGTCATCACCGGTCTTGAAGCGAATAATCGCACCGGATCTCCCGCTCTCCACTTCTGTCACGCCCGACTTTTCCTTTCCATTGGCATACAAACTATGTACCTCGAATTCCGTGTCTGCCTCGATCACAAAATAGTTCCTGAAATTCTCAGGCACACCCCCGGAATTCTGCCTGGTGTACCCCACGATGCGCTTCTCCCCGGGAAGGACATGCAGGTAGGAATTCTCAAACCCGTCGATCACCAGGTACGCCTCCCGCGCAGCGGGATATGTAATCCTGAACCTTGCAGCCCGCTCAGTAGGTGTGATCTCCACCCAGGTATCATGGTCGGCCAGGTACACCTCGTAATAATTGGGCCGTACGGTTTCAGTCTTGTGGGAAAACCAGGAGGCCCGCCCTTCATTGTCAAACTGCGGCTCACCGGTCACCGGGAAGAGGGCAAATGCCCCGTAATCCCTGATCCACGGCGAAGGCTGGTGGGTCTGCCTGAAACCATTCAACTGATCGGCATCGTACTGGTAGATCCACCCGTTCTTATTGTCTTCGTTCGTCTGCGGCGTCCAGAAATTCATGCCCCACGGTAGCGCAATCGCCGGATAGGTATTGCCGTTGGACAGGTCATAACGCGAATCGGTACCCACCAGGGGATTTACATATGCTGAATAATCCGCCTGTCCCTGCAGAAGTAGTGATTGGTACCCAAAGACCAAAATAATGACGAGGATCAACTTTTTCATAATCAAATATTGGAGATGGTTCTGAAGAACAAAAATAGGATTTCCGGCGTGATTTCACAGGAATTCCGGGAATAGCCTCCATATTTTACCATCGACCGATCCTCTTTCCCCACAAAAATGCCTGATCTGCATACATTTTCCAAAGCAGAGAAGAGCTGCTCCTACCGCAACTGGAAGACAACCCTTCTCAAATACTTCATTTTAGCCTGCTGCATTCAGCATGTACCTCAACGCAATTGTCAATGTTCATATTTCCAGCTGCAGACCGTCAATTCACAATTTCACAAACCTGCCGGTCCGGCTACCCGCCTGGTCCGTGATCCGCAACAGGTATACCGCAGGTAACAGGGAACTGACATCCAGCGGTTCGGAGGGATGCCATTCATTCCGCTCAAGCACTACCCTGCCCCATAGGTCGCAAACCTGTAAACAAACCAGCCCTTCTGCCCCTGATATCCTGAGCAGCTGATCCACCGGGTTAGGGAAAATCCTCAATCCGTCATTCGACAACTCATTGGTGCCGGTCTGACCGTCAACAGTTGCATGGAAAGAATTTGCATTCACAGTAAGGTCAAGGTCCACCGCTTCATCCCCGCTGTAGGGAAGCAACAATACCACCACCCCCTCCTGGGGTGGTTTGTGTGTGCAAATTCCCGCACGATAAGTGGTGTCCGTAACCTGGTAGGCAGATAAGAATTGTCCAGCCGGAAATTCGGGCACACCCAGTTTCGCTGCTTCTGCATCGGCGCTGACATTCAATCCGAGGAGTCCCTTCCCGGCATAAACTGCAATATATCCATCTTCCATTTTCAAGGTTACCTCCCCCTCAAGGGCAGATTTTTTATTCATCCCCGGGATGCCCGTTATACCTACCGAGTATTGCAGGATCAACCCGGCATCATAAGCAGTGATCGATCCGTTGCCGTCTACATTCGCGGTACTGTCACGCCACGCCTCCCACGGCAGCGGGTCCAGCCCAGGCAGCGGATCCAGCCCCACAGAGTGCTGAAGCGCCAGGGCGGCATCATAGGCCTGCACCTCTCCATCATCGTTTACATCACCCGGACGAATCGGGATAATGTTGAATGTGGCACCATCAGCGGGAGCAGCTACAACCGGATTGCCATTCATGTCTGTTCCGCTGGAAAAGCTCACATCCACAACCCCGCCTGCCCTGGGAATGAAATAGAGAAAGCTGTATTCCGTGGGGCTCAGCCGTACCATCTCCAGTCCAGCTTCCGTAACAGCTCCACTCATGTCCATGGATACTGGTACAGCCGGATCCATCTCTTCGCTGAATGTGGCGGTGATCTGCAGCATATCTGAAAGCCGGTTGACCGTATCACTGTAAATGATCACTGCTGAAGGCGGCGTGGATTCCGATACCAGCACCTCCCCATTGTACAGCTCCGTGATGGAGAGGTTGTTCAGAAATGCGTCGGACAGACTGATCACTGAACTTCCCATTTCAAGTGTATTGAAAGTCAGCCACAGGATCTCCCCTGTTCCGATCAGCGGATCGGCACTCATGTAACTGATCGAAACCGATCCGTCCTGGTGGACATTTTCCGCCAGCGTTCCGCCGGCAGCCATGGTCCCGTTCACAGAGGCATAGGCATATTCGAGTAGCAATGGATCATAGCTGATGTCAAACTGGTAAGAGATGATGTCGTCGGACTGCACCAGCTCACTCACCAGGATGCCCAGGTCAAAAGGCTCCCCGTTTTCCACCGTATCGGAAGCGACAAAAAGTGCAAAATCGCCCACCGGTGTGATCGTGCCGCCACCGGGAGAACCGTTGTGCGTTCCCGGATCACAGTCGGCGATGCCTGCAGGTTCGATGGTCCATTCTGAAGAGAACCAGAGGGTGCCCGGACTGTCGACAAATTCATCCCTCACGGCACGGGAGTCGGTGTATTCCCAGGCCTCCCCGGTCCCGTCTGTATTGGTCTCCCCGTAGATATCATGGAGGGTGCCGGTCTCATGGTCCCCGCCGATGTAAAGAGAATAGGGATCATCGCCGTTCCCGGTGAGTATCCCGGTCTCCAGGTCAGGGGCAAATCCGTAGAAAGATTCGAAGGCACTGCCACCGATCACGTAGGTTCGTCCCGGGGCCACTGTCCCTGTAAGCTGAACGGTACCCCAGGAGGTCCCGCCATTGCTCTGCCGTGTGAGGTACATCTCCGTAATACCGAAATCGACGGTCTCGCTCCCGGCATTGAAGAGTTCGATAAACCGACCCGTATATTCATCCGAGGGATCTGCCACCTCGGAAATGAACAGGCCGTCCTGTGCGTTTGCATTCAGATAACCCGCCAGCAGCACGGTTATCCAGGTCATTGTAATTTTTTTCATCATCACATATTTTTAGGTGAATATTCAGTTGTTAATGTGACGAGGATAAGAAATATCGCTCCGGGGAAGAAGAAATACGAAAGCACTGATTCAATGCGTTATACTTTTAAACCCTCAACCGTTTCTGCATGAAAACCCGTCAAAAAAACAGGCAGTTCCACCTATTCAGCAGCAACCAGGCCCGAATATTTCTCATGGTATGGATGCTGATCATCGTTGCGACCAACATCCAGGCCCAGGTCAACATGGACAGAATTAATGGCAGCTCAATGAACGCAATATCAACTGCTGTTCCTTTTGTTACGATTGCCCCGGATGGAAGGTCTTCCGGCATGGGTGACGTGGGGGTGGCGACCTCGCCTGACGTGAATTCCCAGCACTGGAACCCGGCCAAATATCCGTTTGCCGAACCAAAGGGTGGGATTGCCTTCAACTATGCCACATGGCTCAAGAATCTTGGAATTGACAATATCAACCTCTCCTACCTGGTGGGATATTTCAAACCGGATTCAGTGAGTGCCATCAGCAGTTCATTCCGCTATTTCTCACTGGGTGAATATGTCTTTACATCGAATAACGGGGTGATCCTTGACAGGGTGAAGCCATTCGAATTCACCCTGGATGCTGGCTATTCGAGAAAATTAACAAAACACCTGTCTGCAGGTATCCTGGCCAGGTATATCTTTTCAAACTTAACAAAGTCAAGTCCCTATGCACCAGACGACACCTATCCCGGAACATCCATTGCAGCTGATTTCGGCGTCTACTACCAGGATCTTTTCTTCCTGGAAGATCACAAAGTCAGGTATGCAGCCGGACTCAATATCTCCAATATGGGGACTCCCTTATCATATCACGATGACCAGAGAAAAAATCCAATTCCTTCAAACCTTCGTCTGGGTGGAAGCATAGAATATTTTTTCGATCATGCACATTCCATCTCCCTGAATGCTGATCTCAACAAATTGATGGTACCTACACCAGGTCTATACACCACAGATTCCATTACCGGGAACCAGATCCTCCTGTATGGAAGAGGAGAACCCTCTTCGATCTTCGAGGGTATCTATTCCTCATTTTATGATGCACCGGGATATCTTCTGGAGGACGGCTCCAGGAGTGTGCTGCTCGAAGAGCTACATGAGGTGATGATCGGGGCAGGGATCGAATATGGTTTTTACGATCTGTTTAAAGTGAGAGCAGGGTATTTTCATGAGCACGCAACAAAGGGAAACCGGAAGTATTTTTCCTGTGGTGCGGGATTGCACATCGACATTTTCGCCATCGATTTTTCATACCTTTTTCCTGTAATGGATGACAGTCCGCTTGAAAACACATACAGGATCATGCTCTCCATAGATTTTGGTCGGCCCCGTGGAAATTTCCTGCCGGCAGACCTGTTCAATGACTAATTAATTATTTTTCATTAGTCTGAATAAGAACTGTCAGATTGTGTACGGCAAAGGAGGGAACATTCAACTATTTTTTTCATAACTTGTCTCTCCGGGCAGATCGCACATTGCAGTGCCTCTCGCGTTTCCTCTTTTTGTTCCGCCATGCCCGGATGGTGGCCTGTGAAAAGATAAGTTCAGGCATCCCGAGTAAACTGAATGAATATGACCGACGCGAAGAAGATCATCCACCTGGGATTCGACATAGGCTCCATCTCGATCAACACGATTGTCATGGACGACGACAGGAACATCATTGAAAACCGATACGACCACTGCCAGGGCAAACCATTTGTTCTCCTGAGAAAATTGCTCAAAGAGCTGGAGTCGGAATACGCCACCAATAATTTCGGTACCATCGCCTTTACAGGTACCGGGGGGAAGCTTGCCGCCGAACTGGTGGGTGGAAAATACATCAATGAGATCATTGCACAATCCACATCGGTTGCAAGTATGTTTCCCGAAGTGCGTACCATCATCGAAATGGGCGGAGAAGATTCCAAGCTGATCTTCATGGAAGAGGTGGAACAAAAGTCCTCGCGTCTTTCAGATTTCTCATTGAACACATTATGCGCAGCCGGAACAGGCTCTTTCCTCGATCAACAGGCCAAACGCATCGGCGTATCCATCGAGAATGAATTCGGTGAGCTCTCCCTGAAATCTGAAAACCCGCCACGCATTGCCGGTCGGTGTTCGGTCTTCGCCAAAAGCGACATGATCCACCTGCAGCAGATTGCCACACCGGTGCATGACATCGTGGCCGGACTCTGTTTTGCCGTGGCCCGCAACTTCATCAGTTCCCTGGGCCGTGGGAAGACCATCGAGTACCCCGCAGTCTTCCAGGGCGGAGTTGCCGCCAACAAGGGAATGGTGCGTGCCTTCAGGGAGTTACTGAATGTAAGCGAAGAGGAGCTGGTCATCCCCGAATACCATGCCTCCATGGGCGCAATCGGTGCAGTCTATTACCAGCTGGACCAGCAAAAACATGAACCCTCAACATTTCCGGGGCTGGTTAAACTGAATGATTATATCGAAGGGGAGAAATCCCGGGGCAAAACATTCCAGCCGCTCCACAGGCCGGAGTCGACCTACAACAAGGAGCTTTACAAAATACCTGAAGGTGTAAACGATTACGAGGTCTACCTGGGCCTGGACATCGGATCCCTCAGCACCAACGTGGTCCTGATCGATGACAAAAACAGGGTCGTTGCCCGCCGCTACCTGCCTACGGCCAGCAAACCGCTGGATGCCATCAGGCGGGGGATGACGGAAATCTTCGAAGAGGTGGGTGACCGCGTTGTTGTGAAGGCCGCCGGAACAACCGGTTCTGGAAGGTACCTCACAGGCGACTTCATCGGTGCCGACCTGATCAGAAACGAGATTACCGCACAAGCCACTGCCGCCATCGCATATGATCCGAAGGTGGATACCATCTTTGAGATCGGCGGACAGGATTCAAAATACATCAGCATCGACAACGGCGTAGTGATTGATTTTGAGATGAATAAGGTATGTGCTGCCGGAACAGGATCCTTCCTGGAGGAGCAGGCCGAGAAGCTCGACATTAGCATCATCGAGGAGTTCGGAAACCTGGCCCTTGGTGCACAGCAGCCTGCAGGCCTCGGCGACCGCTGCACTGTATTCATGGAGTCAGACCTCAACTCATTCCAACAGCGCGGCGTGGAAACGGAGAACCTGGTGGGCGGACTCGCATACTCCATCGTCCACAATTACATCCAGAAGGTGGTCAGGAAAAAACGGGTCGGAGACCACATCCTCTTCCAGGGAGGCGTGACCAACAACCGCGCAGTGGTGGCCGCTTTTGAACAGGTCACCGGCAAAAAGATCCACATCCCGCCACATTTTGATGTCACGGGCGCCATCGGTGCAGCCATGCTGGCACGTGACCATGTCATTCAGAACAAACTTGAGACAAGATTCAAGGGGTTTGATATCAGCAAGATCCCCTACACCGTCGACAAATTCACCTGCAAGGCATGTTCCAACCAGTGTGAGATCCGCAGGATCCGCATCCAGGGCGAAAAGAAACCGCTGTTCTACGGCGGACGATGCGAGAAATATGAACTTGACGAGCGAAAAGGGAAAGGCAAAGGGATCCCCAACTACTTTGAGGAAAGACTGGAGATGCTCAACGACGGTTTCAAGGAACGACCCCCTGAAAAAGATGACATCACCATCGGCATCCCCAGGGGATTGATGATCTACTACCAGCAATTCCCGTTTTGGAGGACCTTCTTCGGGGACCTCGGATTCAGGGTGGTGGTTTCGGATGAGACCAGTAACCAAACGGTCAAAAAAGCCCTGGGGCTTATCGTTGCCGAGACATGCTTCCCGGTGGAGGTGATGCATGGTCATATCTACGAATTACTGGAAAATGAGGAGGTGGACTATGTATTCACCCCTTTCATCATCAATGCAAAAGCCGAAAAGGACAACCCAACCTCCAATTGCAACTGTCCGTGGGTGCAGACCTTCCCCTTCATGGTCAAGGCTTCGGTCAAAAAGGAACTGCGCAGTAAAATGCTGATTCCCGCTCTGAACTTCCGCTATTTTGGAAAAGTGACGGCGAAGGAACTGTATGATGCATTTGGTAAGAAATTCGGCATTTCGAAGAAAAAGATCACACAGGCAATGCATCATGCCGACCAGCGGCAGGCGGCTTTTGAACAACGTGTCGAAGAACGCGGAAAAGAGGTCATGGCCTCAATTCCCGATGACAAAGAGTGCCTTGCCATTGTTGGCCGGCCTTACAACACCGGTGATCCTTCCCTGAACCTCAGCATGGTGGAGAAACTGATCAACCTCGATGTGGTTCCCATCCCCATGGACTATCTCCCGCTACATGAGCAGAAGATCACCGATCAGTACGGCAAAATGTACTGGCCCAACGGTCAGCGCATCCTCGCCGCAGCGCGGATCATCTCCGAGCACCCAAAGCTCCATGCCGTGTACATGGGGAACTTCCGGTGCGGGCCCGACTCCTTCCTCTCCCATTTCTTCCACGAGGAGATGGCGGGAAAACCCTACATGGAGATCGAGATTGACGAACACAGCGCCGATGCAGGCATGATCACGCGGTACGAAGCCTTTCTCGACAGCCTGAAAGGCGAGGCAAAGGACACCGGTCCGAAAGTGATCAACCGTCCGGGCGAATCCCCCAACTCCCCCATGGATGGACGCACCCTCTATTTCCCCTACATGAGTGATGCCTCCTACCTGGTTGCCGCAGCATGCCGTGGTTTCGGGATCCACTCCGAATCACTACCAATGCAATCGCAGGAAGACCTGGAGATTGCACGGAAACACACCTCCGGGAGGGAGTGCTTCCCCATGATCTGTACCACGGGAAGCTTTTTGAAGAAACTGATGGAGCCCGATATAGATCCATCCAAAGTAAGCTTCTTCATGCCCGACCACAATGGCCCCTGCCGCTTCGGTCAGTACAACAAATTCCAGCGGATCCTCTTCAACCGGCTGGGATATGACAAGGCCGAGATCATCTCCCCCAGTAACGACAACAGCTACGAAGATATGTCGGGAGGTCACGGCACCAAGCTGCGCATCAACATCTGGAAAAGCTTCGTGGCCTTTGACGTCCTCCGCAAGTTCAAGCAGGAACACAAGCCCTATGAGCTGATCCCGGGGAACACGGAAAAGGTTTACAGGCACGGACTCAACGAACTTGCAAAATGTGCCGAAAACGGGGCAAAGAACATTCCCGAAACCCTGGAACAGATCGGTCGCTCCTTCATGGAGATCCCCGTCTCAAACGGGAAACGCAAACCGGTGATCGCTGTCCTCGGTGAGATCTTCATGCGCGACAATGCCTTCTGCAGTGCCAACCTGATTGACCGGCTGGAAAAATTCGGCGCGGAGACATGGATCGCCGGACTGTCGGAATGGCTCGTTTACTCAACGATCCGGTACACCCGCGACAGCAAATGGAAGGGCGACTATGGCGGAATTCTCAAATCGAAGATCCAGGAGTTCTCCCAGGACATGTCGGCCAAAAAAATTATCTCCCCTGTGAAGGATATGTTCGACCACCACCTGGAGGTATCTGTGAAGGATATGCTTGATGCCTGCGGTCCGTATGTACACCGCCATTACGACGGAGATCCGGCCCCAAACCTGGGCACCTCGGTCGTGCTTGCAAACCGCGGCGTCTCGGGGATCGCCAACATCGAACCCTTCACCTGTATGCCGGGAACACTGGTCACCTCATTGTCAGACAGCTTCAGGGGAGACCACAACAACATCCCCATGGTAGGCATCGCCTATGACGGACAGGAGGATGCATCCATCGAACTCCGCCTCCAGGCCTTCATGCACCAGGCCTACCAGTACAGGGATCAGAATAACCTGACCCAGTTCAACAATTGTCTTGTTAAAGAAAAGCCTGCCGCGAAAATGGTTGCGGATTAGGAACTGCCTTGCATCCAGACAAGCAATTATATCGCCGGAAGCATCTTCACAAAGGAGATGCCTTCCGGTGTTACTTTTGCCTGGACTATATGTACCTCAACCCCAGCCTCCTTCGCCCTGTCAAGTGCTTCCGCATATGCCGGATCAATATCCCTGGCCGGTGCAAAAGAGTCCACATCCATTCGCTGTACAAAGTAGAGCATCACCGCCCTTACCCCCCGTTTCCGGAGCCTGGTCAGTGCCTCCAGGTGTTTCTTGCCCCGGATCGTCACCGAATCAGGGAATTGAGCCTGACTTCCTGCTTTAAGTGTTACATTCTTCACCTCCATGAAGCACTCCTCATTATCGTTGCTCATATAGATATCAAACCTGCTGTCCTCCCATTTCACCTCGCGCTTGTATGCTGAATATTGCGTGAATCCCGGGACAATCCCCTTCCTGATCCAGTCAAACACCACCTGGTTGGGAATGCCTGTATTGATACCCACCCATCCGTCGCCGATCCTGATCATCTCCCAGGTGAAACGGGTTTTACGCTTCGGATCATTCACCGGACTGCAGTACACCTCCGCACCGGTTTCCAGGCAACTTTTCATGGATCCTGAATTGGGACAGTGGGCCACCACCCCGGTCCCGTCATCCATTCTGATATCGGCGAGAAACCTTTTGTACCTCCTGATAAGACTGCCTCTGAGCAATGATTTGTATTCCATATACCTAAATTAAAATAAAAAATGAACATGAATTCATTTCAACGATTCAAAGAATTCACTAAATTTAATGGTTCATAGATTAACTGATCTGTCATTACAGTCAGCGTAGCTGGATCACAAAGTCTGAGAATATGCCGGGTATAAATTATAGAGCGCAATATACCAAGGTATTCGAGGATTTAGATTTTTTGTTGTAACGCAGTTATCGGACTTTACAGACAGACACTAACTAAACTAACACTATTCATATGAAATCAGCAATAAAAAAATTCTTTATTGCGTCGATACTCTTGTTGATCGTACCACTGTATCCGAATCTTTACGGACAGTCACCTGTGACCGGAAAGGTTACCGATGCATCATCAGGCGAACCGATCATCGGGGCAACAGTATTGGTGCAGGGAACATCCAACGGAACCATCACAGATCTCGACGGAATGTACACAATTCAGAACGTGGCTTCTGATGCCATCCTGCAGTATTCCTATGTGGGCTACCTGGACCAGGAGGTTGCAGTCGACGGACAATCGACCATCAATGTCGCCATGGAGGTTGACCGGACAGAGCTGGACGAGGTGGTGGTGATCGGGTATGGTACCCAGAAGAAATCGGATCTTACCGGATCCGTCACCGTGGTGGATGCAGAAGAGATGCAAAAAAGCACCTACACAACACTTGACAAGGCACTACAGGGTCGTGCAGCAGGCGTACACATCTCATCAGTCTCCGGGAAACCGGGCGAAGTTGCCTCCATCAAGATCAGGGGGATCGGTTCCATCAGCCGCAGCTCCGAACCTTTGATCATTGTGGATAATATGCCGGTTTCCAACGATTACATGAACGCCCTCAACCCCAACGACATTGAATCACTACAGGTGCTGAAAGATGCATCAGCAACCGCGATTTACGGCGCAAGGGGGGCCAACGGGGTGATCATGATCACCACGAAAAAAGGCGCTGCCGGTAAGACCAAAGTGAATTTTTCAGCACATGCCGGGATCTCGCAGTTGCCAAACAAGTTCAACGTGATGAACGCCGACCAGTATGCTGACTTCTACCAGGGAGTCTATGCCGATTATGAAAACACTGATCCGCAGAATTATTATTACAAAGTCTACTCCGACTCTGCCCGTGCCGCGAATGACAACCTCGGTACAGATACCGACTGGCAGGATGCTGTGAGCCGGCTTGGAAAAGAACAAAACTATAACCTGAGCGTATCAGGTGGAACCGAGAACTCTAACTTTTACGCGGCTGGAAATTTCGGAATGACAGAGGGAATCCTTATTGACACGGATATGAAAAGGTTTGGACTGACCGCGAACTCCAATTTCAAGGTCGCCGAACGAATCACCATTGGTGAGACCTTCTCCTTTTCTAAAGTACAACTCAACGATGTGACCAATTACTCCAACGGGAATCCATATTATGTATCAACGGTCACCTCACCACTCATGCCCATCTATGACGAGAATGCACTCGGTGGATATGGTGGTCCGACCGACACGCTTACCGGGATCAATGAACGCACCAACCCGGTTGCAGAACAGATGCTCAATGAAGTCACCCGTGAGGATTATGACATTCTCACTTCGGTATACATGGATGCCGAACTCCTTCCCGGACTGGTTTACACGGTCAGACTGGGTGGAAATTTCCGTATCGGGCGGGACAAAATGTACAACCCCGAATATACCCTCGGGAACATGCGGTTGCGTGACCGGGATTTTTCAAAGCTACAGGAGACAAATTCGATCACAGAAGACCTGCAGATGAACCACCAGCTGGCTTTCAACAAATCGTTCGGCGAACACAACCTCAACCTGGTAGCTGTATGGGAGCGCTTCAAAGGTGATAGGCGATACATGTCCGCCACGGGAACCGATCTGGCACATCCCGACCTAAGGGTGCTCGATCAAACCACTGCGAATTTCACAGTAAATGGAAATCCACAGGAGCACCACCTGGAATCCTACCTGGCCAGGGTACAGTATGACTACGCCGGCAAATACCTGGTAACTGCAAGTTACAGGGTCGACGGTTCATCGCGTTTCGGTCCGGAAGGCGGACGATTCGGTCACTTCCCCTCGTTTTCAATTGGATGGAAAATGAACGAAGACCTTTTTCAGGATGTGGATGAAATCAACATGTTGAAACTGCGGTTCGGATGGGGGATCACCGGGAATGAAAACCTCGATGATTACCAGTATTTCTCACTGATCGATCCCAAGGTCAACAGCAGGTACATCTTTGGTGAAAACCAGGACCTCTACCTCGCCGGTGCCCCTACCTCCTACCAGTCCAACCCGCTGATCAAATGGGAAGAGGCACGGATGACCAATTTCGGGATCGACCTGAATGCCCTCCAGAACCGACTGCAGGTATCGGCTGAATACTATATAAAAAATCAGAAGGACCTGTTGGTACAGAAACCAATTTCACGCGCTTTCGGTAAGTACACTGAATACGGCGGAGATCCGGACATCGGCGCATGGGCAAACCTCTCCAGGATGAGGAACCAGGGATTTGAGTTTTCAGGTACATGGAGAAACAGTGCCGGCGATTTCAATTATGCCATCACCGCCAATTTCTCAACATTTAATAATACGGTGGTTGACCTGGTGCGCGAGGAGATCCTGACCAGCTATACCATCACCACGGAGGGACACTCCATCGGAAGCTTCTATGGGTATGTGGCTGAGCGGATTCTGCAGGAGGATGATTTCGATGAAGATGGAAATTATCTCCACGCCAGGCAGGAGAACGGGACCTCTCCGGGGGATATTAAATTTAAGGACCTGAACAACGATGGCCTCATCAATGCCGACGATCGTGCGATCATTGGCAAACCACTCCCTGACATGATCTACGGATTGAATCTGACGGCCAGTTACAGGGGATTCGACCTGGTAGTGTTCCTGCAGGGCATGCAAAATATGCAGGTGTACAACACCATGATGTCACATATCTCCATGGCCTCCGGGGATGATACCGGGAAAGATGAAAATAAGCTGGTGGATGTCCTCGATTACTGGACCCCGGAAAACCAGTCGACCACGATGACACGTCCTTCGGTGCTTGATGAAAACCTGAACTCCAGGATCTCCAGCTGGTTTGTATATGAAGCTTCATTCCTGAGAGTGAAAACCCTGCAGCTGGGATATACCCTGCCAACAACTGTGAACAATCGTCTTAATATAGACAGGATGCGCTTTTTCCTAAGCACCAATAACCTGTATACCCTGACAAAATACCCGGGTCATGATCCTGAAATAGGAAATACAAATCCGCTTAATACAGGAATTGACCGTGGGTTTTACCCGGTACCACGATCAGTAAGCATTGGAGTGAACCTTACATTTTAATTGAAAAACAGTAACCAATGAAATCAATTATACAGCATATTGCCATCTTCCTGCTCCTCCTCATGGTCGGATCATGCGAAAGCTACCTCGATATCACCCCGGAAGACAGGCTGAGTGAGGCACAGTATTACCAGAATGAACAGGAGGCAATCGAGACAGTGACCTCCTGCTACGACCCCCTGAAACACCCGGGCGGATTCAATGTCAGTTTCTTTTTTATGTTCACCTCGTTCAGTGACCGCGCCGTGCACGAAGCTGCTGCCGTGAACCGGTTTACCTTTGATGCTTCCTACAACCACGTAAATACGATCTATACTTATTTGAGTAAGGGAATCTATCGGTGTAATCTGGCACTTGAAAAGATCCCGCCCATTGATATGGATGAAGAGCTGAAAACGGAGCTGCTTGCCCAGGTGCACTATCTACGTGGCCTCTATAATTTTTACATGACCACCATCTATAATGAACCTCCCCTGATCGATTACCTGGTCAAGGATCTGGATGTGCAGTTCGAAAATTCCTCGCGCGAGGAATTTAAACGATCGATCATCACCGATATGAAAACTGCAGCTGCCGGATTGCCCAAAAAGTGGGATGCTGCCAACCTGGGCAGGGCCACGCAGGGAGCCGCCCTGGCCATGATGGGGAAAACGTACCTGTATTATCAGCAATGGGACAGCGCAAAGTTTTTCCTGCAGCAGGTGAAGGACCTGGCTGACAATGAGGGAGTATATGGTTTGCTGACAGCCCAGGGTACCGATTCCCTGGATTACTGCTATGCCTACCAGGCCAACTTCTCTGCCATCGACCTGGAGACACCAGGTGGCAATTCCTACGACTCCGAGAACAACCTGGAATCGATCTTCGAGATACAGTTCAATTATGGGGGGTGGGAAGTCTGGGAAGGTGGCTGGCAGGCCGACGGATCAATTACAGCCCTCTATTACGGTCCGGAAGGATACAAAAACCTTGCCCCCACAGCCGAGTACAGGGATCAGTTTGAAGAGACCACATCCCATCCTGCCGGACTCACCTATGATCCCAGGAGGTATGTGATGTTCTATGAACCCGGGGATACGATCTATTACATCGACCAATCGGTCGAACCCACTCTCTGGCAGGAGGATTTGCATATGAACGGCGGGATCACGGAAGGATTTGGCTGGGCAAAGTATTTCAACCCGGCACACCAGAGCAACAACGGTCCGACCAACCTGAAGATTATGCGGTACGCCGATGTGCTCCTCATGCTTGCCGAAGCAGATTTCATGGCCGGTGGAGAGACCAGCACCGATCTCAGTGTCGACTGCATCAATGCCGTCAGGAACCGGGCCGGCCTGGAACCGATCGGCGCCGTCACACGTGAAGCAATCATGCACGAACGCGACGTGGAATTCGGATTCGAATGGCTGCGGTTCTTCGACCTGGTCAGGTGGAGCTTGCTAGATGATCCATGGATCGATATTGAAGAGACAATCCCCTACTTTCAAAAAGGGAAAAATGAATACCTGCCCATCCCCCTTTACGAGATCAACCTCTCAAGGGGAACGCTTAAACAAAATCCGGGGTGGTAATGCATGTGCCTTTTGTATACTGAACAATTCCGGCCATAACCCTGTTGAAATTATCCAACATAGTCTGACTGAATTGTTTTTGTTGAACGTATATTAAATTCCAAAATGATGAAAAAGCTCATTTCATTTTCGCTTGTGATGATGATCGCAACCTCCATGACTGCTGTACACAGTCAGGTCATAACACGATTGATCAACAAAGGTACACAGGCAGCCAGGAAAAAAACAGAAAAAAAGCTGGAAAATGAGGTTGAAAAAGGGGTGGAGAAAAAATACAACGCAACATTTAACAAGCTATTGGGGATCGAGGCGGATTCGACCGGGGAGGTAAACACCAAACCCGTATACGAATTCGACGGACTCATCGAGATGACGATCATCAATTATGAAAAAGATGACCCGGTGGACAATGCCACCTACACTACCTTCATTGACTCAAAATCACTCGACTACGGAATGACGTTCAGTGAACCGGACGAAACCGACAAATCACTCATCATCTTTGATGCAGAAAACGACCTGATGCTTACATTGTCTGAGTCGGATGGGGAAAAGACCGGGTTCGCCATGGGGTTCAGCCCAGAGCAGTCAGCCGCCATTGCCGGGGAGTTGGAAGTTGAGGATGACGAAGAATCAGAAATGGCTGAAGAGGATTATGCAGATCCTTACAGTACATATATGACCGGTAAAACCAAAAAGATCCTGGGATACAAATGCGATGAATACAGGATTGAAAATGAAGAGGATGATAATGTCATAACCATGTGGATTACCCAGGACCTTTCCGGGGACATTAAAAAGTCCTATCTTACAAACTCCACCTTCACAGGATTATTCGCGTATGCATATGCGACCAATGGAATGGTCATGGAGTATATTCTTGAAGATCTCGCGGACAAAAAACGAACAGTCATGACAGTAACAGATATCGACCTCGACCATAAGAACTCCATCAATACCGGGGAATACAATATCATGAACATGTCAGGGATGATGCCGGAAGCAGTGGATTCTACAGAACAGGCTGAAGAGGAGTAGAAAATCAGTTGATGAATGAAGCAGCCATGGACCTCATTGATCTGCTGACCACCAAAATACTCAGTCTGAAAAAAGAGGAGATCGGGACTTTGGTCGGCCCGGATCCTGAACGTTACAGCTCCCTGGTTGACATGGCCTTTTCACGTGAAATGCCAATATGCTGGCGCGCCACCTGGATCATGGACTACCTGGCTGAAGAACATCCATGGCTTGCTGAACCACATATCGGGAGGATCTGGAATGAGATCCCTGCTGCACATCCCGATGGCGTCACCCGAAGTGCCCTGCGATTGCTTGCCAGGTATGACATTCCTGAGGAGCAGCAAGGGGTTGCAACCGACCTGTGCCTCGATTGGCTCCAGAAAGAGTCGGTTCCCGTAGCCATCAAAGTTTACAGCATGGAGCTCCTGCTGAAGATCGCTAAGGATTACCCTGAATTATCCAATGAATTCATCACCATCATGGAGGACCAGAAGTCCAATAATACAGTGGCATTTACAGCCCGGGCACGACATATCATCAGGGCATTGGAGAAGCTTTGATTACTGTTCAAGGTACCCCGAAAGATGTTCGTCAAAGATCTCCCGGTGAATGATCCGGTAATGGGGATGATAGGTCTGGATGAACAGGTCACTATGGTGCACCACGAATTCCCCCTGTCGGAGCAGTGAATCAATGAATTCGCGATCTGCAGCATAACCGGGCAGGTCGGGGGAAACGGCATCGATCTCAGACTGGATGACTTCCCATCTCTTTTTCCAGTCGGGTACCGGCAGCGGTTGAACGGACCCTGCACTCTCAAGGAAATATTTCATGAACACATCTGTTGGAATTGTTCCCTCCTTCAGCAGGAGGAGATTGACCCGGTAGAAATTTCCTTCGTACCCGGCAGGATCCAGCATTACTGTGTCCTTGTAATCCTCAAGCCCAAGCTCGTATTCCAGGTATTTGCGGGCACGGGTGGTATCTGAAATAAGATGACCCGGTCCATAGTAATCCTGGAAATAGGATTTATACAGATCCCGGAGTGTCGAGGCAGGATATGTGTCCAGCTTGTCTTTCACGGAATCACGGATCACTTTACGCGCATTGTCCCTGCATCCGGCAAAGATTGTCATCGCAATGATGAGATATATGACAATTGATTTCATAAAGTTCGTCTTCGAAAAATACACAATTATCTTGATTATCTTTGAGATGAACAACCGAAACCTGGTCATGGAACACAATACAATCAGTTTTATCCTGTATCAACCCGGAGTCCCGGGGAACATAGGGGCATGTGCAAGAGCAATGAAGACCATGGGATTCAGTGATCTTCGACTGGTGAATCCTGTGGCCCATCTTACCGATGAAGCCCGGATGATGGCACATGGTTCCCGGGATCTCCTTGAGAACTGTACTGTCTATGAGCGTTATGCCGATGCGGTGGAAGACATCGATTTTACGATTTGTACAACGGCCAAGAAAAAGGCTGCCAAGGTGGACTACCTCCCCTCCTCTGAACTGGGTAGTTTTGTTGAAGGAAAACTTCCTGTGGCTGGTAGGATCGGGATCATCTTCGGAAGCGAGGAGAGCGGACTCCCGGGATCCATCATCCGGCAGGCCAATGCCGGGGTCACCATCCCGATGTATGCCCCCTATCCATCCCTCAACCTTTCGCAGGCAGTGATGGTGATCGCCTATGAACTCTCTTCCATCACATATCCATCTGCCTCTGGAGCACAAGAACAGGAACCTTCTTCCAATGAGGCATCCTGGAGAGCGCTGGAGGAGCGAACTTCAATGCTCCTGGAGAAAGCAGGGATCCTGCCATCCACTCCACTATACCACCGGATCCTTGAAAGGATGTCGTTTTTAAAAGCCTCCGATGCCAGGCTGGTTCATTCCGTTACCAGCCGCATCACAGAACTGCTGGAGCGGAGATGATCGCCTCGATTGTCGGGTTTTGATCCCCTGGCAAATTCCCCTATTCCACCTCCTGGAAAAAGATCTCCATGAGCTCCTGGTCCACCTCTCCATTTTCAAGGAAAATGCCAAAACTGCCCTTGTAGCACCAGTTTGCCCAGGCAATGTCCAGTGATTCCATGGTTTTGATCATATCATCGTACCAGCGCAGGGCATCCTCCCTGGGAGCTGGTTTATAGACACCGAACTCACCACAGTAAAGGGGCAGGTCATGCGTCCTCGCAACCTCCAGGGGTATCATCATGTTGGCCCGGATCGTATCGGAAGTGAAATACTTTCCGGCCCACTTCATCTGCGTTGCCAGTGCATCCGGATACCCTTCAAGATCTTCCTCCTTTACAATCTGACCGGGATACTGCACAGGGCCATCGTACTTATAAATGCCGGTCCAACTCGCCTGGTAATGGGTCAGTGCAAAGGGATTGTAGTAATGAAAACTCAGGAGGATATTTGTATCCGAAGCAGGAACTTCCAGTTCCGGAAAGGTTTCATATCCCTGCCAGCGATTTGATCCCAAGACGATGGTGCGTTCCGGCTCAAGTTCATTCAGTATTTCGCTTACCCTGGCGATCAGATCATTCCACTGTGCAGGATCATCGGCAACAGCTTCATTCATCAACTCATAGGCCACCTGTCCGTTTGGATATACCGAAAGCTCCGAAGAGAGATCCCGCCACAGGTCAAAGAAACGCTCCTGCTCAGCAGGATCTGTCCAAAGCGGCTTTTCTCCCTCATTAAAATGATGGGAACGAAGGATATGCAGGTCAACGATCACGCGAAGTTCTTCCTCCCCGGCCCATTCGATCACACTGTGAAGCAGTTCAAAGGCATCTTCATGGCGTACCATCTGCTCATCCCACATCTGCTCCTCATCAATCGGGAGCCTGATGTGATCGAATCCGAGGGAATCGATCAACTGTACATCTTCACGGGTAAAAAAGGCTTCCCGCTCTGCCCCACGCCTGTCACTCTGGCTCAGGAAATGTGCAATGTTGGTTCCCCGGTGCACGGTAAATTCTTTAAATTCTTCATTTTTCTCTGCAGGACTGCTGCAGGAGACCAGGCCGGCAATCGCGGTGGCCAGCAATAATTTGAATGCTACTTTTTTCATAGGTGTTGGTAGTATTTGGTTTGAAATCCGATGTTGTCAATATAGAGCATCCCCTTTTCACCCTGGTCGAATACCAGGTGGATCGATCTGAGCTCCCTGAGGTCCAGGGAGGGGTTCCGGGAAGTGAAATGTTCTGTTCCGACAGAGATGAACTGGGGAATCGGCTCTGCCGCCCCCTCTCCGCCAAAGATCTTCAGTTTATATATGTGAGGCACAACAGGCGGGGAGACCGGGAAATGGTCCAGGGTGGAGACGATGGCTGAATCACCCTGCGCATCCACCAGGCAGATACTGAATCCGATGGCTGTCGGATCTGTCTCTTCACCGTCGTCCTGCTGCTCAGCGTTCTCTGCTCCCTTCGCCTGGTCCGGCATCATATCCTGCTCCTCCTCATCCATTGCACCAAAGCGGTCGCCCGGATCCTCGTCAATCCCTGTCACATCGATCCTAAGGCTGGACAAACTGTCGGGAAGAACCATTCCGTGGGGAAGGGTGATCGAGTATGTTCCCGCATCCTGGTACCCGGCATTGTTCCAACCGATACAAACTGCACTGGATCCAATCTGCCCTTTGTTGAGCCATGCATCCTGTTCGCTGACAACGGCCAGATGAGAAAACCGGATCTGCACCCCCGGCAGAGAGCCTGTCGTCAGGTCGATGTCCTCTTCATAATCGGCCAGGATGATGTTACTATTATCCATGAACTGGTTCACGAAACGGGTTGATGGCAGCCATTCCGCGCCGGTCCGGTAGTCAGCCATCAGTGGCAGGTATGCGTCATGGTTACCAATGGATGCCTTCGCGAAAGCGGTAATGTAGACCAGGGCAACCTGCTGCTGGTCCTCGCCCGACAGGAGTCTCCGCCGGTTCAGCAACATTCCGTTGGGAAAACCAACATCGTTGTCTCCCCAGGAGGTATTGAACTGACCATGGTTGGCGTTTTCGATGTAGAGTCCCGCCTTGAAATGGTAGACCGAATCGGTGAACCGGATCCTGTTCATCTGGGCCAGTCCTGAATAGGATTCCAGGTCGGCATCCATCGACCCTTGCAGGGAAAGGTAATTTACGTTTTGAAGCGGTGTGGGCCTGTTGGCGGGCTTATACTGACCATCCACCTGGGCGATCGCCACGATTCCCCTGATGCCAAAATCGAATTCAAATTCCCGGGAGGCATCTTCAGGGTAAAAGGGCAATTGGTTGAAACATGCTGCAATATTCACGGCTTCGCCTCCCCGGGAGTGACCGACCAGGATCACATTTCCGATATCGGTTTTCCTGTAGAGGGGGGACCCGGGATCTTCACCCCACTCCCTGATCAGCTCAAGGTGTTTCAGGAGTATCCATCCCCGGGCATCGTTCTCCTCGGAAAGGGAATGGCTAAAATTGGTCATCCCGTGGTTCAGGAAATTCTGATCTGCCGAAACGGTCATAAAACCATGTGATGCCAGGTGCTCCCCGAGGTATTCGTACCCTGCATCTGAAAAATCACGGTCGAAATGATTCCCGTGCACGATCAGGACCACCGGGAAGGGTCCTGATCCCTCCGGCATCCAGATCCGACCGTTCAGGGGCAGACTGTCAGGACCAAAACCCCAGTAAAGGGTTCGCAGCTTTCCCGCAAGCTTGTCCCAGCCATCAATGAAGGCAGATCCATCCACCGACCCGGAAACCATGTCAGCCTCACCTGCAAATTCCTCCCTGTATCGGTCTGTCCCCACACCGTAGGTCATGTAAACAGTTTCAAACGGACCCGGCATTGAGGGGTCATCGGCATTCAATTGCTCAGGGAGGGATGTTGCATCGAAACTGAAATCCTCACTGGCTTGTACCGGCGGACCGGGATAAGCCAGGAAAAAAGTGGCGATCAACAGGTTGCAGCTGCCGATGGTAAGGAAAAATACATTGACAAGTTTTTTGAACCTGGGATATGACTTCCAGTTTTGGCTGGAGATATTGGAAAGGGCTCCAAAGATAAAGACAAAGGTGAACAACATGTAGAAGAGCAGTACCAGCAATGCTTTGAAGGAAAATGAGAAGTAAACGAAGAAAATTGCCCCGGCGGCAAACAGGAGCCAGCTCGCACCTGATGGGATTCGAGAGGCAACCTTGATTCCTGTTTTAATCATTGCCCCAACCATCAAAGGAAAGATGATGAACAAGATCAGGGCGACAATCAGCCAGGTACCGGTCACGTCTCCTGCAATAACTCCGAGGTAACCTGACATGAAAAGAAGCAGGACGAGCACGGCTGATGCCGTGATCCATCTCCAGTTCCTTTCTGAAAGTACGAAATTCGTTCTCCTGAAACGATCCAGTCGGGCAGCTGCATATTTGAACCAGGCGAAGAAATTCCGTATGGCATCTCTGAGGGTACGGCTCATAGGCGGGTATTTGCAGTTTTATCCACAGCTGGTGATCGGCTCAGGCAAATATGGTAAAAAAAACAACAGGTTGCAATATGCAAGCAGACTGCACCTGAGTATTTTGCGGCGGCCAGGGAATAAGACCCTGCCAACCCAAAGAAAAAAAAAGCCGCTCTTTCGAACGGCTTTTTTAATTTCAGTCAGGCAGGTCCTACATCAGTTCCCAGCCATCCCTGTATTCGTGCTTGATCATCTCCTCTGCAAACTGCTTTGCATTGATGGTTTCATGCTGCGTGTCGAAGCTTGGGTGACCGTTGTGGATGGTAAATGTATCCGATTTAACGATCCTCACTTCGTCCTTATCCGAGATGTTCTTGATCTTCATTGCTTCACCGTCCCACTGGAGTTCACGTTTCAGATCCTGCAGGCGAACTGCGAGGTTCCCCATCACGACCATTTCATTCAGTGGTCCAGAGTAATTGAAGTTTGAGCTTGCTTCCACCCTGTTCTCCGGGCTCTCTTTACATGCTCTTACCCAATCCATTTCGTGTGAAGTTTCGATTCGGCGAAGGACCTTCGGAGCTTTGTACTCCTTGGTTTCTTCCTTACCTCCTACCCAGAGCCTTGGGTTTGCACCGTAGCATCCGCACATGATCTTCCCTTTCTTACCTTCGAAGACCACGCCACCGCTCCAGTCGCCCATCATCTCACCGTCCTTGAGTTCCGGCATTCTTTCAGGCATCATTCCGCCATCGTACCAGGTCACATGTACAGCCGGCATTTTCATTTTTCCTTTTTTCTCTCTTGCAGGGAACCTGTAATGCACAACTTCAGATTGCGGTGCACTTTCGGTATTGAACTGTGTAGAGCTGCCCTGCACTGAATCGGGATGTCCAAGTTGCAGACCCATGAATACCGGGTCGAGGATGTGACATGCCATGTCGCCAAGTGCTCCTGTTCCATAGTCCCACCAGCCTCTCCAGTTCCAGGGTGTATAGGCTTCATGGTAAGGCCTCATTTTTGCAGGTCCTATAAAGAGGTCCCAGTCAAGTGTTTCGGGTACCCACATTCCGTTTTCAGGACGTTCCAGTCCCTGTGGCCAGATCGGCCTGTTGGTCCATGCATGTACACGTTCCACTTCACCAATGGCGCCGTCCCACATCCACTCGCACATGGTCCTCACTCCTTCGCCGGAATTTCCCTGGTTCCCCATCTGGGTGGCCACTTTGTTTTCCGCTGCTTCGAGGCGCAGCATACGTGATTCATAAACCGTATGTGTCAATGGCTTCTGGACATACACATGTTTGCCATTTTGGATGGCCTGCATCGCCGTGATCGCATGCGTATGGTCTGGTGTGGCAACGACAACTGCATCGATCGTGTCCATCATGTCATCGTACATTTTCCTGTAATCCTTGTAGCGCTTGGCATTCGGATAGTCCTCAAAAGTTCCTTTGGAATATGCCCAGTCTACATCACAAAGGGCTACAATATTCTGAGATTTCAGGTTATTGATGTTTGAGTGTCCCATCCCGCCGATGCCGATACCGGCAATATTGAGTTTATCGCTGGGTGCCGTACGCCCCCTGGCACTGATGACTCCACTTGGAAGGATGGTCAGACCCGCAGCTGCAGCTGCAGATGTTGCAACAAACTTTCTCCTCGAAACTTTGTTCTCTACCTGTTTTTGTTCAGGTTTTTTCATGGTAATTGGTTTTTATTAATTGGTAATTAATCGATGATCTTCTTGCTGTAGAACAAGGGATGAAAGTTAACAATTCAGTTTAAAAAATCCTAAACAATGCTGCTTCTCCGTTTCAGCTTGCTTATCTTTGCATCAACAAGGAATTGTAGTTCATCAATTTACACATTCTGCCCCGACAACAATTTTCCTTTGTAAATGCGAGATGATGAGAAATATATCAGTGATCTGATCGCCGATGGAGAGCATCAGCGGCAGGATTTTAAATTTGAGATCACCAGTTCAAAAAAGATCGCCAGGACCCTGGTGGCGTTTGCCAACACCGATGGGGGACGCCTGTTGATCGGGGTAAAAGACAATGGCAGAATCAAGGGGATCATTTCCGATGAAGAATTTTACATGATCGATGCAGCGGCCTCCATGTACTGCAGGCCCGAGGTTCCCTTCAGGGGCAACAGGCGTGAGGCAGAGGGAAAAACAATCCTGGAGATCAATGTTGAACCCTCGGAAAAAAGACCGCATTATGCCCAGGACGACCGGGGCAAGTGGGTGGCCTACCACAGGGTGCGGGACAATAATTTCCTGGCCGATTACATCCTCCTGCAGGTGTGGAAACGCGAAAAACGCTCCAGTGGGACGTTCATCGCATATTCTGAAAATGAAAAAAAGGTACTGGAGGTTCTGGATCTTAATGAATCGGCCGATTTTGACACCCTGAAACAGGAGACCTCGCTGGGAAAAAAAGCACTTCAGAACATCCTGATCAACCTGGTCTCCCTGGGTGCCTTGAAGATGGAATTCCCTGAGGAAAAAACCATTTTTCTGCCTGATGATCCACAGCAATACATTTAAAGGATTCTCCCGGGAGAGCACGAAACATTCAGCGTAAGCCAGAAAACCCGGACAGGCGTACCGTTCAGCATACAAAAAACAGCTACTTGGTGAGTTCTCCCAGGAAGGCACCGAGGATGATGTTCCCGTCGGCTTTACTCCCGAATTCCGATACGGCTCTCTCCGGCTGCGGGATGAGTCCGAATACATTTTTTTCCCGGTTGCAGACCCCGGCGATATTGTCCGTCGCACCGGTGAAATTGACCGCTTCGGTGATCCTTCCCTCGTAGTCGCAGTAACGGAAAAGGATTTGTCCCTCCTGTCGCATTCTGACCAGGGTGTCATCGTCGGCACGGTAATTTCCATAGGCGGTTGCGATAGGTGCGCGGTAGATGCCTTCGGGATCCAGTCCGGAGGTCATGTGGCTCACGTGGTTTTCGGGTTTGAGATATACCTGTCGGCAGATAAATTTCTCTCCACTGTTCTGTTGCAGCTCTCCGGGCAGCAGTCCGGCTTCACTCAGGAAACGGAAACCATTGCCGACGCCGACAATCGCACCGCCATTTTTAGCAAATTCGGGTAGGAAATTTAGTGCCGGGGACTCGTCCAGGCAGGATTTTCCTGGCACGGTATTTTTGCATGGAAAACCGCCCCCGATGAACAGCAGGTCAATGTCGGCGTACGCCTCCTCACGGTACCAGATTTCCCGTACATCCATGTTGAAGTGATCGCCCAGGATGTGGATCAGCTCAGTATCCCCGTGACCGCCAGGGTATTTTAGCACACCGATCTTCATGGAAGTGTTGTTGGTCCATTCAAAGATATCCATAAAAGTGAGCCGTCCAAACTGTTGGATTGCAGAAAATACATCCCTGCCAATTCGCTGGCCGACGTTTGGTGTTCGCCGAGAAATCATTAGATTTACAATGACGATGCGCGTGCATGGCAATCAACGAAAAAGATATCGGGGAAAGGGATATCCGGCTGTTCCAGGAGACCATCAGTGAATATTCCGATTATGATTTCAGTGACTACTCGGCCAACTCCCTGAGGAGAAGGCTGAACAGGATACTGGACAGCTATGGTTCGGATTTTGATCGCCTGATTGAAACGATCCGGACCGACGAAGAGGCGCTTGAGGAGATCGTTAAAAAGATCACCGTCAGCACCACCGAATTGTTCCGGGATCCGACGATCTGGCAGCACATCATCCAAAAGGTGTTTCCCCGGTTCAAATTGCATTCGTCGATCAACATCTGGCATTCGGGTTGTTCCACGGGACAGGAGGTCTATTCCATGATGATCGCGCTGGACCAGTTCGGACTGCTGGAAAGGGCGAACATCTATGCCAGCGATATCAATTCCGATGTGATGAAGATTGCAAAGAAGGGTGACTACAGACTGCGTTTCAACAGGGAGTACATCAGCAACTTCAACGATGTGTTTTCACCCGGTATGTCTGAGGCGACCGGGCAGCAGTTCAAAACCCATGAAAAATACCTGAAGATCAATGAATCGCGTGACCTGATCCAGATGAAGGAGTTTTTACGGTCCAAACCTGTGTATAAGAAAATCGACCTGGTAAAGGATGACAATCTTTTTTTTCTGAATTTTGACATCATCATGTGCCGGAACGTGATCATCTATTTCAATTATGAGCTTCAGAACAAGGTACTGCGCCTGTTTCACCGAAGCATGCGGGAAAGTGGATGCCTGGTCCTTGGTCTTCATGAATCGATCATCGGTCCGGGTACAAAATATTTCCAGAAACAGAACAATTACTATGTCAGAATGAAAAAGGATGCCTGAGATGAGTTTGGCCGACCGCATATCTGTAAAGGCAAGGTTTTTCTACCTGATCGTGATCATTGTACTTTTCACATTGATCTCGGGGCTGACACTCCTGCATACGCTCAACGCTGTTGAAGGATTGCGGGAGCTGGAGAATGGATTCGAAAGCAATTTCGACAGGGTCCACCGCATCGATCACCAGCTGGAGGAGCTTTATGTGTCACTGGCCGACAGCACCAGGGGGAGCAGTGCTGAGATAGCTGCACTGGATGAAAGTCTCACAACCTTCAGGAGTGAGCTGCACAGGCTGACGCAGAACGAGTGGATGCGTCAATCGTCTGATATCCAGTCGGCTACCGCTAAGACTCTCAAATACATCAATGTGCTTGAAGGGGTAGCCAAAGACCAGTCATCCGGCAAATTTCCTCCCGAAGAATCGTTCGATGTGGTTCACACCCGTTACATCGACCCGGTGATCAGGTTGCGCACAGAGATCCGGGAACAAATGTTCGACACAACATTCCGTCTTCAGCGGAGGTACGCATTCAACCTCTTCATCGTACTTTTCCTCAGCCTGCTCTCGATCACCTTGTTCTTCTCTGTAAACGAGATCAGCAATTACCGGAATATAAGCAGACTGAGGCGTTTCTCTGATGATCTTGACAGGGGAAACCGGAAGAAGAAGATCCACTTGTCGGGTGCCGCTGAATTCACTGAGATCTCGGCGAAGCTGAACAGTTTCCTGGAAAAGCAAAAACAGAAAGCCCGGTTCCTGAAGACCATTGCTGAAGGTGGAGAGACCGGTTCCATGAGGACCGGGGAAGAGGACATCCTGGGCAACGAGATCAGGGTCCTGGCCGATCACCTGCAAACGATCCGGCATGAAGAGACGTTAAGACAAAATGAGGACCAGAAGCAGCACTGGATGTCGGATGGTATCGCAGAATTTGCCGAGATCCTGCGGTCGGAACGTGAAAATGCAAAGGAACTCTCTTTCCTGGTCATACAAAAACTGGTCACCTACCTGGGTGTGGAGATGGGTACGATCTTCCTGACCTCCGACACTGTGGGGAACCGGGATCACCTGGAGACCATTGCAGCATATGCATACGATCGCCGTAAATATATCGACCGAACCTTTGCATTTGGAGAGGGTTTGCCGGGAACATGTGCGGTTGAACAGGAGAAGATCTACATCGATGATATTCCTGAGGATTACAGTGATGTGATTTCCGGGGTCGGGCAGACACGACCGCGCTATGTGCTGCTGGTGCCGTTAAAGATCGAAAACGAGATCCTGGGGATCCTGGAGCTGGCATCCTTCCGGAAGATCGAACCCTTTGAACTGGACTTTGTGGACCAGCTTGCAGACAGCATTGCCTCCACCCTGAATGCTGTGAAGACCAATGAACGTACCGCTTCCCTTCTCCGGCAATCACAGGAGCAGGCCGAAAAACTGCTTCGGCAGGAGGAGGAGATGAAGCTGAACCTGGAGAAGCTCGAAAAAGCGCAGGTGGAATCACAGAAGAAGGAGTCGGAGATCACCGGCATACTGAATGCCATGAACGAATCCTCCCTTGTGGCAGAATATAACCTGAATGGCCGGTTTACCCATGTCAATGAAAAGTTCCTCGAGCTGCTTGAATCACCGGCAGAGATGATCCTGGGAAAACACCATACCGAATTTGCCATCGTTGACCGATATTCGGAAGGGTATAAAAAATTCTGGAAAGAGCTGAAGGAGGGAAAGAGCATTTCCAGGGAGGAGCTGTTCCGCCTCTTCTCAGGAAAGGAGATCTGGTTACAGCAGACCTACACGCCGATCCGGAACCAGGAGGGGGAGATCTTCAAAATACTGAACATTGCCGTGGATATTTCGCGGGCAAAAAAGCAACAGGAGCACCTGGAGCAGCAAGCTGCTGAAATTAACAGGCAGAAACAGGAGATGGAGAGCCTGGACGAAGCCGTGAACAGTTCGATCATCAAGGCGGAGCTTGACCAGGAAGGAATCATCCTGGATATAAATGTTAATTTCGAGGCTACTACAGGGTTGAACAGGAAGGAGATCCTGGGAAGAAACAACCGGCTGTTCCTGAAGGATGCGGAGAAGGAGCAATTCGACAGGATCTGGCAGGAGATGCTCAGGGGAAAGACATGGGAGGGGGCCACACGGCGGACAAAACCCACGGGAGAAGAGGTATGGCTCATGTCGACCTATTCTCCGGTGAAGAACGAAGAGGGTGTGATCTACAAGATCTACATGCTTGCGCAGGATATTACAGAGAAGAAATTGAAGTACCAGCTGCTTGAAGAGGCCAACAGGGAGATCGAACGCCTCAGGAGCGATTCAAATTAGTAATTGGAGAAAATTATATATGATGAATGGCCCCGTTGTCATAGGAGGATCGGCCGGCAGTTTCAGGATCATCTCGAAAATGGTTTCGATCCTGAAGCCGGGATTTTTATTCCCGCTGATCATCTGTGTCCATCGCAATCGGGCTGCCTACCAGGGATTTATCCCGGCACTCTCCTCCCAGTCCGCCGTAGCGATACAGGAACCGGTTGATGGCGAGGAGATCAAGGCAGGAATTGTATATATCGCCCCGGCCAATCGTCACCTGGAATTTGCCACTGAAAATACATTTACGCTGAATGATAAACCTCAGCAGAACTATTCACGGCCCTCCATTGATGTTACATTTAATTCAGCTGCCACGGTCTTTGGCGAAGACTTGACCGGCATCCTGCTGACAGGTGCCAACAATGATGGTGCAGAAGGGCTGAAGAATATCCACGATTCCGGCGGGATGACAATCGTCCAGGATCCTGCTGAAGCGGAGGTTTCGGTGATGCCGCAATCAGCCATGGACCTGTTTCAGCCTGCCCATGTCCTGGAAGCTGATAAAATCATTAATTTTATTCAAAATTTGGCCGATCCCCGATGAAGATCCGTAAACAGCAATACATCACAACCTGGCTGGCGTATTTTACGCTGATCGTCGCCGCAACAGCATTGTTGATCCTGGTCTGGCTTCCGGGTAATGCAGGCGGTTTCTCCTTCTTTATTTCCATGATCACCTGGGTAATTCTTGCCGCTGCCGCAACGGTTCTGTTCCTGCCCGCCTCACGGCGCTCACTTGCCCGGCGCATGAGCAGTCAGGGATCCCATAAGACGACAATTGTAAAAAAGAAAAGGAGTGTCCAGGGAGACGAAGAACAACTGGATATCCAGACAGTGTCGGGGAAGATCGTCCGGAGGACCGATCTGTCTGAACCTGTTGAAAAATGGGGTGTCGGACTGCTCGACCTGCTGGTATCCGAGATCGAGATCATGTCGGGTGTCATTTACCTGCAGGGAAAGGGAGGTGTATTTGAATCCACGGCCACCTATGCCCTTCCCCATACCAGTGGACCCTACTCCTTCAAAGAGGGCGAAGGGCTCACGGGACAGGCCGTGAAAAACCGGCAGGTGACCGTTTACAGGAATATCTCAGATTCGACAAAAAGTGTTTTTTCCGGACTTGGTTCGGGGACGCCTTCCTACCTGTGTATCGCACCCCTGGTATCCGGTGACCGGGTAGTAGCGGTGATCGAGGTGGCAGGGTTCAGGTGGTCTGACAGCAACCTGGAGCAACTGTTCCAGCTGATCTGCAGGGAGCTATCCGGGAAATTTGATGAAACCGGATCCTTCAAAACGAAGCGCACAAAATGAGACAGTCTAAACTGCAATACCGATCGTCAATACACACCAGGAACATCTGGCTGTATGCCACTGCGGGGTTGCTGATCGTCCTGGCCGGATTTCTCGTTTCAGGTTACAATGAAGAGATTGGCTTCTCACTCTCCCGGGCATTGCAGTTTCACCGCGATAATCCTGTGCTCTTCCTGTTCGAGGGGTTGCCGCTCTATATCCTCGTGATCCTTTCCGCCGCCAGGCGCAACCTTCGAAAATTCACCGGGGAATACGATAAGGAGATGGACCGGATGAGCAACCTTATTGAAAGAAATGCGCAATTTGCACGTGAGCTGTCGGAAGGTGCCGACCCGGATGAATTCCCGGGAATGCTGAATGCCGAACCTGGTATATCTCTGCGGCTGATCCACCTCAACATCAGGTCAAACAGGAGGAAGGAGCGGGAGCTGACCTGGATCACGGAGGGAAAGGAGATGATTTCCAGGGTGCTTCGATTGTACAACGACATAGACGAACTGTCTTACAAGGTCCTGACCCAGCTGAGTATATACATCAATGCAGTACAGGGTGCGATGTACCTGTATGACGAGGAGAAAAAGGAGCTGCGGAATGTTGCGGTCATGGCCTATAACAGGCGAAAATATATCGACCAGGTATTTGGGATCGGCGAAGGACTGGTGGGACAATGTGCGTACGAGATGGATTACATCTACCGCACCGAGATCCCGGAGGAGTATGTGACCATCACTTCGGGGATACTGGGCGACCAAAAACCTGGCAGCATCCTGCTGGTTCCGCTCATCACCAATGAACAGCTGCAGGGAGTTGTGGAATTTGCATTCCTGGATACACGCATCCCGAAGCTCTCCATCCAGTTCATGCTCGAACTCGGGGAGATCATCGCACGCACGCTGTTCAACCTGCGTGTGAATATGCGCACTCATCAACTGCTGGAGGAGTCACGGAACATGACCGCCGAGCTGCAGGAGAATGAACAGGTGTTGAAGGAGAATGCGGAGGAGATGAAGACGACGCAGGAGGAGCTGCAACAGGCAAATATCCAACTTGAACAGAAGATCAGGGAGGAGAAGCTGGCCCAGGACAGGCTGCATTGGCTCCTGGAAAATACATCAGAGGTCATCTCCATTTATGACCGGAGTTTCCGACTCACCTATATCAGTCCGTCTGTGGAACATATCCTTGGGTACTCCCGGGAGGAAATGCTCAACGGAAAAGATTTCGAGCGCATTGATCAGAAGAGCAGCACGGCCATCAGGAAGGCCTTTGAGCAGCTGCTGCAGGAACCGGAAGAGACGGTACGGCTGGAATATGAATTTCTCCGCAAAGACGGCAAACGGGTCTCCCTCATGTCCAGCATCAGGAACCTGCTGGATGATCCTTCGATAAAGGGGTATGTTTTCAATACACATGACATCACCGAAACAAAACTGATTGAAAAGGAACAGCGGCTTACCTCCAGGATGCAGTCCCTCTCGGAGAATTCGCTTGACCTGATCTTGCGGATCAATACCGACGGCATCATCCATTATGCCAACCCCGTGGTGGAAGACTACACCAGGATTCCCCTTTCTGATATGCTGAACCGTTCCATCCATGACATCATCCTCAACAAAGCCCTGGATGCGATCATCGAAAATGCGATCCACAAAATCTCCCGCAAGCCGGCGAAGATGAATCTCGAAGAATCCATCCCTGTCGAAATGGGTGGAAAAAAAGGTGAGCGAACGGTGAATTTCAACATCATCCCTGAATTCCAGAACAACGAGCTGGAGACCATCCTCTTTGTCGGACATGATGTCACGGAAGCCAGGAGGATAGAGCAGGAGATCAAGGTCACGAACCGAAAGGTACAGGACAGCATCAACTATGCGGAACGGATCCAGTCATCGATCCTGCCCTCCACAGAAGGCATTCGAAAAGCCTTCCCCGAAAGTTTCATCTTCTACAAGCCAAAGGATGTCATCTCCGGGGATTTCCCCTGGTTTTATGAATCGGAAGATGCATGGTTCATTGCAGCGATCGACTGTACAGGTCATGGTGTACCGGGAGCGCTGCTCTCCTTTATCGGGTTTTTCCTGCTGAACAATATCACCTCCATGAACGCCGGGAAATCGCCCGGGGAACTCCTGAATGCCCTGAACGGCGAAGTGAGGCGCACCCTCAAGCAGGACCAGACGAATCCTGATACCAGGGACGGGATGGACCTGGCATTCTGTAAGATCTTTAAATCGGGGGGCCGGATGGAATACAGCGGGGCGCACCGTCCGTTGTACCGACTGCGCGAAGGGGAAGTTAGTGTTTACAAAGGAGACCGGAAGGCAATCGGCGGACTTGTAAATCCGAGGAAGCCGGAACAGGAATTTACCACCCACCGCGTGGACCGGCTGCCGGGTGACAAGATTTTCTTTTTCTCTGACGGACTGACCGACCAGATGGGTGGACCGGAAGGGCTGAAATATTCACCCGCCAGGGTCAGGGAAAAACTGTTGAACAATCCCGGATTTACGATCAAACAGTTTAACGAGACCTTCCGGGCTGATTTCGACCAATGGAAAGGGGAAGAGGTGCAGATCGACGATGTATTGATGATCGGGATCGGCTTCTGATGTAACATCACGGGGTTTTTTCCGTATAATTGGTACATTATATTTCATTTATATTTATATTTATCTCCTTACGTATTCGCAGGATAACAGTCGTGTGGCGGACCATGACAAATGATCAAAAAAATTTGAAAAATCCACGCCCAATGGATGACATTCAGGGATACTTCAGTCTCATCGAAGAGCACTACAGTAAACTCCTTGCCAAGGAAATCATTGTTGCCTACGATGGTGATGTAACGCACCAGGTCATGAAAGCTATCACCTCCATGGTGGAAGAGAAGCTGGAAAACGAAAAGGAAAAGGAACCGGTGCGCAGAAAGCTTTACCACATCATGGTGGAGTGCCTGCAGAATGTGAACCGCCATGCCGAAGCTTTTTACGGGGACGGGAAGGATCATTACCCCGGGCGCGGTGCACTGCTGGTCAGCCAGTCTGAAAAATACTACATCGTTTTTACCGCCAATGTGATCCGTACCAGCCATGTAAATGACCTGGAAACATTTTTAAAGAAGATCAATCCCCTTTCCGGAGATAAACTGAATGACCTGTATAAAGACAAACTTATGGAAGGATCTCTATCTTCCAAAGGGGGAGCCGGACTCGGGTTTATCGATATCAGGAGGAAGACCTCCAATGAAATGGAATTCAGCTTTGTGAAGAAGGACGAAGAGATCTCCTTTTTCCTGTTCAGTGTAAAAATTACAAGATAAGAAATATGGCAGCGCTAAGAATTGAACCCAAAGATGATACGCCCCTGGTTGTATTCAACAGGGAGGAAGGACATTTTGAAATATCCGGAAAATCGATGCCGGAGGATGTGGTGGACTATTATACCCCGGTGCTGGAGTGGTTGAAACACTATAAATCTGATCCGCTTGACAAAACGGTTTTTGACTTCAAGCTGGTCTACTTCAATACGGCATCCTCCAAGCTAATCCTCGACATCCTGATGATCCTTGAAGAGATCAGTAAAAAGGGCAAGGAGGTACTCGTCAGGTGGCAATCCCTGGAAACGGATGAGGACATGCAGGAGGCGGGCGAAGAATATGCCGAAATGGTCGATCTCAAATTCGATTACCTCTGGTTCAAAAAATAACGTAATCTTCCGGGATGAGTGAGGAGATCTTACGTGCGCTGATGGAGCTGTTTGCCATCATCATCAAACAGGATGGTGGATTGTCCGTGAAGGAGAGATCCTATGTGAAGAATTTTCTTGTGCAACAGATCGGCGTTGAATCCGCCGAAGAATATTTTGAGCTGTTCCTGGAGACCGCCAGGTCGGACCAGGAAGCCAAAAAAGAGAAGAAAAAGAGACTCACCTCCGTCCTCGATTCGGTCAAGATCCTGAAGATCGGCAAGAAGATTTCAAAAACCCTCAACCAGCAACAGAAGGTGGTCGTGCTGATCAGGTCCATGGAGCTGATCAATACCGAGTACAAACTCACCGGACAACGCGTGGAGATCATCGAGACCCTGGCCGATGTATTCAGGATAAACAGGGGAGAATACACCGACATCTACAATTTCGTCACTGCCGCCGATCGGAGTCCTGCCGGGATGGAAAACCTGCTGTTGATCCACCCGCCCGACAAAGTCCCGGAGGCTGAAAACCGGATCATCGCCGAGGGGACCGACCGGGAGATGTACATCCTGCGGGTGCCGTCGGTGGAGCTCTATTTCCTGCAATACGACGGCAAACTGGAGGTCCAGCTCAACGGCCACCCGGTCATCCCCGGCACCATTTACATCCTGGCCAACGGGAGCAGCATTCGCTTCCCGAGCGGCCTCCCGATCTACTACAGCGATATCACAGCCAATTTCCTGTCGCGTCACAGCGATGAGAAGATCGCCTTCCAGGCGGAACGGATCTCCTATTCTTTCCCCGGGAATGTCAAAGGGTTGAGAGAGATCTCCTTCAGCGCCGAGCAGGGCAACATGATCGGGATCATGGGCGCAAGCGGATCGGGGAAAACCACTCTGCTGAACGTGCTTTCCGGGATGTATTCGCCCACCTCCGGTGTGGTGAAGGTGAATGGTGCAGATATCAATGCCGACGACAACCGACTCCACGGGGTGATGGGGTATGTTCCGCAGGATGACCTGCTGGTGGAGGAGCTTACGGTGTTTGAGAACCTTTGGTTCAATGCGAAATTCTGTTTCCGGGACCTGGATGATAAGGAGATCCGGTCCAGGGTGGAGCGGGTGCTGGACAACCTGGGACTCCTGGAGAAAAAGGATCTGAAGGTGGGTTCGGTGATGAACAAGACCATCTCGGGCGGACAGCGCAAGCGGCTCAACATCGCCCTGGAGCTGATCAGGGAACCGGCCATCCTGTTCCTGGACGAGCCCACATCGGGACTGTCGTCGCGTGATTCTGAAAATGTGATGGACCTGTTGCGGGAGCTGACCACGCGCGGGAAACTTATTTTTAACGTGATCCACCAGCCCTCTTCTGAACTATATAAGATGTTCGACCAGGTGATTATTCTGGATGAAGGCGGGTACATGGTCTGGTACGGCAATCCCGTGGAGGCGGTGGTCCATTTCAGGAAGATTGACAACCAGGTGAACTATGGCGTCGGGGAGTGCCCGGTGTGTGGAAATGTGAATCCCGAACAGCTATTCAATATATTGGAGGCGAGGCAGGTGGATGAGTTTGGAAACTACACCGCGCAACGAAAGATCAGTCCGGCCAGGTGGCACAACTACTTTGAGAACAGCCGGCATCGCGGTCAGCCTGATGCGGCAGGTGAAAAACCACCCGTCCAGCTGAAACTCCCGCGATGGGGCGGTCAGCTTGTGAACTACCTCCGGCGTGACCTGAGGTCGAAGATCGGCAACCGGCAGTACATGAGCCTGGTCCTTGGCGTGGCCCCGCTGCTGGCGATCATCCTTTCGTACATCATCAGGTACATTGCAGATCCTACGAGTAACAGGTACATCTTCAGGGAGAATGAGAACATTCCCATCTATATCTTTATGGCGATCATCGTGGCCCTGTTCCTGGGGCTGATCATGAGCGCCGAGGAGATCTTCAGGGACCGGAAGATTTTAAAGCGTGAGAAGTTCTTACACCTGAGCCGCTCGGCCTACCTGTCGGCCAAGGTGGTCAACATCTTTTTCATGTCTGCTTTGCAGACCATCATCTTCGTCTTGATCGCGAACAATGTGCTGGGGATCCGGCAGATGACATTTTCCTATTTTTTTGCATTGTTTTCGGTGGCGGCATGTGCCAATATGATCGGTCTGATCATCTCATCGGCCTTCGACTCAGCCGTGACCATATACATTCTGATCCCGCTGGTGATGATCCCCATGATGGTGCTGAGCGGCGCCATGTTCAGCTTTGAAAAACTGAACAGGAACATCAGCAGTGTCGGCAGGGTACCGTTCATCGCTGAGGTGATGCCTACACGCTGGGCGTACGAGGCACTGATGGTACGGCAGTTTAAGGACAATGCCTTTGAACAGACCTTTTTCGATGTGGAGATGAAGATCAGTCAGAACAATTTCAAATCGGCCTGGTACATCCCCGAACTGCAGCAGCGCCTGGATGAGGTGCGCGATGAATTCCGGGAAGAGGGTCGGATTGTTGAGAGTGAGGATGCTTTGCGGGTGTTGGAGAACGAGGTCATGCGTGAGAAAGACAGTCTTGATGGATGGAATTTCGATCGTGGCATGTTTGACCCGGGGAATTATTCCAGCGATTTTGGAGAACAGATCGATGGCTTTCTTGATGCGCTGAATGAATTCTACCTCGGGAAATTTGTCATTGCAAACAACCGGAAACAGCGGATACTGCAGGAGGTGATGAGGGACCAGAAAGACTACTATTACCTGTTGCTGGATAAATACCACAATGAAAGTGTGAGTGACCAGGTGCGAAAGATCTATGAGAAGAACAAGATCGTGGAATCGGATGGCCGGTTGTACCAGCAGACTGATCCTATCTTCCTGTTACCTGAAGCCACCCGTGCACCATTTTATGCGCCACGGAAGCTGATTTTTGGCAGGTATGTGGATACCTACTTGTTCAACATGGGGGTGATCTGGCTGCTTACTGGGGGATTGTATATGATCCTCTATTATGACCTGCTGAAGAAGATTGTGCATGCACGGTTGTTCAGGAGAAGACGCGCCTGAACTCCTCCCCCTCCTTTTAAAAAAATTCCCTACATTTGAACTAAACAATCACGAACATGAAAAAAAGTTCAATTGCATTTCTTTTTGTGGTCCTGCTGCTAAGCTCCTGTGGGAATCGGCAAAAAGAGCAACTGTCGGTTGACATCCCCGACCTGGAAGCCGACCATCTGGTCATTTCCGAGGAGGCCATGGACGAGGTCATTGAGAACATCGCATCCCCCATCGAGGTAGCTTCGCTGCTAAGCGAACTGGACATCCCCTTTTCGATATCCTACCTGTCGGAACCCGAAAAGATGTCGGCCTACTCCACCGATTATGAGATGGCTTACAACCTGGGAGCATTGAGTTCCGACCTGGGATACCTGAACATGTACAACAAGACCGGCACGGCGATCAACTACCTGGGCACGATCAACAAGCTCACCGATGCTTTGAAGGTCGGGCAGTTCTTTGATTTTCCGAAGATGAAGCGGCTGGCCACCGGAAATAACACCCTTGATTCGTTGCTGTTTATGTCCATGAACAGTTTCAACAACATGGACGACCATTTGCGCCGGACCGATCGCAGTGACCTGAGTACGCTGATGGTTGCCGGGGTTTGGCTCGAGGGTTTGTACCTGGCCACCCAGGTATATGACAGATCTGCTGTAGCTGAGGTTCGCGAGGTGATCGGACAGCAGAAGCATATATTGGCAGATCTTCTGATCATCATGAACAAGTATAAATCGGATGATTTTTTCAGGGAGCTGCTTGCTGATTACATGCAGATCAAGGATCGTTTCGACGATGTGACGATCACTTATGAGATCGGGGAGCCGAAGACTGTGGAGGTTGACGGCATGCTGATGGTGATCCAGGATGAATCCAGCACCATTGAGATGTCGGACGAAACCCTTTCTGAGATCATTGCCATTGCCGAAGAGATACGCAACAAACACCTAAACATCTGATCACATGAGAGCAATATACAATCTACTGGCTGTTTTGCTGTTCCTGGGTGTCACCGCATTCCTTCCCCAGGATACGCCCGATGATGTGATGGAATGTGCCGAGAAGGCCGGACCGTCGGCCGTGTATCTCAAGGATTTCCAGGTCGATCTGGAGGCTGCAACCCCTGGGGAGCGGCCGCCCATGTTCAGGCAGGCTGTGGTTTTGCGCGGCAACAACATTTACCGGTTTAACCTCTGCAACAAGCAGGGCGAGGCGGTGATCAGGATCTACGACAGTAGCCGCATGCTGCTCACCTCCTATGATGCCGCCAGCGGCAAAGAGTACAATCCCATCCAGTTCATGTGCAAGAAGACGGGACCGTATAATATTGTGATCACGTTTAAGGACGGGACAGCCGGGGAGGCGATCGGGATCATGAGCCACGTTAAAAAGTGAGGAGAGAGGAGAGCCAGGCGACCAGAGGGAGACTGGCCCCGATAGTCGACGACAGGAGGCGTATCGGGATGGAGAGTTAAGAGAGGGGGGCGGAATTCATGCCTCTCAAAAAGAGACTGATTTAATGATCTGTCTGTAGGGTATTCAGGGAACTGAGAAGCTTAGGAAATTGGTCCCGATAGCTGTGTTCAGGAAGTGTATCGGGATATTTAGCCAGGAAAGTGACAATTTCATTGAAGAAATTTAAGAGAGTATTTGTACAACGGGCAAAACGGACAAACTGATGACTGGCAATTTCCAACTATCTATTGCTTTTTTGCATTATTATCGCCTCACCACAATACGGAAAATCACCCATTTTCCAATTATTTTTGCACATCGTTTTGATTTTCAACACAATTTCTGCTACATTTATAAGTTAAACTGTGTTATATTTGCAATAAAATGGGGTTTTTGTGATGAAATCTCTAACAACTGCAACCTTTTAATAGATAATACTGTATAAGATATACTGTTGAATTGAAAAACGATCGAACGATGAAAATATTTAGATTATTTGCCATTGCCTGCCTTATTGGCATATCTGCCTCGAGTTCTGCTCAAGTAGCTATAAATGCCAGTGGAAATCCTCCAGACGGATCAGCGATGCTTGATATCACCAGCACGGACAGAGGGATACTTATTCCCAGGATGACAGAAGCACAAAGAAATGCTATCTCGTCCCCTGCTACAGGTTTACTGATCTTCCAGACGGACAACACTCCCGGACATTATTATTATGATGGATCAGGCTGGGTGGGCATTGGTACCAGTTCAGGTGTATCTTCTGTAAGTGCTACCGCACCGGTAGAAAGCACAAATGGTTCCACACCGGTTATTTCTATGGCAGCAGCAACTTCCGGAAACGACGGGTATCTGTCGTCAACTGACTGGTCTACCTTTAACAACAAGGCAGATGATTCGGGGGTTACAGATGTGACCGGGACCGGGCCAATTTCATCTACTGGTGGCACAACTCCTGAAATTTCGATTGCTCAGGCCAATGCATCGACAGACGGTTATTTATCTTCTACTGATTGGAATACGTTTAACAACAAAGCCGATGGTTCGGGGGTAACAGAGGTAACAGGAACTGGTGTAATATCAGTTGCCAACGGAACCACAACTCCTGAAGTTTCAATTTCACAAGCTACAACTTCTACTGATGGCTATCTAAGTTCAACCGATTGGAATACATTTAATGATAAGGAAGGTAGTCAGTGGACAACT
>CAKZNC010000043.1 GCA_937129385.1 uncultured Bacteroidota bacterium
ATGAACAAGATAGGAACAGCGGGGATTCTGATTTTGGAAGGATGATTTATCTCTCTGATGTGACCAGGTGGGTATGCGAGGGTGGTCAATCCCGGGATTTCAGGATGTGATCCGGCAAGCCGATGGGCGAACGAGGTTGGGCATTGCCGGGACTTTTTTGGCGTTTAATGTGTATGATTGTGAACGTTTTGATCAAATCACCAGTTTGAAGCATTTATAGTTTTTCCGTAGTTGCAATATGAAAAAAAAACTGAACAAATCGTCGTCCCCCGGGTTTTACGTTGTTGTTTTCGAGAATGATTACGAGGTTAATTTTGACTGAATAAACCCATTGGATTTATGAAAATTATTTTCCGCATACTTTTTCTATTGTCTGTTTTCCTGTTGAACAATCCGGCAACATTGATGGCACAGCATACCGATGCAAATGTATTTGGTGATGTTCAATCGGAAGGTGAGCATGTTCCATTTGTGAATATCTATATTGAAGGCACCACTCGCGGAACTGCTACTGATCATACTGGTCATTATATGCTGATCGACCTGCCGGCTGGTGAGCATGTGATCGTAGCCAAATCGATTGGTTACAAGACTGCCAGACAGGAGATCGTGCTGGAAGAGGGCAAATCACTCGAGGTGAATTTTAAGATCGAGGAGGAAAAAATGGCCATCGGGGAGGTGGTTGTGACAGGGACGAAAACCTTTAAGCGGAGTACGGAATCGGCAGTGATCGTGAATGTGCTGGACAGGAATGCGTTGGAAATGGTGGAGGCATGTAACATCTCGGAGGGATTGCGGTTTCAGCCCGGTTTGCGTGTTGAGACTGATTGTCAGACCTGTAATTACACTCAGCTGCGGATGAACGGACTGGGTGGTTCATACAGCCAGATCCTGATCAACGGACGCCCTATTTTCAGTCCGCTTACAGGCCTCTACGGCATGGAGCAGATCCCGGCCAATATGGTTGAGCGGATCGAAGTGGTGAGAGGTGGTGGGTCGGCCCTGTATGGGTCGAGTGCCATTGGCGGCACGGTGAACATTATTACCCGGATTCCTGATGACAACGGGTTTGACCTCAGTTACACTGGCAATTCGATCAATGGCGGAGCATTTGACCAGGTACTGTCTGGCAATCTGAATGTTGTGAATGATAATCGCACAGCCGGAACGTCTGTCTTCGTGAACAGGCGCAACCGTTCAGCATACGACCACAATGGCGATATGTTTTCTGAGCTTCCTGAATTGAGGAGCAATTCCTTTGGTGCAAACCTCTTTTTCAAACCTACCTGGAACCAGAAGCTGGAGTTGAATTTCAGCAGTCTGTATGAATACCGCTACGGTGGAGAGATGGTCAACGGACCGGCGCACATGGCTGCGCAGTCCGAGGAGCGGACGCACAATATTTTTATGGGCGGACTGGATTACCAGGTGAATTTCAATGATGAGAACAGTTCGTTTATCCTGTATGGAGCTGGTCAGTATACAGGCAGGGATCATTACACCGGGATTCTTCCGGATGATCCTGCGGAGCTGGTAGAGCATCTCGCTGATCCACCTTATGGTTATACGAGCAACACGACCCTTCAGGCAGGGACACAGGTGAATCACCGGCTGGAGGACCTTGCCGGCGGTGACAATGTGCTGACGGCAGGGGTTGAGTATGTCTATGATGATGTCTTTGACACAATCCCGGCATATGATTATGAGACAGACCAGGTGACGCACAATATGGCTGGTTTTTTTCAGAGTGACTGGGAGTTTACAAATGGGCTCACTGTGCTGACCGGACTCAGGGTTGACAGGCATAATTTCGTAGACCATGCAGTGTTCAGTCCGCGGGTCTCGTTGTTGTATAAGATGAAAAATTACATGCAATTGCGGATGACCTGGGGGACCGGATTTCGGGCGCCACAGGCGTTTGATGCCGATATGCACATTGCTTTTTCCGGGGGTGGTGTTTCCCGGATCATCCTTGCTGATGACTTGCAGGAAGAGCGCTCAAACAGTCTGAGTGGATCTGTAAACTTTGATCATGCTACAGAGGATTTCATTGCAGGGTTTACGCTGGAAGGTTTTTTCACTACGCTGGAGAATGCTTTTGCATTGTTTCCATTGGGTGAAGACCAGTTTGGTGAGGTCTATGAAAAGAGGAATGCCACCGGGGCGACAGTGGCAGGGGGGACGCTGGAGCTTCGTGGGAACTACAGGAGAAAAATGCAACTGGAAGGGGGTTATACGCTTCAGCAGAGCAATTACCATGATGCAGTTGCCTATAGTGATGACCTGGAGCAGCGAAAGGAATTTCTCAGGACGCCCGACCATTACGGCTACCTGATCTATTCCTGGATGCCGGTTGAGCAGTTCAATGCATCACTGAGTGGGGTATATACAGGGCCCATGGAACTGATTCACCTGGCGACGAATGACAGCGAGACGGACGAATACCGAACTTCGCCTTCGTTTTTTGAACTTGGGATTAAGGCGGGATATACCTTCGATCTCAAGTCGGTGGATACCGGCCTCGAGATCTTTGCAGGTGTAAAGAATCTCACCAATGCATACCAGTCGGATTTTGATTCGGGGAAGAACCGGGACAGTAATTATGTGTACGGACCTGCGGCCCCACGGACGGTGTACGTGGGGATCAGGGTGAAGAGTTTGTAAATGGTTCGCTTCACTTGGCTCACTGGGTTGTTGCACAAAGGACTGCAATGGAGACACAAAGGTTCAAGAAAGTGAGCAAGCTCACGGCATCGCTCAAGGCGCATCCCTTTCTGACTGGCAAATAGGCTGGCGACAGCTCTTCAACAGGCTGTTGGGCGCATCCCTTTCTGCCTGGCAATTCGACCGGCGACCGGCGACTGAAAAAAGAACTCTCTCGAACTAATTATCTCTCCGCAACATTTCAACGGATCTTACCATTCCGCGAACATCGTGATAAGTAGCTTTCCAGTTGTGGCTTTTCCTGGCGGTCCTGTTACCAGGGTTCGTGTCGAGACCATAGTTATACCAACCACCATATTCGTGGTCGATCATGAAATCGGTGGTATATTCCCATAGTTGACCAAATTTCTCCAGGTAATTCTGCTCATCTTCCGGGTATTGTGTGTACATAAGCATCAGGGCATTCAGCCCCTCTGAAGTGACCCAGAAAGCTTTGTGGTTATCAAAAATACTTGTTGTCCCATCCGGTTCCTTATAACCGATATAGTAGAACCCCCCGTTTTCTTTATCCCAGCCATTTTCCAATGCATGGTCGACGAGTTGTTTTGCGAGGAGCCGGGCTTTATGATCATTTTCAATTCCAAGGGCCTCTCCGGCCTCAAGCAGCAGGAATGCAGCTTCAACATCGTGGCCAAAGGTGACATGCTGGGTAAACCATGGATTGCCGCCTGCCCGTTCCATCATCTGTTCTTTAGGCACGAGGGTCCAGTCGGGATAGAAATAGAGACCCAGGTGCCCTTCCGGCTGAATCATAACATCCCTGAACAGCATGTACATCTCCTCCAGGCGCAACCTCAACAGGCTGTCGGGCCACACCCGGTACAATTCAGTAAAAGCCTCCAGGATATGGAGCGAACTGTTGAACTCCTTGAGTCCGGCCAGCGGCAGGTCACCCGGATCTTCTTCTGTGCGCCCGGGAAGGTTGTAAGTAATTGGAAATCCGTCCCTTCCGATGGTTTCAAAATAGCCACCGTGTTTGTGATCGCGTGGATACTTCTCCATCCAGTGGAAAGTTTTTTTTGCGAGGTCCAGGGCCTGTTTCGATCCGGTCACCTTGTAATATTGTGCGAGCCCATTGATTGCAAACGCCTGTCCGTAAACGCGTTTATGCTGAATGGTCGTGCTATCCACCGATCCATCCCTGTTACGCATATGAAACAGTCCGCCATACGCAGTATCCTGGTAGTTTTGTTCAATAAACCTAAATCCATGGTTGGCATAATCCAGGAACTCCGGGTGGTTGGGATAGTGTTCATAAAGGAATGCTGTGGTCCAGAGGTGTCTCGACTGGTGTACGAGGGCCTTTGTTTGCGGACCGTTTGATATGGACCAGTCATATTCGATGTTGGGAAGATATCCGCCATGGATTGTATCCAGGCAGCGGGGGTACCATGGATCGATTATATCTTCGAACAGGCTACGTTCCAGTTCGCAGGCCAGGCTTGCTGATTTTTGCGAAGTAGAGGTGCAGCCGCCGGTGAGGAACGCGAGGAGGATGAAGCATGTCATCCAGATCCCTGATGCGGATCGTTGTGTGTATGGATCAGTTTTTTTCATACAGTTGTTTGACTGCGAGGACAAGGAACATATAGTTGGTTGCTCCGCCGCCCATCACATATTCGGTCTGTTGCCAGAAGAACGGCCACTCCTTCAACTCCGGCAGGTCAGGGCGTATGAGGGCAGTTCCGGAAGCCACACCTCCAGGGATAAAGGACCAGTCGGCCCGATTCACACCATATGCAGTGGTAACGGAGTTGGACCCGATCCCCGAGGTGAAAGAGGCATTGTTGATGCCGGGATGAACGCCGAGCACGAAGTTTAGCGCATTTTCGAAATAGTTGGTTGAGGCATACTGCGGCCAGCCTTTGTTGAAAAAATACTGGTCCACCCCGAATCGCTGGATGGTCCAGCCGGCACCCCAGATATTTGGTTCATAGGGCACACCGTAGGGTGAGTCCGCTGCCTGTTTTTTTGCCAGGTTGTGCTGGTACGATTCAACGGCCTGGTCGATCTTGTTTCTGAAATTTTTGTCTTGTACAAGGTGGATTACACGACCAAGGGACGGACCGCAGTCGTCAATGTTATCGATTATCTGGTCTTCCAATGCGAGTAATTCCTTCATCAGTGCACTGCTGTTTGAACTAAGTAACAGTTCTGAGATTGCGAGCACTTTTGAGCGTGTCCTGGTGTCAGACTGGCGGGCATCCTCCCAGAGTGCAAATGCGACTGCGGCTGCTTCTGCCGAGAGTTCAGGGTTGTATTCTTTTATTACGCGTGATGCAGCGGCAAGGGCTGCAGCGACCTGCAGCTGCCGGTCCGGATTCTCTTCAGTAAACACATTTCTATCATCCTTAACCCCCGAATGTGTCCCGGTTTTCTGGTTTGGTTTGAGCAGTGGATTATAGATGAGGTTATCTGTCATTGCGGAAGCATCGCCAAGCATGACGTATTGGCGCAGGTCCATGCAGATGATCCCCCGGTAGAGTCTGCCAAGGGCATGGTATCCGCCAAGGATGGTCAGCAATCCGTGTTCGATCTGCTGAAGCACATCAGAAGTGCCGTCCGGAACATGGATTTCAACAAGGCGCTTTTCCTGGTCGATCAATGTAGCGTCCCATGTAAGTCCGAACTCCTCGATCATCCATGCCAGTCTGAGTACTGTTCCTGCCTGGGATTCCACCCGCAGGTCGTAGTCACCGGCATCGTGCCAGCCTCCCCTGTCCAGATGAGGCACATTATCTCCCGGGTTGTGTTTTGTAAGTGTTCTGTCTCCCTGCCTGTATCCATCGAAATGGTTGAGGTTCAGCGGGGCCATTCGCGCATCGTCCAGGTGGCATACATCGTGCCATACCCTGTATTTCTCGTTTACCCGCATGTGGCACATCTGCACTGGCAGGTAGTATTCCAGTGTAGGTTGCCAGGTATTATCGCTAAATATCTCTTTGTCGATCCGAAAGGGATTTGAATAATTCCCGTCGTATTCCACCTGGTATACACCTTCGGTGGAAATATCGGAGAAATCGATTGTAGCGTATTTGTAACGCAGGAATTCACCCCAGGATTCCGGGGTACCTTCCATTACGACATGTTTTCCATTGTTGTCAGAGCGATGGATCCTGTAGTTTGCAGGAGCTTCAACGGTATTGTCCATTTCAATTACAGCGACCTTTTCCTGGTCGGGGTGATAGCCGAGTTGGGATACCTGGATCACCGGGTCATATTTCCATCCCTCTACCACATTTGGCGTGATGGTCCAGGAGAGGGCGTTCGCTGTGGCACCTTCCGGGATCAGACCGCGGAGGATATACCAGCCATTGTTGTGATTTGTTCTGCCGTCGAGCAATTCCAGGGGTTGATCTGGTGAGGTGATGGTTATCTTTTTGTAAGGGTCTTCAGGTGAGATGGTCAGCACTTTTCCTGTGGACATTGGGGTAGAGATGAATGCTGTATCGGAGCTGACGAGCGGACCTGTTGGCTGGGTAGGGAACAGACCGGTTGTTTCGTCCATGATCCATGTTTTCCCGAACAGCTCACCAGGGAAGAGTTCCAGGTTAAATCCGACCTTCCCGATCCATTCTGCCGGGAGCGGCTCTTCCAGGTCAACGATGACCCTGAATGTGGAGCCGGTGAGCGGCTCTACTGAAACCTGGTAAGAGAATTCAAGGTCGGGATAGATGATCGGGTTGAATCCTCGCCTGTTGCGTTCAGGATTGGGGTAGGCGAGTTTTTTTGTGAGTTTTCCTGTGCTGTGTTCGCGGGTCACCGGTTCGCCGGTGGGATGAGGTGACCACTGACCAGGCGAGGGTTCCAGCCGCAGGTCGCCATTTGCTGCCACGCGGCTTCCATGCTGGATGATGGTTACGCCGGATTGGTGACCGTCGGGGTAGAAATCGCTGAAAAAGGTTACATCGAGGCCTTGCATATGCAAGTAGCCGTTGTCGTTAAGTTGCAGCTGCTGAGCAGTTGTCGTGGTTAAAAGGGAGAGAAGCAGGATGAATCCCGCAAACCTGGTGTAATTCATAGTACCTTGTTATATACAGGCACTAAAATAGGGAAAGTTTATAATCCCGGGCCAATCGTAATTTAAAAAATCACTTTTACACGTGAAAAGGCAGGCAGGTACTGACGGGGTAGTCCTTATCAGTCAGTCTCTTGCCTGTTTGTTTATACTTTGGGGTGATCAGGGGGTAAACTCGATATAATTGAATTTGATCTTGAGTCTGCCCTCCATAATTTCCCCTACTTCAAGTAATTCGGGATCGTCGAATTCAAAATACCAGTTCACAAGAACCTTTTCTTCAAAATCAGGAATTTCCCGGAATTTTTTCAGCACATCAAAAACTGCCTGAACTGAAGCTGTGTCCACGTAGTTGAATTTCAGGGTGATCTCGGTATGATCTTCCGGGGACTTGATATATGTATCCACCCAGTCCATGACCGGCTGGAAGAATTTTTGTGCATTGGGAAGGATTGAATTGCCTTCCATATAGAGTTCTCCTCCAGAACACTTTATTTCGAGAGAGTCTTTGGTTGGCTTTATGTGAAGTTCATTCATTCGGTACCCCTTCTAGTTTTCCCAAGTTTATATGTAAACACATAAATGCATAGATGGTTTGCAAATGTGGTGTTTTTTTATCGCTAATTACATACAGGAATCATTGCTGATTATTGGTAATCTGTATAAATTCAAATTTCAGATTCAGTCTTGTCTCCATAATCTCCCCTATTTCAAGTAATTCAGGGTCATCGAACTCAAAATACCATTTGATCACAATTCTTTTTTCAGCAGCCGGCATTTTTTTTAACAGTTTCAGAATATCAAAGATCGCCTGCACAGATGCGGAGTCGATGTAGTAGAATTTCAGGGAGATGGTTGTTTTTTCAGCAGGACTATTAATATAATTCTCTACCCATTCGTAAACTGGTCTGTAAAAATTCAATGGATCAGTTAGAAGCGAAGATCCATTCATACCGATCATTCCATGTCTGCAATCGATTAATAGCGATCTGTCTTGTGTTGTATGAACAAGAGGTTGTGTCATGCCTGTTCTTCAAGTATCTGAAAATGAATTCATCCTATGGAGAATTGGACGATGAAGTTACTAAATATTTTTTAGTATTTGATTACCTGAGGTCCATTTTATAATGAAATAGAACATCCCTCAATTTGTCCTGTAGGGCAGGGTCCTCGACAATGCTTTCTTCTGTATTATGGTCAATGTCCCAGAGGATATCATTGATTGATTTCCAGTTAGAGGTCGGTCTTCCCAGAAGTGTTGTCAGAAGCTTGGATCCATTCACATAATAGTTTTCTTTCATCTTTTCTTTCAGCGTATCCAGAAGGCCAAGTTTTTTCAGCAGAAAAATGCCAAAATCGAGGGAATCGATTTTGAGGGGGATTTCTTTTTCTTCATCCAGGGGAATAAACAATTCAATTTGAGATTGCAGGTATTCCATCAGTTTAATATAGTAGTTGATCTCCACCATTTCGTTAAAGATCCTGAATTGTCTGAAAAAGGTTGAAGCACCTTCTCCTTTGTGAAAGTAGTTGTAGATATCTTCAATACTGAAGTATTTGGTAAAGATATAGCTCCAGTTTTCGGAATTTTTATCTGTGATTAGATCTTTTTTCGATTCGATAAAGATGGATGCACTGGAATAGTTTGTAGCCAGTATTTCGTTCTGTAAGTTGGGATCTTTATCATGTTTATAAAGAAATCGTTCGATCTTGCTGATTTCATTGATTGCCTTACCTCGTGAAGCTCCTTCCACCAGAAAGTCGAACTCCCTGATCATGATTCCGATCTTTTCCAGGTTTGGCAGGTAGAAGATTGAATTATTGATCGGATCATTTCGCTCAAGCAGTATCCCTTCATTGACGCATAATCGCTCAAGTTCTTTCTTTGACAAACTCTCCTTCTTCATGGCAGTTGCTGTTAATTTTAAGATCTTTTTACTGTTCCCTCTTTTTCCTGTAAAAACAGATTATATAATTCCTTTGTATTGTCAGATCAAATATCTTGTTCTTTATGAGCCATTTATGGCATCAATCCATCCGGCTCAAATTCATGAAAATCGAATTCAATCTCCAGCCTGCTTTGTAGAATCGACCCCAATTGCAACATCTCCAGATCGCCATACTCATAAAACCATTTTACCTTGAATATTAAGCCCCGTTCTCTTATTTCGTTAATTATTTTCAATAAGTTCATTAATGTATTGACTGAAGGGGCATCGATGTATTCCAGTTTCATTATCACCTCGGTTTCGTTTGCCGGATTTTCGAGGTATTTGCATATCCAATCATAGACTGGTTGATAAAAATCACGTGTATTGTCAATAATCGACCTGCCATAAAACAACAGTGCTCCTGGAGTAAGGTTTACACCTGGTGTCTTTCTTGTTTTTTCTATGATCAGGTCTTCCATGTAGGTTTACGGCATTTTTCTTCTCTATAAAATTACTCAACCTACCTGATAATAATATAATACGTACCATGCATTATGATTAAATAAACTTTAAGGTTGATGAAATCAAGCAATATGATGAGCAATTATATAACAGTGAGTTGATATTGGAATATCCAAAATATTAATCAAAAGTTAAAATTCCAACAATGGGCAATTTGCGTTTGATTATTTCTTACTTTTATAATTTAAATATGTAAAAATGTGTGACTTACGCAACAGAATGTCCAAGAGAACTATTGTATTATGTATCCTGATTTCATGCGTTGGTTATTTTGCTTTTGGACAGATCAGTACCAGGGAACTGAATGGTGGTAGTTTAAATTCGATTAATACTGCCGTGCCTTTTCTTTCCATTACACCGGATTCCAGGGCAGGAGCTCTGGGTGATGTTGGGGTAGCTACGCAGCCTGACATCAATTCACAACACTGGAATGTTGCTAAATATGCATTTACAAATTCTCCCAGTGGTATTTCCATTTCTTATGCTCCCTGGCTGCGTAGGGTAATTCCTGATATAAGCCTTGCTTATCTCACTGCCTATTTTAAGCCTTCAGATGAACAGGTTATCAGTGGTTCCCTGAGATATTTTTCAATGGGTCAGCTTACACTCACAGACATTAATGGAGGAATGATCACACAATTCATCCCCTATGAAATGGCAATTGATGCAGGTTATTCAAGGTTATTAGCTTCAAATTTTAGCGGGGGAATCGTATTCAGGTACATCCATTCAAATCTTACCAATCAAATTGAAGTATATGGCGAAGAGTCAATTCCCGGAAGGTCTGTGGCGGCTGATCTTGGATTTTACTACCATCAGTCCATCGGTTCAAACGGAATCGGTTATGCGGCAGGAGCAGCTTTGACAAACCTTGGTACGCCGATGGGGTATACGTCAAATTCGGAAAAAGTACCTATCCCTTCCAACCTGAGGCTGGGTGGTAGAGTTGATTACCGTATTGATGACGACAATCAGATCAGTGGTCAACTGGAGTTTAATAAGCTTTTGATACCTACCAGACCAGTGATGGAAGGAGATTCGGTAATCAGGGGCTATGGTGCACCCGAATCGGTCGTAGGTGGCATGTTCCGATCATTTTTTGATGCGCCGGGCATCCATTTTGAAGACGGCAGTTACAGTTCAGCATTCCGCGAGGAAATTTCGGAGGTGACACTCGGTGTGGGTGTCGAATACTGGTACAGAGAGCAATTTGCAGTGCGGGCAGGTTATTTTCATGAAGCTTCAATAAAGGGCAATCGTAAACATTTTACATTCGGTGTGGGAATGAATTTAAATGTATTCCTGATAGATTTTGCTTACCTGGCGCCAACGAACGGACAAAACAGTCCGCTTGCCAATACAATCAGGTTTACCCTTGGATTTGATCTTGGACAATTATAGTTGTCGGGCTTGGATTTTACCGGGAGCGCAAAGTCTACGATATTGACGAACAACCTTTTTGTTCGGTCCACAGGGCGAATAATCACCATTAGAGTTAAGAGGTTGTGGTTTTGCATATCCCTAATTTGCAGACCTGTTGAACATGGAATTCTGTGTGTCCGTGTAATTCTATTAAACTATTCTTAATTTCAATTGTATATGGTAAAGTCAGCTTTGGATTTTCATTATTTTTGAAATCACTGATTTTGTAATTATTAATAACCGTATTACTCTATACTACAATGGACAGAGAAGAAATTAAAAAAGGCGTTTTTCAATATGTGTATGACAATGCATTTTCCAGCAAGGAAAACATCACCGATGATGTATTGATATTTAAGAACGGTTTCCTGGATTCAATGGGACTGGTAATGCTTATTACGCACCTTGAAAGTACATTCGGGATCAAAACCTCTGATGCAGATATGGTTGAGGAGAATTTTGAATCCATTAACGCCATCACTGATTTTGTTATAAAGAAACAAGAGGCTTAGGACATATGTGTGGTATCGCAGGCATCATCAATACCAATGAACCAACCCAGAGGAAAGCGCATGTAAAGAATATGCTTTCCAGGATCGCTTATCGTGGACCTGACGAATGTGGTATATATCATTCGGCAAAAGCGACGCTGGGGAATGTAAGACTGAGTATCATTGATCTCGCAGGCGGACAACAACCACTCTCGGACCTCACGGGCAGATACTGGATAGTTTTCAACGGGGAGATCTTTAATTACATAGAATTAAAGCAGGATATTGAAAGCAGAGGATACCGTTTGAAGACTACTTCAGATACGGAGGTGCTGGTACAGCTATATGCTGAATATGGCAATAAGTGCCTTGCGATGCTTAATGGACAGTTTGCTTTTGCAATCTGGGACAATCAAAAGGAAGAACTATTTATGGCAAGGGACCGGGTCGGAATACGTCCTTTGTTTTACAATTATGAAAACGACGTTCTGACTTTTGGCTCTGAGATTAAAAGTATTTTTGAGAACCCGACCGTGGAAAGGAGATTCAGTAAGCATGGGATGCTGCAAATGATGACCTACTGGACCACCATTACACCTGCTTCAGCCTTTGAAGGCATCAGCGAAGTTCCGCCCGGCCATTATCTTGTCTGGAACAAGCGAGGTATCAGTATCGAAAATTACTGGCAACTCAGGTTTGATGAACCTGAAATCGAAGGAAGCCTTGAGACGATCCTTGAAGAATTTGATGACCTCTTTACCAACTCCATTCGAATGCGCCTGCGTGCTGATGTTGAGGTAGCCGCCTACCTGAGTGGAGGAATTGATTCATCAGCGACTGTATCTTACATCAAACAGGTGGAACCCAGTGTTCTTAACACTTTTTCCATCACCTTTGGTGAGAAGGATTTTGATGAAAGTTCCTACCAGCAAGATGCAGTAAAATATTTCAATACCAACCATCGGTCAATCAACTGCACAGCGAAAGATATTGCAGAACATTTCCCGAAGGTGGTCTGGCACTCTGAGATTCCGATGATCCGTACAGCTCCGACTCCAATGATGCTTTTATCAGGATTGGTAAGGGAGCATGGTATTAAAGTAGTAATTACCGGTGAGGGTGCAGATGAGATGCTGGCAGGGTACAATATCTTTAAAGAGAGTGAGGTTCGGAGATTCTGGGCGCGGCAGCCAAAATCTGCAATACGGCCTCTATTGCTCACCAAGCTTTATCCTTATCTGCCCCAAATGAAGAATGCCAGTGCCAATATGCTGAAGATGTTTTTCGGATTTAAACTGGAAGAAACGGATGATTCGCTCTATTCACACCTGCTTCGATGGAATAATTCCGGTCAGATTACCAAGCATCTTACACCCGGATTTATAGACGGACTCAATGGTTACGATCCGAAACAGGAGATCCACTCTATACTGCCGGAAGGTTTTTCCGGATGGGGATCTCTTGAAAAGGCTCAATGGCTTGAAGCGACAGTTTTCATGTCGGGGTATTTGCTTTCCACCCAGGGGGATCGTATGGGGATGGCCAATTCCATTGAAGGGCGTTATCCCTTCCTTGACCATCGTTTGATCGAATTCCTTGCGAAAGTTCCTTCCGGGTATAAATTAAAGGGAATCAGGGAGAAATACCTGCTGAAACAGCTGGTGAAGGACCGTATTCCTGGATCTATCATCAGCCGCTCAAAGCAGGCCTACCGGGCACCCATCGCATCCGTGTTCTTTTCGGAGGACCTGCCGGAATATTCAGCATACATGATATCAGACGAATATCTTGGGAAAACCGGTCTGTTTAAATCAGATTCGGTGAAGGGGATGATCAATAAATACCGCAAAACAGGGGTTGCCACTGAAACGGAGAATATGGCGATCGCAACGATCATGTCTGCGCAGATGCTTCATTACCAGTTTATTGATGGGAATAATGAAGGTTTGAGTATGAACAGACTTGAAAATTTAAAATTGATTGAAGAATAAAATATTTATCATGAGTAAAAAGCGACCATTTTCAAAAGACATTGTCCTGCTGGAAGATATTCCCGGCGTGGTGGATAAAATTATTACAAAGATGAGATCTGACGTTCATGACGTGATGCGACGATACGGTGGTGTTGTGGGGGTAAGCGGAGGCATTGATTCATCTGTATGTCTCGCACTTGCATCAAAAGCCTTTGGTCCGGATAAAGTACGTGCAGTGATGATGCCTGAACAGGACTCGAGTCCGGACAGTGAGATGCTTGCCCGCGAGTTGTGTGGCAAGTTCGGAGTGGAGGATCTCCACCTTGAAAACATGACCCCAGCGGTTGCCGGATTTCATTGTTATGAGCGGCGTGATGAGGCGGTGAAGCGAGTGTTTCCGGAATATGAGCCGGATACATGGAAAATGAAGATCGTGGTAAAACAAAGCGGATTATTCAATAACCTGCCGCCGCTTTTCAAACTGATCGTGATAGATCCGGACGGAAATGAAGAGGAGGAAATGCTGAATGCAACAGATTATATGCAGATCGTTGCTTCTTCCAATTTCAAGCAGCGTTCGCGAATGTCAATGCTTTATTACCATGCTGAAGCGATGCATTTCGCAGTGATCGGAACGCCTAATAAACATGAGCAGGAGCAGGGTTTTTTCGTGAAATACGGAGACGGGGGTGCTGACGTTATGCCTATTGGTAATCTTTATAAGACCCAGGTTTACCAGTTGGCGGAGTATCTGGGTATTCCGGAAGGGATCATCGAACGCACACCGACAACCGACACATATTCAGCGGAACAGACCCAGGAGGAATTTTTCTATCAGCTCCCATTCGACCTGATGGACCGGTTCTGGTATGGTTTCGAGAATGGCTACAGTCCCGAGGAGGTCGCCAAAGTTATGGAGGAAACACCTGAGCGAGTCGAGGCACTCTTCCTGAATTTTGAGCGAAAGCGGAAGACGACGGAGTACCTCCGCATGAGTCCGGTACGCGATTACTATCAGTCCTAATTTTTATTCCCAGTACGGATAGCATCGGGCATGGAGCGCGGAGCATGGAACGGATTCTATTAAACTTTCTGTATTTTTAAAATGTAATGAACATGGCTGATTTTCGATTTGAGGATTTGGATATATGGAAAGAATCAATTGAAATTTCAGATGTGCTGTTTGTATATGCTGATAAAGCAGAAAGTAAAAGGCTCTACAGATTTGCTGAACAGTTAAGAGGCGCAACTTTAAGTATTTCCAATAATATTGCAGAAGGTTCTGGTTCTGCCTCCACAAAGGAGTTTGCCAGTTTTTTGAATATTGCAAGGAGATCTCTTTTTGAATGCGCAAATATTCTATATATTTTTAAAAGACGTGATATTATCACTGAAAATGAATTGACTGAGGTAAAACCTAAGTTAATTGCCCTGAGTAAAAAGATCACTAATTTCAGAAGGAAAATTTTAAACAAACATGGTAGTATCGGAGCAGCCTCATGCTCCATGCCCCATGCTCCAAGCTTTGTATCATGAACGCATTCGACTATTTCTTCGAGAACACCTATTCCCTCGACAAGAAATTCCTTGTTGGCAAAGAGGAGATTACCTTCCGGCAATTGCATGCCCGTTCCATGGCATTGGCTGGTGCCCTTAAAAAGGACCTGGGTGAAGGCAAAAATGTAATCCTTCTCTCTCCGAACAATGTCTTTTTCATGGTGGTCTATCTTGGTGTTATCAAATCTGGAAACATCGTGGTGCCGCTGGATCCGATGATTGAGGCTGAGAATTTTGAATATATCAGGAATTTCTCAGAGGCTGAGATGATATTTGCAACTCCCCAGGCGAAAAAACGCTTGCAACTTGAAGATGGAGAGGTTATTGTTGAACTTGGTACCGAAACTCCTGCGGCAGCAAGAACAAAACAGCCTTTACCATCCGAACTGATGCCAACAGTTCCATTTGACCGGGAGCGGATCGCGGAAATTATTTTTACCTCGGGATCAACCGGGAAGCCCAAAGGGGTGATGTTGTCCCATAAAAACATTGTTGCAAATACAACTTCGATCGTGGAATACCTTGACCTGGATCGGGATGACAGGATGCTCGTGGTCCTGCCATTTTATTATTGCTATGGGTTATCGCTTCTGCATTCCCATCTGAGAGTTGGGGGTTCATTGGTATTCAATAATTCTTTCATATTCCTTGGGGCTGTTATCAATGATCTGAAGGATCACAACTGCACTGGCTTTGCTGGTGTTCCGAGTCATTTCCAGATATTACTGCGTAAATCAGACAGTTTCAAGTCGATGGAATTTCCACAGCTTAAATATGTCACACAGGCAGGTGGGAAGCTTGCTACAGTGTTTATTGATGAATTCAGGAAGGCACACCCGCAGGTGGATTTCGTTGTGATGTACGGTCAGACCGAGGCCACCGCACGTCTGTCTTACCTTCCGGTCGAATTGTACGAAGAGCGAAAGGGATCAATAGGCAAAGGGATTCCTGGGGTAACACTGAAAGTTGTCAGCAAATCAGGCAAAGAAGTGAAAACAGGTGAGACAGGGGAAGTGATTGCAAGGGGTGACAACGTAATGCCAGGCTACTTTAAGGATGAAGCCAGTACAGGAAATACCATAAGGGACGGCTGGTTATTTACAGGCGACCTGGGTACGGTAGACGATCACGGATTTATTTACCTGACTGCACGATCAAAGGAGATCATCAAGGTTGGGGGTAAACGTATCAGTCCGAAAGAGATCGAGGCTGTGATCCTGGAACTCACTGACGTGGTGGATTGTAGCATAGAAGGGGTGGAGGATGAAATAATGGGCGAAGCATTGAAAGCAATTGTAACAGTGAATACAGGAAGTGAAATCAGTGTCGATCAATTAAAAGAACACTGTGCGGCAAAACTGGAATTGTACAAAGTGCCTCAGATCATTGAAGTCAAGGACAGGATGGAGATGAGTGCAACAGGGAAAAAGGTAAAGAAGATAAACTAAACTGTAAAGATAGTTGTTCAACTATAAAAACAGTTATCGGAACAATTGATTGGTTTATATTAGCGTGCGTATTTGAGCTAATAAAGACAGGTCCCTTTTCGACGTGTTCCGGGCAATGGCAAGGTAAACAAGATGCTTTTTATTCTGTGCAGGCCGTTTGATGTAAAATGAAAAGTGTAGAACAGGGGTGAAGGGGGAGATTGTTTATGTAAAAGGCCTGATCAACTACACAAATCTAATTATACATGTTACTTTGGTTCACTTCCTGATATGTGGCATTGACCCCACTATGAAACCCTTGGTCATAAAGACCGGTAATTTGTTGACTTCAGCTGAACTTTTTCGGTAGTTTGCCATTATAGCTATATCAGAATCAACCTTGGTTCCAGGATAGGTTGCCTCGTTCTTGAGGATTGATGATACATAAATTTCCTGGAGCAAATTCTGAGTTGGACTTTTTTGATACAAGTAGGGTATTATATGTCAGGTATTATTTTTTTTCTGATTATTGAACTCTTGGCTTCAAACAGGCCTTTCAACCGGTTGTGAACGGAGGAGAGGCTTTTGTCAAATTAAGCAAAAGGCGGACGGAGTTTATAATCATTATACCTAATTTCAACAATCCGAATACTTGGACCGATTATGGGACTGAGGAGGCGGAGCTTTGCCAGGACAAGATTAAAATGATTTTTCATATGCTCAGATTCTTTAACTTTACTATTAATGAATAAGGCTGAATTGATAGAATTGCCTAAATTCCTGGATGACAGGGGTAACCTTTCGTTTATTGAGGAGGATAACCATATTCCTTTTGAAGTACGTCGTGTATACTGGATCTACGATGTACCGGGGGGAGAGCAGCGAGGAGGTCATGCATTCAAACAAACAGAAGAGTTGATCGTAGCGCTCTCAGGAAGTTTTGATGTTGTATTAAATGATGGTTTTGAGGAACATCGTTTCCATCTCAACCGCTCCTATTACGGGGTATTGGTGCCAAAGATGTTCTGGCGTATGCTTGAAAACTTTTCAACAAATTCATTGGCATTGATCATCGCATCCACAGAGTTTAATAATGAAGATTACATCCGGGATCTTAATCAGTTTAAAAAATTAAAGGCCCAATGAAGGAATTGATTTCAGACATACATAATTGTAATGTAGTTGACCTGGAAAAGATTCATAACAGGGCAGGAAACATTACGATCTATCAGAATGGCACTCCATCTCCTTTTGATGTAAAACGCGTTTACTATCTATATGATGTACCCGGTGGCTCAGAGAGAGGGGGACATGCCCATAAAGAGCTTTATCAATTGATCATAGCTGCTGGCGGATCATTTAATGTTATTCTGGATGACAGCAGGAACAAAAAGGTGGTTGAACTCAACAGACCCAATTACGGTCTGCTTGTCGTTCCCGGGATCTGGAGGGAAATCGTGAATTTTTCTTCAGGTGCGATATGCCTTGTCCTTGCTTCAGCAAAATACGATGAGAATGATTACATAAGAGATTACTCACTCTACCAGCAATTCAAATCCAACCAATATGCTGATCGAAGCTGATCCAAAACAATACTACCATTTTTTTTCCAAAGATCCCCATCCCTTTGTTTCCAAAGGATTTATAGAGCTGAACGGTAGAAAGGTAGATAAAGTCCTCTATCTTACGGAAGATAGCAATAAGCCTGGATTGGGCCTGGTTGCCGGGGTGCGCGATGGATGGTTGTTATCTCCATTTTCTGCACCATTCGGAGGTTTTCATTTTCGAAAGGAGGTAATGTATATTAGTGAAATTGAGGAGTTCCTGAAAGCGTTAAAAATTTTTGTTGCCGAAAAGAAATACCTGGGTGTAAAAATAACTTTGCCGCCTGATATTTATCACCTGACGATCAATTCCAAGCTTGTGAAGGCTTTTTTCAAGGAGGGTTATAAAGACGAGGTATTGGATTTAACAAACTGGGTTGAACTGCAGGATTTTCAGGATCGGTTTTCCCAGAAGAACAGCAAGGAGTATTACAAGCAGGCAGTGAGAAACAACCTGGAATTCACCAAGACAACCGATGGTGCTGACCAATATGAGATCTATAATCTTATTGTCGAGAATCGGAAAAAATTCGGAAGGCCCATCTACATGTCCTATCAGGATATTCAGGATACAGCAAAATTATGGCCGGTGGATTATTTCAAGGTGACTTCCAATGAACATAATATCCTTGCAGGAGCGATCATATATCACAGCTCCCCAAAGATTGCATTTGCTTTGTTTTGGGGTGACAACGACGAAGGCCGGCAATTGCGTGCAATGGATTACCTTACTTTTCATCTTTGGACTCACTACAGAGATCTTGACTACAGGTATATGGACCTGGGTATATCCACTGAGGATGGCCAGCCAAATGAAGGATTACTCCGATTCAAAGAGAGCCATGAAGCAGTTTCATCGTTAAAATACAGGTTTTACTGGAAACCAGTATAAATAAAACTCAATACAACCAACATGTTTGTACTTAATCCGGACCCATATAGTCTCCCTTGTTACAGGATAGGGCCGTTTCAAACCAGAGACCTGACACTAAATCATAAACTACCTGACAGTGATCTGATTGACGAATACTTTGATTCAAGGTTCAAGGGGAAGGAATACAGGTATACCTATAATGGTCGGACTGCAATTCATTACGCACTTGGACACTATAATCTTCAACCGGATGATGTTGTTACTATTCTGACCACATCGGGTAATTTTTACATCAGCAGCTGTGTTACAAACGAGATAGAAAAATATTGCAAGTGGTCCAGGGAGATCCTCCCTGAAACCAAACTGCTCTTTGTAAATCATGAGTTTGGCTATCCATTTGAGAATTTATCTGAGCTGAAAAAATCAGGACTTCCTGTAATAGAGGATTGTGCAAGTTCTTTTTTTTCAGAAGATGATCAGAATGAAATCGGTAATACAGGGGATTTTGTTATCTACAGTTTTCCCAAGATGTTTCCACTCCAGATCGGAGGTCTATTGGTAAGCAACAAACCAGGCCTCGTCGGAAAAGAGAATTATCTCACTGAGGATGAGTTGAGACATGTAAAAAATGTACTTTCTTCCCAGATCGGCAATAGAGGGAAGATCATAAAGCGTCGAAATGAGAATTATAAGCTTCTGCGTACCAAGTTCGATGAATTAGGAATCCAGGAACGATTTCCACTAAATGAGGGAGTTGTACCAAATGTATTCATGTTTAGTACCGAGGGAAAGGATATTGACCTCCCGGAATTAAAAAAGCACTACTATGCCCATGGAGTTCAATGCAGTGTTTTTTATGGTGAGGAAACTTTTTTTATCCCGGTCCATCAATCTTTATCAAAAGAAGATATTGATTATTTCGTTGAGGTCTTTAAACTTATGAGATAGTCTGAATTTCACAATCTATTCGTCTACATCCATGATAAAATTTCTCGACTTACAAAAAGTTACTGAAAGTTTTCAGCCGAAGCTAAATGAAGCAATTCATCGTGTTGTCGATAGCGGATGGTTTTTATTAGGAAAGGAAGTCAGTTCATTTGAGCAGGAATATGCCTCATATACAGGCACAGGATATTGTGTGGGGGTGGGCAATGGTCTGGATGCCCTCAGGTTGATTATAAGAGCTTACATGAAGATGGGGGTTTTGAAGGAGGGTGACGAAGTAATTGTACCGGCAAACACATTTATTGCATCAGTACTGGCGATTACCGAGAATCAATTAACTCCTGTTTTTGTTGAACCTGATATACAAAACTCTAATCTTGACATCGGGTTGATTGAGCAACATATCACTGAAAAAACAAAAGCGATCATGGTTGTCCATCTGTATGGGCAGGTTTGCTGGGCAGGAGAACTTAATAGTATCGCGAAAAAATATGGTCTGAAGATCATTGAGGACAATGCCCAGGCTGCAGGAGCGGTCTGGAGTAAGAATGATATTTCACCAGAAGAGCCGTCCAATATCCCCGGGAAAAAAAAGATATTAGCAGCAGCAAAGGGTATTGACCATAGGCGTAGCGGTTCACTTGGTGATGCAGCAGCGCATAGTTTTTACCCCGGTAAGAATCTTGGAGCATTGGGGGATGGAGGGGCGGTTACCACCAACGATGAAGACCTTGCAAACACAATCAGGGCTTTGGCAAATTATGGATCATCAGAAAAGTATATTCATAGGTACAAGGGGATCAACTCAAGATTGGATGAACTACAGGCAGCGATTCTGCGCGTTAAACTTGCGAGGCTTGATCAGGATAACCATCGTCGCAGGGAAATTGCGAGGCTTTATATCAATTCGATAAATCAAAAGAACGTCGTTTTGCCTTCAGATACAAACCTTGCACACGTATGGCACCTTTTTGTAGTTCGCCACCCGGATCGCGATGATTTAATGCGATACCTGCTTGAAAAGCAAATACAAACGCTTATTCATTATCCTGTTCCTCCAAATAAACAATCTGCTTACAAAGAATATAACGACCTCAGCTTGCCAGTTACTGAAATACTTCATCAGCAAGTGTTGAGTTTACCGATCAGTCCGGTGATGAGTGAGCATGATGTGCAGATCGTTGCAGAAGCGATAAATTCTTATCCTAATTAGCAGGTACCTGACAAATATAAAAATCACCATTGACTGAGCAAAGATCGTCATACAGACAAATATTCAAAGCAACATCCCTTTTTGGGGGTGTTCAGGTGATCAGTATTGTAATCGGGATCATCAGGGTGAAATTTGTTGCAGTGCTCTTAGGCACTACCGGTGTTGGAATAATGAGTTTACTTGATGCACCTTTACACTTAATTATTTCAATTACAGGATTGGGAATCGCATTCAGCGCAGTACGTTATATTTCTGAGGCAAATGCAGACCAGGATCGGAACAAAACAGCGGAAGTAATCATTACGCTAAAAAGGTGGTCCTGGTTTGTTGGATTATTGGGAGCAGTTATAACTATTTCTTTGGCTCCATTACTCAGTGAATGGTCATTTGGTAACAGAGAATACACCTGGGCATTTGTCTGGTTATCCGTTACGATATTACTGAAGGCCTTAAGCGAAGGGCAAAAAGCAATTTTGCAAGGTACAAGAAGATTGAAGGATATGGCCAAAGCTGGTGTGATCGGCTCTGGTTTAGGCTTATTCACTTCAATACCATTATATTATTTTTTCGGTCTCAAAGGCATCGTGCCGGCATTGATTATTACAGCTGCAACAGCACTTTTCCTGTCATGGTATTTTTCCCGAAAAGTTCCGGTAGAGAAGATTGATTTGCCGTTAAAAAAGACATACACGATTGGTTTAGGGATGGCAAAACTGGGAATTTCAATGACCATCGCCGGGTTTATTGCGTCTCTTTCAACCTACATTTTGAATGCGTTTATCAGCAATATTGGAGATGTTGACCAGGTAGGATTGTATAATGCAGGCTGGGGAGTGGTGGGTCAGTATACAGGATTGGTGTTTACAGCAATGGCAACAGATTATTTTCCACGACTTTCAGCCATACAATCGGACAATAATAAAGTTAAAGAGCTTGTAGGACAACAGGCAGAGACGGCATTGCTTATTATGACTCCATTGCTGGCGCTATTAATTGTCACGATGCCATTGGTTGTAAGAATACTTTATACTCCCGAATTCCTGCCAATTGTGATGTTTGCAAGCCTGACGGTGTTAGGGATGCAATTTAAAGCCATCTCCTGGGCAATGGGCTATGTTTATCTTGCGAAGGGAGATGGTCGCTTATTCCTGACTTTGGAAATTATTTCTGGTGTTGCAATACTATTATTAAATCTTGGATTCTATTATTTCTTTGGTCTAAACGGATTGGGTATTTCATTTATCATCTCTTACTTTTTAGCCTCGATATTCTCATATCTTGTCTTAAGAAATAAATACGGGTTCAGTTATTCAAAGTTATTTTACCTGGTAGCTGTTATCTGCTATGGGCTGGTTTTGACATCTTTTCTTACCGTGTTTATTTCGGACCCGACATTAAAAATTATTGCTGGTATAGTCGTACTCCTGATTGCAGGCGCCTACTCGCTGTATAAGCTTGATAAGCTCATGGATTTCCGTTCCTATATATCTGAAAGGTTTAAGAAATGAGTATTGTAGTTTTTTTATTCGATCATTGGGAAACCACTTTAATAAATAAATGAATTCATTGGTTGGGGTCATAGTTGTAACATACAATTCCTCATCATTTGTCATTGAGACACTGGAAAGTGTCTACAACCAAACGTGGAAAGAAATAGAACTGATTATAACAGATGATTGTTCTGAAGATGATACCGTGGCGATATGCCGCAAATGGTTAAGTGAACACAATTCGAGATTTGTTCGTTCTGAGATCATTACGTCAGAAAAGAATACCGGTGTCTCTGCCAATTTAAATCGTGGTATTTCAGCATCAAAAAGTGAGTGGGTTTCATTCCCTGCAGGGGATGATACCCTGAAAGAGGATTGTATTGAAGAAAACATGTCATGGCTCCGAGACCATCCTGAGGTCAGGGTATTGTTTTCGACGGTAGAAGTATATAATGATAAAATTCAACCGGAACAACTTATTGGGAGGATTCCAAAGGAACCATTTCACCCTGGAAGTATCATGGCACCTGATAGAAGCGCTGAATCTCAGTACAAACAACTTCTGATATCTGATCGGATAAATTTCACTCCCTCAGCATTTATAAATCGGGAGGTAATTCTCTCATTGGGAGGATTTGATGAGCGGTTCAGGATGCTTGAGGATTACCCCATGTGGTTGAAACTAACAATGAATGGTTACCGTTTGCATTTTATGGAAAAATCTACCGTGAATTACAGGCAGCATTCCGGGGCGATCAACAATACCGGACAAAGAATCATTGTCAATCCGAATTATTTCAGGCAGGAGTTGTTCCGAAGAATCTATATCTACCCCTATTTGCCTATTGACCTGAGATTAAATTCACGTTTTGTCTGGGTGGTTTCCCAGGTTTTCCGTTGGGATAAGTTGAATCGAGACACTGCGTTCAACAGGGTATTTCACAGTATACTTACATTATATATCAATCCATTCAGGTATTTTATCTGGATCAGAAAAAGACTGATCGGTAATCTGAAATACAATGAGTTCTACCAATAGTTTTTTCCAGCGTATTTAAATTGAGAAAAATACAATGAAGCGTTTATCTGTAATCATTCCAATGTACAATGTTGAACCATATGTTGAACGGTGTCTAAGGAGCCTTTTGGATCAGGACCTTCATATGGATGAATATGAGATCATTTGTATCAATGACGGATCTCCGGACAATAGTCGGGAGGTGGTTATTGCCCTTCAAGAAGACTCCACAAATATCAAATTAATTGATCAGGAGAACAAAGGTGTATCGATGGCGAGGAATATTGGTATAGAAAACGCAGCTGGAAAGTACCTCCTGATGGTCGATCCGGATGATTATTTAGAGCCGAATTCCCTTAAGGACAAGTTGGATATAATGGATCAGGAAGAACTCGAAATTGGCATTACTGGTTATGTGATTCTAAATGAGGCAATGGAGCGTGAGTATGTATATGATCCAAAATATAATACATCTGAAGTAATAACAGGCGCTGAGTATTTTGATAAACATCAAAAAGGAAATTCTGAAATCCGCGACCCACACCGTTCTGTGGCAATATTTTTTCAAACCGATTTTTATATGTCAAATGGTCTACTGTACCTAAGTGATGTACCTTATCTTGAGGATGAAGAATTAATGACACGTGCAATGTGCCTTGCCAATCGAGTATCCTTTCTCAACCATCCCTTGTACCTGCGTACAACAAGACCCGGATCCGCCACACATAGTAAACTGCTATACACTGAAAAGGCAAAAAATGGATTCCTGAAAGCTGCAAAAAATCTGGCAGAATTTAAAATATTAAATTGTAATACAGATGAACAAAAGGGTGTTGTTAATCAATCGATTATTCATTTTACGATTTTATGTATCACCCCTTTAGGATTGGTAGACTATATAAGGAATTACAAGTCATTACATACCAGCATTAAAAAAGGGCCATTAAAAAAGCTGGATTACACCGGATGTAGCAACTGGTACATTATGAGTGCAAAATTTTACAATTTTTCAATGAACGTTTTTTACCTGAAATGGATGATTCACAAAATTAATAAGTCAATTAAAATACGTATCAAAAGGCTCTTTTAATAAACCTTTAAATGTATGGAATATCTGATTTAATTAATTCAACTTACATCTGAAAAGGAAACAGGAGATTGTTGGATATTCACATGCACATATTATTTCTTATAATATTAATCTTAGAGTAGATATAAAGTATTGAAAGGTGATGAATCAATTAAAAAAAAGAATATCTGAGGCTTATTCCAAATTTTCTGTATTAATACATCAGATTTGGGCTGTGCTTTTTCCTTCATGGTATGCGAAATACTATTATAAATTAGTAACGCACAAGAAATTAAATTTAAAAAACCCGCAAGATTATAACGAAAAAGTTCAATGGTTAAAAATATATTCAGACACATCACAATGGACGGTTTTAGCGGATAAGTATAGAGTGCGACAATATATTGAGAAATGTGGACTAAGTGATATTTTGGTTGAGCTGTATGGGGTATGGAGTAAAGCTGAGGATATAGATTTCACAATTCTGCCTGACAATTTTGTGCTTAAAAGTAATAACGGCTGCGGAACGAATATTTTGATTTATGATAAAAAGGAAATGGATTTTGATTATACCAGACGACTTTTAAAAGAATGGCTAAGAAAAAGAATTGGTCTGGTTGATTTCCAACCTCACATGTGGAATATTGATAGAAGGATTATAGCAGAAGAGTTATTGCAAGATACCTATAACAAAGAATTATCAACATCAATTATTGATTACAAAATATTTTGCTTTCATGGTGAGCCTGAAATCATTAGTGTGCTTTACAATAGAAAAAACATTGTTGTTGGATCCCCTGTTAATGGAAAAGGCAGCATTGATAAACTTGAGAAGGTCTATGACTTAAAATGGAATTCACGGTCAGATGTACTTTCCCATCCCTTTCCCGGACACGAAAGTTTTGAAATACCAAAACCAAAGTGTTTAAATGAGATGTTAAGCATTGCCAGGATTTTATCAAAGCCATTTCCACAGGTCAGAGTAGATTTATATGAAGTGAATAGCAAGGTGTATTTTGGCGAGTTAACTTTCACCTCGGGTGGATTGTTAGATTTCACCCCACAATATTTACAGGAAATGGGCGATAAGATAAATCTATCTCTTGCAAAGAGAAGAACCAAATTATTCATTATATGAAGTCATTCCTTTGAAATGCCCACCTTTTACAAATGAAAAGCCAGACACTTATTGAGTATGGATTCCAATAGCAGGTTGTTTTTTCATTTTTGGTTCCCTATTATGAGATTAGCATCATCATTTGCATCCTGAGATAATGGATAATCGAGGATATATTATTTCTAATTTAATGATCACTATCAGAAATAAATGGAAATCAAGAAGAGCATATTACTAGTTACAAACGCATTTTATCCAGAGCTGTCTCCCAGGAGTTTCAGAGCCACGGAGCTGGCTAAGGAATTTTCCCGTCGGGGACATGATGTAACTGTTATTACAAAATACAGGGATCATGATTATGAAAAGTTTTTAAATGAAATCCCGATAAAATTAAAAATGTGGAAGGGTTCCCGGTTACCTGTATTACCTGACTTCAAGCGAAAGCCATTCTCTATAATGAGCAAATCTGTCTCCAGGATAATGGGTATACTGTTTGAGTACCCTGCTATTGAAGATATGTTTCATGTGAAAAACGCATTAAAGAAAGAAACAGGATATGATCTTATGATCTCATTTGCTGTGCCATATCCTGTACAATGGGGTGTTGCATGGGCAAGCAAGACTAATAAGAACATTTCATCTAAATGGATCGGAGATTGTGGAGATTCTTATATGCTTGCGCGACTGGATAAATACAGAAAACCTTTTTATTTTAAATACCTGGAGTCAGGATTTTGTCAGAGATGTGATTATATTACAATACCCTTTAAGGAATTACAGCAGCAGTTCTATCCGCAATACAGATCAAAAATCAGGGTGGTTCCACAAGGGTTTAATTTTGATGAAGTAAGAACAGTTGAAGGGAAGATTAACAATGAGCATCCTGTATTTATTTTTTCAGGTACTGTAATTCCCGGGAAGAGAGATTTGAATTTGTTTCTTGAATATTTAACTTCCCTGGATAGAGAATTTTTATTTATCGTATATACCAATCAATTTGGTTATTACGAAAGCTTCAAAAAAGCACTGGGTTATAAGCTTGAGTTGAGAAGTTATATAGACCGGTTACAACTGATCTATGAGATGAGTAAGGCGGATTTCCTGGTCAATGTTGATACCATATACGATAGCATGTCGAATATTGAAGCAATTCCCAGTAAATTGATCGACTATTCACTCGCTGAACGACCCATTTTAAATATTATTTCCTCCAAGCCAGATGAAAGTCTGGTTTTGGAGTTTCTGAATAAAGACTACTCCAGAAGAAGAGTTATTGACAAGGAACGTTTTAACATCAAGGTAATTGCTGATAAATTTCTTAGTTTTAATCAATAGAAATACAAAGACTTCTTGACGCAGGACATTTCAAGGCCGAATTATACAATATCAATATCAAATGCAAAGCACTATTTGATATTGTTTATACTGTGGCCGTTCCTCTCTTTTATTGTAGCCCTGGTAAACTACAATAATAAGGAATCCAGAAGGGTGGTTTATATATTCCTGGTTTATTATGGTCTGACATTCGTCAACAACAATCAATACATAGATGCCTATCGATATATACTAAATTTTAAAGCTGTTGCTCTTATTCCTGCTTCAGCATTTATGGACATTTTTGGCGGACTTTATACGGATAGTACAGTCGATATAATTGAACCTCTTTTAACCTTTATCATTTCACGATTTACAAGTCACGGAGGTGTCTATTTTGCAATATGGTCCGTAATATTTGGCTTCTTTTATCTCAAGTCTGTCAATCTGCTATATGATCGCTATCAGGACAATCCTAACTGGACCGCACTCCTGGCATTGACTTTTTTCATATTGCTACTACCAATCACCAAGGTGACAGGAATCAGGATGCCAATTGCTACCTGGATGTTTTTTCTCGGTGCATATCATGTAGTATTGTATCGGGATCTCAAGTTTCTTATTCTTACATTGGTTGCGTGCCTGATGCACTGGAGCTTTCTTACAGCAAATGTAATACTCATCGTCTATGTCTTGCTGGGGAACCGGAACCTGGTTTATATTCCGATGGTAATACTATCATTTATTTTGCCAAGTATAGTGGCGCCGCTATTCCAGGTAATTGCATTTAGAATTGGGGGTCCGATCCAGCAGAGGTTTGAAGGTTACACCAGCGAAGGCTATAATGAAGCAATTCAGCAATCCGCGGAGACAGCGTCGTGGTTTATGGTATTGGGCGACAAATTGGTTTTTTACTTTCTTCTGATAGCAATCCTGGTAATTCAGATTACTGGAAAAAGCCAAATGAAGGAGAATTCTGAAAGAAACCTGTTCAGTTTCTTACTCCTGTTTTTAACATTCGTCAACTTCGGGCAGGTGATTCCTACTTTTGGAAACCGCTTTAAACTTGTATTCTTTCTGTTCGCTACATTGTACCTTTTTATATTTTTCTTAAAAGACCAGGGAAAAACCAGGAATATTCTTGCCTGGACCGGATTATTTCCCATGTTAATTTATGCAGCGATTAATCTGAGAATGGGTTCAGAAACAATCAGTGTATGGATCCTGACTCCTGGAGTGGGACTGCCACTATTGGTCCCCGGATTGTCCATTGCAGAAGTTTTATTTTACTGATGACTCTACAGGGAAGTTCTGAAATGGAATACATACGATCTCTGAATATTATGATATCCTTTTTACGCAAATATTTAAAAATCAAATAGTTTAATCAAATTGGGAATTTCTGCAAAAAGAATTAAGTCGGTATTGTCACATAACATGCTGAACATTCCAGGGTGGAGCACAAGAAGAAGGATCATAGTGATAGAGAGCGACGATTGGGGAAGTATAAGGATGCCATCTCAAGATGTGTATTCATCATTTATATCAAGAGGATTTAATATTTCAGGAAGTGATTATAACCGCCTTGATACTCTTGAAACAAATGAAGATCTTGAACAACTCTACGAGGTATTAAAGTCGCATAGGGATTCTGGGGGAGATTCTCCGGTGATCACTGCCAATTTCATACTCGGCAACCCGGATTTTGAAAAAATAAAGAATTCTGATTTTGAAAATTATTATGTTGAGCCGATCACATCGACTTTAAAAAGATACCCGGATCGGGACCAGGTTGAAAAGCTTTGGATGCAGGGACTGAATGAAAGAATATTTTATCCTCAGTTTCATGGAAGGGAACATGTGAATGTCGTGAGATGGATGGAGGCGCTCAGGAAGAGATCTCCGGATATGATGTTTACATTTGATCGTGGCACAACTTTTTCCGGTGATGGAGATTATAATTTTATGGAGGTACTGGATTATAACACACCTGATGATCTGGTCCAGATGAAGGAGAGCCTCAGGGAAGGACTGGATATGTTTGAGCAAACCTTCGGTTTCAGGTCAAAGTCATTCATTCCCCCTTGTTATACCTGGGATAGTAATGTTGAAAAAGTACTGGTTGAGGGTGGGGTGAAATATATCCAGGGAATTCTAACTCAGTTGGTGCCGACAGGCACATTTGATAATTATAGGAAGAAATACCATTTTCTCGGAAATAAAAACAGGTATGGACAGTATTTCCTGATTCGAAATGCCTTTTTTGAGCCTGCTCTTTCAAAATCCGCCGACCCGATAGGGGAATGCATGCGCAGGATCAGACTTGCATTCAGATGGAATAAACCAGCAATTATCGGATCCCATCGTATCAACTTTATAGGTGCACTCGATGAGGGAAACAGGGATACAAATCTAAGGCTTCTGAATAATCTGCTATCAAGAATTGTGAAGCAATGGCCTGATGTGGAGTTCATGAGCTCTGACAGATTGGGGGATTTGATCGCTGAAAGCAAGAAGAAATGAAATCCATTTAATTTGAGATCTGATCTATGAAAAATGAGCCAATCAATATATTATTTACCGGCGATTTTTGTCCAATAAACAGAATTGAGGACCTGGCTATAAATCAGGATTACAACACGATTTTTAATGATTTCTTAGATGTTTTCAATGGAAATGATCTAAATGTGGTCGATCTGGAGTGTCCTTTGACTGTTTCAAATGGTAAGAGACCCAAGACCGGTCCCTATCAAAAAGCACATCCGGATACAATAAAGGCACTTTCCCATGCCGGGATCGGGCTGGCAGCAATGGCGAATAATCATATTATGGATTATGGTTCAGAGGGTGTGAAATCGACCCTGGATTTATGCAAAAATAATAGTATTGATTCAATTGGAATAGGAACCACAATTGAAGAGGCGGCCAAGCCCCATACATTAAGTAAAAAGGGGAAAAAAATAGCAATTCTGAATCTGGCAGATAATGAATTTATAACCACTCCGGATGGTGCATTTACTTGCAATCCGATTGACCTGTTAACATGTTTCTATAATATTAAGGATGCCAGGAAGAACCATGATTATGTCATTGCTGTTATACATGCGGGAAATGAGTTTTATGAATTACCCTCGCCGCGGACAAAAGAGCTATACAGGTGCATCATAGATATGGGTGCTGATGTGATTGTCTCCCATCATACCCATGCTTTTTCCGGCTTCGAGATGTATCATTCGAAGCCAATTTTCTATGGTTTGGGGAATTTCATATATGACTGGCCAGGGAAGAATGATACATCCTGGAATCGTGGTTTTGTAGTTAAGCTAAAAATATCTGATATAATCGATTTTGAAATTATTCCCCTAAAACAATGTAATGACAAGCCCGGAGTATTTCATCTTTCAAAAGAAGAGAATGACCGGTTTGACAGAGAAATAAGGCGACTCAATGAAGTCATACAGGATGATGAAAAACTTGAGCTGGAATTCCAAAAATACTGTAAAACCGTTTATCCAATGTATGATGCTTTTATTGAGCCCTACTTTGGCAAGGTTATTACTGCATTGCGAAAACGCGGATTGTTCCCAAAATTAATGACCCGACGAAAACGCCTGTTGCTATTAAACCTTTCACGATGCGATTCACACAGGGACGTTCTGCTGCGATTATTGAAGGAGAATGAATAAGACATTTTAGGTTTTAAAAATGAAAAATTAGCAAAATGGGAGTAGAATGCACCCAGAGTATTTTTCACTATCTCTAATTATTCAAACAGTAACATAGATAACATGTGTGGCATAACAGGGTATATTTATAAAAATAATAAATCAGAAAAAGATACATCACGTATCGTATCGATGCTGAAAGTACAGAAGCATCGCGGACCTGATGATACCGGTATCAGGGCATTCAGCTTATCATCAGGGCAATCTGCTGAGCTTAAAACCGGAGAAATACAGGCCATGCCGGGTAGCTTTGAAGGATTGCTGGGATTTAACAGGTTAAGTATTCTTGATCTCTCCGAGAATGGTCACCAGCCAATGGAAAGTCCTGACGGAAAAGTATTGCTGATGCTGAACGGGGAGATCTATAATGCGTTTGATTTTAAGGAGGAGTTAAGTCAATGGGGATATAAATTCAAGAGTACGACGGACACTGAAATTGTGTTGGCGTTGTACCTGAGATATGGATTTGATGGAGTGCTCCAAAGGTTGAATGGGATGTTCGGGATTGTCATTGCCGACCTGGCAAAAAAGACACTCTTTATCACACGAGACAGGTTTGGTATTAAACCGATGTATTATATAGATAATAATGAATTACTGGCATTTTCATCGGAATTAAAAAGTTTCCACTTTCTTGATGGTTTCAGATTTCAACTGAAGAAGGCTAGCATGGATGAATTTCTGATGTTTAGAAATAATCTGAACGGCACACTGTTTTCCGGTGTAAATGAACTGGAACCTGGTCATTATTTAATTCATCGACCAGGAAAACAGCTTGAGAAAAAACGATATTTTAATCCCGACAGCTTCACGCGACAGAACGATTCCGGCAAGAGTCTGGCAGAATTTGGCGAATCAATGAAGGACTGGCTAAGCAAAAGTGTGAATGGTCAACTCATGAGTGATGTGAAACTTGGGTGTCAGCTTTCCGGGGGAGTAGATTCATCACTGGTAACATGGCTCGCAAAGAAATACAGCGGGGAAGATGATTTCGAATCTGTATCTATCACATTTAACAATCACAGCTTCAGCGAAGAAAAATATATTGATAAAGTCGCGAATGATCTGGGGATTAAGTCTCACAAATTTCAGCTGGATGCAAATTACTACCTTGAAAATATCGAGAAGGCGACATGGCATTTAGAATCTCCGATCAATCATCCGAATACCATAGGTATCTATAAATTGTCACAAAGAGCAAAGGAATACGTCACAGTTCTTCTTTCCGGCGAAGGAGCAGATGAGGTTTTTGGAGGATATGAACGATTTTATGGTATCGGCTATCCATACAATTACCGAAGATTGTTAGGGGAGATCAAAAAGGGGATCAAAAATCCCAGGCAGTTCTTCAGGTATTTTGATCATAAGAACAGGGCATTGATGGCTACTGCATACATGTTTCCACACCTGGCATCCAATCTATATGAAGGATTTGATATCGATAAAGCCTTTTTGTCAAGAACACAACTTTTCAATTCCCTGGAAGGATCTAATTTTGACAAGCAGGTTAAATATGAAATGCAGGCTTATTTACCTGATCTGCTTATTCGACAGGACAAGATGTCCATGGCACATTCCATTGAGAACCGTGTACCGTTTCTGGATAATCAAATATTTGAAAATTCATTCACAATCCCTGAACGATTGCTGTTACTGCGAAAAAGCAGTGAAGGGGGTCTCAATAACCAGAAATACCTATTGAAAAAAATGGCGGCAGATGTTTTTGGGAATCAGTTTGCCTTCAGGGATAAAATGGGGTTTGGAATCCCTTTGAAAGATTTTTTCCTGCAGAAGGATTTTGCGGATTATTTGAATGGCCAGGTACTTCCGGGAATCCAGGGAAGAGGATTATTTAATTACCAGCTTGCTTCAAAATGGGTTTCAAATATCAATTCCCTGAAGTATTTCGAGCTGGAAGCCCTGTGGGTAATCATATCCTTTGAAATATGGGCCTCAATTTACCTTGATCTAAACTATGAAAATTGGAATACATAAGAACCACGACTCCTTCAGTGAGCGCTGGATAGATTATTGCGAGAGCAATAATATTGACTTCAAGCTGGTAGACTGTTATCGGAATGATATCATCAGTCAGCTGGATGATTGTGATGCGCTGATGTGGCATTTCATGCATAAGAATGCACGTGACACCAAGTTTGCAAAGCAGCTGCTTTTTGCAGTTGAGGCATCGGGAAAAAAGGTTTTCCCTGATTATAATACCATGTGGCATTTTGATGATAAAGTAGCGCAGAAATATCTTTTCGAAGGAATCAATGCCCCGCAGGCTGAATCATTTGTCTTCTATAACAGGAAGGATGCAATTCAATGGGCAGTGAATACCACCTACCCAAAAGTATTTAAATTACGAAATGGATCGGGCTCGGAGAACGTTAGACTTGTTCACTCAAAAAATAAAGCTGTACAACTGATCAATAAAGCTTTCAGACGTGGCTTCAAGCATTACGAGGGTTGGAGTAATCTGAAAGAGAGGGTCAGGAAATATCGAAAGGGTAAAACCACTTTGTGGAATGTATTTAAAGGAATTATCCGGTTATTCTATACGACGAAATATGCCAGGATGACCGGACGTGAAAAAGGGTATATTTTGTTCCAGGAGTTTATTCAGGATAATGACAGTGATATTCGAATCATTGTAGTCGGCGGTAAGGCTTTTGGGATAAAAAGAATGATCCGTGACAAGGATTTCCGGGCATCAGGAAGTGGATTTGTCCTGTATGAAAAAGAGCATTTTACAGATGAAACTGTTAAACTCTCTTTTGAGATGGCTGAAAAAATAAAATCACAGTGTGCTGCATTTGATTTTGTATATATAGATGGCCGTCCGCTCGTGATTGAAATCAGTTATGGATTTGTAAAGGAGGTATATGATCCATGTACTGGCTATTGGGATAAGGATCTTCACTGGTATCCGGGCAAATTCGATCCTTATGGCTGGATGGTAGATAATCTGATCAGCAGTATTGAAAAGTAAACCGGTCAAAAATAGTAAACTTGCTTTAGTTATTCCCTCTCTCCAGGCAGGAGGCATGGAACGCGTAATGTCTGAACTTGCCGGATTTTTTTCAGAAAAATCAGGCCTCGAGGTGCATCTTGTGATCTATGGCATGTCACGCGAAATATTTTACGAGATACCTTCCTCGGTGCAGGTCCACAAGCCAACGTTTAAATTTAATGAGGGAAAAAGAATCATTTCAGCACTTAAGACGATACTGTTTCTTCGAAAAACGATAAAAAAATTGCATCCCGATTCGGTCCTGAGTTTCGGAGAATATTGGAACAGTTTTGTCCTTATTGCCCTGTTTGCCCTGAAATACCCGGTATTCATATCTGATCGGTGCCAACCCGATAAAAAACTGGGCACCTATCATGACTATCTCCGCAGAATCCTTTATCGAAGATCTCGAGGTATTGTAGCGCAAACTGAAAAAGCGAAAGAAATCTATTTTAAGGACCTGGGACATTCGAATATAAGCGTAATTGGTAACCCAATCAGACAAATCAGCACTGAGAAAGAGGTTGAAAGAGAAAACAGTGTTTTGATGGTTGGGAGATTGATACAGTCCAAGCATCACGATCAGTTGATAGAGATATTTTTATCCATCGCAGAACCGGGCTGGAAATTGGTTATTGTCGGTTATGACCATCTTAAGCAGCATGTCTCTGATAAACTTGAAAAACTGATCAGGGGTCATCATGCCGAAGGCATCATAAAACTTGAAGGCAAGCAATCGGATGTTGACCGATATTACCTGGGAAGCAAGATATTTGCATTTACTTCAAGTTCGGAAGGGTTTCCGAATGTTATTGGTGAGGCCATGTCGGCAGGATTGCCGGTTATTGCATATGACTGTATAGCCGGTCCTTCTGAGATGATCGATGATGGACGAAATGGTTTTTTGGTCCCGCTTTTTGACATGGAAACATTTAAGATAAGAGTCAAAGAACTGATGAATGATGAAGCGAAGAGGAAGCAGTTTGGCAATCAAGCCAGGAGATCGATACAAAAATACTCCATTAATGAAATCGGAGAAAAATATTTTGAGTTTATACTGGACAACAAATAGAAATAAATAAACAAATAATATAATATTATGAGAACACTTATTACCGGCGCAGCCGGATTTATAGGATCGGCAGTTACACCTGCCCTTACAAAAGAAGGTTATGAAATATTCGTACTTGATAATCTTTCCTTCGGGAACAGGGATTTTATCGATGTCCCCGACGATCATTTTTTTCTTGGTGATATCAGGGATGCGAACAAAGTAGAAGAAGTTTTTGAGAGGGTTGAACCTGAAATAGTAGTTCACCTTGCTGCAATTCACTTTATCCCTTATTGTAATCAGCATCCTTTTGAGGCAGCGGATACCAATATCCGGGGAACCATGAATGTATTAAATGCCAGTAAGAAATTGAATTCTCTACAGCGGATATTCTTTGCTTCTACTGCAGCTGTCTATCCCATCTATGATGAGGCGGTGAATGAGGAGCATGAGCAATTGCCCCTGGATATTTATGGTTTAAGTAAGCTTACTGGTGAGGATTTATGCCGTAGATTCTGGCTTGAGACAAAAGTTGACACCATTGTCTGCCGTTTTTTCAATGCCTTCGGGCCCAATGAAACCAATCCTCACCTCATACCTGAGATTGAAAAACAATTGAGGGAAGGAAAGCGAACGATCAATCTGGGGAACCTGACTCCCAAGCGGGATTTCATTCACACATACGATATGGCAGCAGCGGTCAATAAGTTGCTGAAACTGGAAAACCCGGGATTTGATATCTTCAACCTTGGTCGGGGGATCGAGTATTCTGTTGTGGAAATTGTTGAGGCATTTGAGCGACAGCTCGGAGAGAAAGTGACCATTGAGGTGGACCAGGCAAGGGTACGGAAGGTGGAGCGTCAACACCTGCTCGCCGATGTATCCAAGTTGAAAAGGATGACTGGTTGGGAACCTGAGTGGAGTATCGACCAGGGAATAAAAAATCTTGTTGAAAGCTGGAACCAATAAAATTATTAAGTGATGTCAGACAAAAACCGTTTTAAACTCGGAGTGATCTTTAATTTCCATCCTTCCTGGATGGGAGGTGTTATCTATATCATCAACATCGTAAAAACGTTGAATTTTCTTGATGACAAGGATAAACCACATATATATTTATTCTACAATCCTATATTGGAAAAATTCCTTGATGAGTTTAAGGAATACCCATACCTTGAAAAGGTAGAATGGAATTTTCCAGGTGCGACCAAAGGTTTTTTCAAATCGGTCATTGTTCGAAAAAATCTCTTTATCACAGATATACTGAAGGAGTATCCCCTGGACGCTGTGTATCCTCTTCAGGATTTCCCTGTGAAGACCAATACCTCAGCAAAGCTTATTTTCTGGAGACCCGATTTTCAACACAAGTATTATCCTGAATTTTTCTCCAGGAAAGTACTCATGGGAAGACACCTGAGAATGAAAAGCATGATGAAAAACAGCAGTGAACTGGTACTTTCGAGTCATGACGCCTTCAATGATATGAAGAAATTCTACAGGGTTCCGGAAAAACTAAATGTCCACATTTATCACTTTGTCTCAATCATTGATGACCTTCAAGGTGTGAATATTAGTGAACTGCTTAAGCAATACAAGTTGCCAGAGACCTATTATCTTATTTCCAATCAGTTCCATAAACACAAAAACCATAAAATTGCATTTGAGGCAGTGGCAGAGCTTAAGAAAATGGGTGTGAGAGTGAATCTTGCAATTACAGGTCGGTTTCCGGATGCTTCAGATTCACCTTATATGAAAGAATTGCATCAGATACTGGATGAAAATCAATTGCATGATCAGATCATTATGCTCGGGATCATACCAAGAAATGACCAGTTGCAGCTGATGAGACATTCCCAGGCTGTACTTCAGCCAAGTCTCTTTGAAGGCTGGAGCACAGTTATCGAGGATGCCAGGTCTTTGCAGGCTCCTGTTATTGCTGCGAATCTGAATGTAAATATGGAGCAGCTGAAGGATAAAGGAACCTATTTTGATCCGCATAATGTTGATGAACTTGTTGAAATACTTAAAAAGTATCCGGCGCGAGACATGAATGTGCAATACTACGAAGATTATGAAGTGCGGGTGAAAGAAGCAGCAGAATCCCTGATGAAAATTTTCAATTAATAATTGCGCAGTCATTCTCTGCCAATGCCTTGAATACTGATATGAATATTCTCTTTATTTCCATTGCCTGGCCAGCCAAAAATCAACGCAATTTATATACCGACCTGATGGATGCTTTTGTTGCTGATGGTCATCGTGTTGTAGTAGTTGGCACAACGGAAGAGCAGGATGCAATTCCGGTTGTGAAGGAGGAAAATGCGAAGCTGGTATTACGTGTACCCTCAGGGAAGATAAGAAAGGCTTCTTATGTAAGAAAGATCCTGTCACTATTTACGCTGGGTCCAAAAATGAAGTCAGCCATTTATAACCATCTTGGGAACCAACAGTTTGACATGATCCTTGGCGCTACACCGCCAATTACACTATCGAAGCTATATCTCACTTTGAAAAGGAAATATGGAGCTCCTTTTTACCTTATGTTAAAGGATATCTGGCCACAGGGGTCAGTCGACCTGGGGGTGATCCGACAGGGCGGACCCGGCTGGCTGTACCTGCGATCACATGAAGTAAGGTTATATAAGGCAGCAAACTATATTGGTTGCATGTCGCCCAGGGGGAAGGAATACCTGCTGTCAAAAAACAAATTCCTGGAGAGGTCTAATGTGGAAGTCTGCCCAAATTCCATCAGTCCTACCCCGGTGAAAGATCTTCCTGGTGCAGGCAATATCCGAAAGAAATATGGTATCCCGGAGAATGCATGCGTTTTTCTATTCTCAGGAAATCTTGGTATAGGACATGGTCTGCATTTCCTTGTGGATGTTATTAACTCGCTCCGGGATTATACGGGAGCTTACTTTATCATCGGAGGTGCCGGAACGCAGTACAATTTTCTTGAAAGGAAATTTGCTGAAGATCCGCCCAAAAATGCTTTTTTATACAATTGGCTTCCCCGGGAAGATTTTGAACAGATCCTGATGACTAGTGATGTGGGCCTGATCCTGCTTTACAAGTATACATCACCCCAGTTTCCTTCCAGGCTGCTCAGCTACCTGGATTATTCAATGCCGGCGCTCTGTGCGATCAATCCGGAAACCGACATGGGAAGTATTGTTGAAAATGCTGAATGTGGCAAGTATGTTCATCATGGCGATAAAGCGGACTTCATCAAAGCGGTTGAATACTTTTCCGAGCATCCGGAGGAACGCAGAAAAATGGGTAGTAATGGCAGGAATCTTTTGTTACGCGAATACACAGCGGAGCATAGCTATCAAATCATTGCAAAGCATTTTACAGGATAAACAACTATAATTCATGGGGAGGGAAAAACATCGGTTATCAATTTTAATGCTGGACCAGGGGCGCCAGGCTTTGCCCTTCCTAAAGTCATTTTCAAAAGCTGGTTATCATACAACAGTTGTTTGCAATACAAGGCTCAGTGAAAGCTATTTTTCCAGGTATCCAGACAGGCGTGTGATATGGCCAGGGTATATGGATGACAGGGATGGTTATGAGGAGAGACTTTTTGAATACCTTGAAGAGAATCAACCAGATGTTACAATAAGTGTCGGAGATGTAACTTCGGACATCCTCTCAAAAAACAAGGAAAGGATATCCAGGTATACGAATATCACATCCCCCGACTACCGGATTTTTATTCAGGCTGCAGATAAACTAAACCTTATGCAGTATTGCATGAAGAATAATCTTCCATGTCCCGGGACTTACGATCTGAATGATCAGACAGTGGGAGAAATTGACCAGCTTCTTGCATTTCCGGTTATTGTAAAGCCAAACAGGGGGGTTGGTGCAATAGGTGTTGAACGTTATGATTCGAATGATGAGCTGGTCAATGGATATAAGAAACTAAAGGAAGCACATGGAAACCTGATTGTTCAGGAGTACATACCCCAGGATGGAGGGATGCAATACCAGGCTGAAGCATTTGTAGATGAGCAGGGTAAAGTCAAAGTCTGTATGGTTATTTTAAAACCCAGATTTTTCCCGGTAAAAGGAGGGACAAGTACAGCAAATGTGACGATCAGACATCCGGAAATTGAAAAAACAACAAGGGAATTGTTGGAAGGATTGAGATGGAAAGGGGCAGCAGATGTGGACTTTATTCTGGATCCAAGGGATCAAAAAGCCAAGATCCTTGAGATCAATCCCAGGGTAACTGCAGGCATTAAAATTGGTTTTACTGCGGGGATCGATTATGCAGATCTGCATGTAAGGCTGGCATTAGGGAAAGATGTGCCGGAAAAGAATAATTATAAACTCGGAATTTATTGTCGTAATTTTTTCCTTGAATCGTTATGGTATATTTTTTCCGACAGGAAAATGAGGCGAACAACAACCCCGTCTTTTTTCAAACCTTATGGGAAAAAAGTTGTGGACCAGATTTTCAGCTGGCACGATCCGCTGGCAGGGGTTGGCTTTTTCATGCATATGGTGAAGAAGTATCTGAATATTTCCAATTTTAAATCTAAGTTTCATAGATAATATTTAAAATGAAAGGAGAAAAGAAGCCACATGTTGCCGCACTCACAGTGGATGTTGAGGATGGTGTTAGCATCGCAATGCAGGACTTTTTCAATATACAGATGGATCCTACAGACCGAGTGATCACCAATATGAATATCATTCTTTCAATGTTTGATCAGAACCAGGTCAAGGCTACTTTTTTTATACTCGGGGAGATAGTTGAAAAATACCCGGAATTGCTCCGGCAGATTGACAAAGAGGGACATGAGGTAGGAGTGCATGGATATCATCATGATCAGATGTTCAGGTTGTCCCCGCAGAAACTGGAAACGGATCTCTCAAGGGCAAAAGGACTGATTGAAGATGCCATTGGAAAGCAGGTAAATGGCTTCAGGGCACCTGCTTTTTCGATAAATCAAAAAACAGCCTGGGCCCTTGATGTCATTGAAAAAGTTGGTTTCACCTATGACAGTAGCATTTTTCCCTCACGTTCCTTGCGGTACGGATGGAATGGATTTTCCAAAGATATCTGCCGGTTGAAACTGGCGGATTCCAGGAGTCTCATCGAATTCCCTCTATCGGTTTATCGAATACCAGGAAAGGACATCCCGGTAGGAGGAGGAGGTTATCTCAGGTATTTTCCATACTGGTGGACGAGCAAGGCATTGAAAAGTATTGTATCGGAAAGACCCGCGGTGATTTATCTTCATCCCTATGAACTGGACAAAGAAAAGTATCCTGATTATTTTCACAAAGCACTTGCCTCCGCTCCAGCAAAAAAGAGGTTCCAATTGCAGTTTTACAGATATAAAAAAAAGACAGTGGAGTCTAAACTGAACCTGCTTACCAGACAATTTGGATGTGCCCCGATGATTGAGGTTTTGCATGAATTTGAGAAGCAAAGAAAAATGAAGGAGTATACAGTTTTTGATGGAAAATTAATCAATCATTCCAGTCAGGAATTATGAGTATGATTTTTTTAGGTGATGTTGCATCACCCAGTAAATCTATTTCCGCGGAATTAGGCAGGATCATTTCAAAGACAGAAGTTTTTAACGGGAAGTGGATTATCTGTAATTTCGAAGGCCTTGCCTTCAGCGAGCCACCTGTTCAGCGAAATGAGCCCTTACTTTTCAACCATAGCTCGGTACTTAATAGTCTGGATAACGGGGGAGGAGCAGTGCTTGGTTTTGCAAACAACCATGTGCTCGATTACCCATTGCAATTCCAAAAGACTGTTGAAATGAGCAGGGCACAGGGATTTCTTACGTGCGGAGCAGGTATGTCCAGGGAAGATGCTGAGCAGCCCGCTGTATTTCATTCATCAGGTCAGAAAATAGTATTATTTAATGCTTGCTGGGATTTTTTACTGTACAATCACAGAAATCCGAGAAAAGGTGTGTATGTTGCAGAGATTGATGAAATAAAACTGATCCAGAAGGTAAAGTCTCTCAAAGAGAAGGAGCCAGATACCAGGATTGTGATCTACCTGCACTGGAGCCTGGACCTGGAGATTCTGCCATTTCCTCTCTACCGGCAGTTTTCCAGGGACCTCATCAAAGCAGGAGCAGGGTTGGTCCTGGGGTCCCATTCCCATTGTGTCCAGGGAGGAGAGAGGTTCGGTGATGGATACGCAATTTATGGACTTGGTAATTTTTTACTTCCCGACAATGTGTATGCCGGAGGGAACTTAAGCTTTCCTGAAATGTCAAAAACAGAGTTGGCAGTGGAATGGAATCCTGTAAACAATGAATTGAGCTGTCACTGGTTCGACTATATAAGAATAAAAGATGGCCATATTCTTGAATACTCGGGATCTGAAAAATATGAAGAAAGCAGTAAACTGGAGAAATACTCACCTTTCAGAAATATGAGTGACCAGACTTATGTCGCATATTACAGAAAGCACCGTCGTAAGAAATTATTGATACCCATTTACGCCGACTATCGTAAAGTTTTTCGAAATAAAATATATACGATTGTGTTAAAAGCGAGGGCCAGGACAGCACATTTTCTTGCTTCCATCAAGCTTGTGAAATGGCAAAATTAATGACTTAGAAAATGGTTAAACTACTTGAAAATCTTCGCAGGTATTTCTTTTGGTTAGATGATTTTCTCAGGGGGCAACCTGTTAAGACACATTTAGATGAGATCAGTTTAATCCTTGACGATGGTTCAGCGGAGGATTCCCACCAACTAATCGAACATCACCTGAAAAACTTGCTGCAGCACATTGTCAGCCGGGTCCCTTATTACAAGTCATATAAGGGCATCATGGAATTTTCCTCATTTCCGGTTGTAAACAAGCAGGTTATCAAGTCTCAAAGAGATATGTTCCTGGCAACAGATAATGATTCCAGGAAGACTATTGCGGTTACTACCAGTGGTTCAACAGGCACTCCTTTTGAAACCTTCCAGGATAAGAACAAGAAACTGAGGAATACAGCAGATACCCTCTTTTTTGCAGAAAGGGGGGGCTACAAATTAGGTCAGCGTCTTATATACCTCAAGATCTGGGTGCAGGAAAAAATGGGGGGTAAACTGAAATACTGGCTGCAAAACCTGGTGCCTGTTGATGTCATAAAACTGAATGATTCGCATATTGAGTTGCTATTGAATAAAATAAGCAGGGATAGATCTACAGTAGGAATACTGGGATACGCATCAGCTCTTGAACTTATTTGCAAGTACCTTGACAGACACCCGGATTTTATTGTAGGAACGAATGTAAAGTCTGCAATTTCCATGTCGGAAACACTTAATGAATATACAAAGGACAGAATGTACAAGCACTTTGGTGTAAATGTTGTTTCAAGGTACTCCAATCTTGAAAATGGTATTCTGGCCCAACAGGAAAGAGACGGATCAGGAAATTACCTGGTAAACACTGCCAGTTATATCATTGAAATCCTGAAGATGGATAGTGATCAGCCGGCTGATGAAGGAGAGCCAGGGAGAATTGTTGTAACAGACCTGTTCAACTATGCCTTGCCGATGATCAGGTATGATACAGGAGATGTCGGGGCAATGGTGCCAGCTGTTGAAGGAGATCCAAGGAGATATCTTTCTGTAGTGGAAGGCAGGAAACTTGATCTCATTTTTGACACCAAGGGAGAACTTGTAAGCTCATATATTGTTTACAAGAATATGTGGCAATATACAGAGATCAGCCAGTATCAGCTCATCCAGGAGGATAAGAACGTTTATACCTTTAAGATAAACGCTGCAAAGGAATTTCTCAAAGAGGAGAAGCTGATCTCTGAATTTAAGAATTATCTGGGTGATGATGCAAAATTTACAGTTGAGTATGTAGATGAAATTCCTTTGCTTGCATCCGGGAAACGAAAAAAGATTGTGAATAATTATATCAAGACCTGAGCATTGGAAAAGTTACTTATATTTATAAAGCATCATCTTAAGCCACTCTGGAGTATTATTGACGGGGTAAACGCATCCTTGTACTCCCTGCTGTATAAGTCTAAGCAGGATGCGGCACTCAGAGAGGTATTGAATGAGACCAAACCAGGAGCATTTGAATACCGAGAGCTTAAACCGGGAGATATACCTTTGCTTCATTCTCTTATATCGCGTCAGTCAGAAGATGATCTTACCTATTTCCAGCCCCATGGTTTTTCAATGCAGGCATTGGAAAAGCAATACCATAAGTCTTCATTTTTAATGATGGGTGTATTTCAGGATAATCTGCTGGTCGGTTACTTTTTCCTTAGATTTTTTTTCAACAGAAAGTGTTTTGTTGGGCGGCTGATCGACAAAGATTTCAGAGGGAAAGGAATCGGAGGGGAAATGAACCGGATCATGTATGAAACCGCCTGGCGAATGAAATTCCGATGTCTTTCGACAATTTCCCAAGACAATACTTCGGTAATGCGGGCCCATTCCAAAAACGAGACGATGAAAGTACTAAAGCACCTTAAAAACAATTATATGCTCGTGGAATTTGTTAAAGCAGACAAAGGATGATACACCGGATAAAGCGTACGCTGATCAACAATGTTAAGAATATTCCCGGGTGGAGGACAAATCGCAAGATTATTGTTTTTGAATGTGACGACTGGGGAGGGATACGAATGCCATCAGCGAAGATCAGGGAAGAGATGATCTCAAAGGGGCTGAATATTTCTGAAAGCCGATTTGATAAGTATGACACACTGGCAAATATCGATGACTTTGAAAGGATGTTTGAAGTGCTGTCTGCCTTTACTGACAGATCGGGTAATCCTGCTGTGATTACTCCGCTTGTTGTAGTTGCAAATCCTGATTTTGAACAGATAAGGGAGCATGATTTTTCAACTTACTCTTTTGAACCATTCAGGGATACGCTGAATCGATACTATCCTGGTCAGGATGTGTTCAGGATGTGGCAGAATGGGATCAGCAAAGGTTTATTCATGCCTGAGTTACATGGCAGGGATCACATTTCCGTGCCATTTTGGATGCAGAAATTGCAAGAGGGAGACAGCGATCTGAGATCAGCGTTTGATTGTGGCTATGTTTCACTGGAAGTTCCCGGTGTCCCCGCGCCTGTTTCAGGGTTTCGGGCGGAGTATTACTTTGAGAGTGAAGCGCAGAAAGATGAGCTTAAGCAAGCCATTTTTGATGGTGTAACTCTTTTTACAGATTTGTTTGGAAGAAAGCCGAATGCATTTGTTCCTGGCAATGGTATCTTCCATCCTGAATTTGACGAGGTAGTCGCCAGTTCAGGAGCGGAATTCTTAAATGTATTCAACAGGTCTCCCTATCCTGCAGCATCCGGGCAGTTGAAATACAGAAGATTTGTTTCCGGAAACAGAAAAAAAGTTACCTATTACACCCGTAATTGTGCTTTTGAACCCAGCGAAAATGGTTATGGAGGTATTGAAGATACACTTGCTCAGATCAGCGCATCATTCAGATGGGGCAAACCGGCGATCATCAGTTCACACAGGGTCAATTTTGTGGGCAGTATTGATGAAAGCATCAGGGAGTTCGGTTTAAAAGAGTTGAGACAGTTGTTACAGGAGATACAAGGGCACTGGCCCGACGTTGAGTTTATGAGTACCGGCAACATGCTCAATGAGATGCAGCCACATATTAAAACAAGGAGAATCTCTAATCTTACTAAAATTGAAACGAACATTTGACATCGTATGCTCATTTATCGGGTTAGTCTTACTTTGGCCATTCTTTATTATCATAGCTCTGTTTATTGCAGCAGATTCATCCGGACCGGTAATCTTCAGGCAGGCCAGGACAGGTAGATATGGTCGGCCATTTGTGATCTTTAAATTTCGTACCATGAAAACAGAGCATGATGGCAACTCAGTTTCTGTGAAAGGTGAAAGCAGGATTACCTGGACAGGAGAATTTCTTCGTAAGTATAAAATAGATGAACTGCCGGAGCTCTGGAATGTGCTGATAGGAAACATGAGTTTTGTTGGTCCTCGTCCTGATGTACCGGGGTATGCAGACAGGTTAGAAGGGGACGACCGGAAAATACTTGAATTAAGACCAGGTATCACTGGGCCGGCCTCATTGAAATACAGGAATGAAGAGGAGCTGCTCGCCAAACAACCTGAACCGAAAAAATATAATGACGATGTTTTATGGCCGGATAAGGTCAGGATCAACCTGGATTATTACCACAACAGGAATATGTGGCTTGACTTAAAATTAATTCTCAGAACCATTTTTTAATACGAATTCAGGGATTTCCAATATTCAATGAGAAGAGTTGTGATCATTTTTTCTTCCATACTTTTTCTGATAATTGCAGGTATGATGCTGAAGAATGCAGGTAGTTTACTCATTAAAGAGGACAGGCTGGCACATGCTGATGCCATTGTTGTTTTAATGGGTAGTGTAGAGGACCGGGTAAATCAGGCTATAGATTTATATAAAGACAGTCTTGCATCTCAAATTATTATGGTGGAGACGATCTCACCTGAAATAATCAAGGACAGTTTGAAATTGGGTAGTCAACAAAGCAATGCAATGCTATGTCGTGAATTATTCATATCAAAAGGAATTCCTGCTTCTGACATTCAGGTGCTACAGGGTGGAGCAAGAAGTACAATGGATGAAGCCATGATTGTCAGGTCCCTGCTTGAGAAAAACCCGGATACAGATACCCTGTTGCTTGTCAGTTCAGCTGAACATACTTTCAGGGCGTTCCTAACATTTAAGGCCGCCATGGAGCCTTTGCAATGGAATGTATTAATTATTAGCAGTCCAAGTATTTATACCGATTTCAAGGATGAGACATGGTGGAGAAGAAAAGGGGACATCAGAGAAGTATTTCAGGAATATTTAAAAATGATTAATTTCTTTCTTTTCCAGAAAAGAAAACTCAAAACTTACTCTTGAAGAGAAGTCAGTATAACAGCCTGAAAATTTG
>CAKZNC010000044.1 GCA_937129385.1 uncultured Bacteroidota bacterium
GGCCGCAGCTTCCGAAGTGGGTACCGATATCAAGATCGGAGTGGTTACATACGATGCAGAAACCTCTTATGATCCGATCTCCGAGGACTGGAACGAAGGGATGATGCCCATCGTAGGAGACAAAGCCGATTTCCTGATCGTCCATAATTACTTCACCCCCTACAAACAGGATTCCCCGGTAAGTACGGTATTAAATTCGCATACGGTCCCAGGCAGAATCATGTCCGCCGTCGAAGTCGATATGGCTGAAGCCGGAATGACAATGCTCCCCGTGGCCATGACAGAGTGGAACATCTTCGCAGTCGGTTCAATGCAGCAGGTATCCTACATCAACGGGATGCTCGCAGCGATTACGCTAGGTGAATTTGTAAAAAATAACTACGGGATGGCCAATCGCTGGGACCTGGTGAATGGATGGAGCAATGGCAACGACCATGGGATGTTCTCCATTGGTGGCGAACCGGGAGTCGACCTCTATAACCCCAGGGCAGCATTCTTCTACATGTATTATCACCAGAAATTTTTCGGAGACACGATGGTCAATGCCACGGTTACGGGCAATGACAACATCGTGGCCCATGCATCGACCTTCTCTTCGGGTGAAACCGGACTGGTACTGGTCAATAAGGGCAATGAAGCTGAAACAGCTGAAATTGAGATCGAGAACGGTGATCCCGGACTTCAATACTATTACTATACATTAACCGGTGGCGACGATAATGGCGAGTTTTCAAGGAAGGTCCTGATCAATGGAATCGAAACCGATGAGCAGGGCGGCGGTCCGGATGAATATGCATCGATCAAAGCACGATCGTCTGACACCTTTAGCGGTATCAAGGTTAGCCTGCCTCCCCGCTCTGCTGTCTACCTGCTTGTGGACAAAAAAGCTCCCCTCAGCTATGTGGGCGCGGTCATCGATACCAACAGCAGGGTCATCACAGTGGGACTCAATGATGTGGTACAGGCTGCAGAAAACGTACAGGGATTTGAAGTTATGCTGAATGGCTCGTCGCAGGTTCCGGTGGGAAATGTGGTGATCGATCCCGACTATCCCTTCCTGGTCCACCTGTACCTGGGACAGGAGATCGGGTATGGCGATGAGCTTACCCTCTCCTACTCCGGGAGTGACATCGTAGATTACGAGGGCATACCGCTGATCGCATTCACAGATCAATCGGTCGAGAACCTGATCCCCGGGGGGCCATATTATATCACAGTGGTCACACTGGCCCTCGGTGAACTGATCCAGGAAGCGGAGATCATGCTTGATCATACATACCAGGTTTCCAATGCTGCCGGGGTAACCTATTTTACCGTCATGGAAGGACAATATGAACTTGGCGGAACCAAAGCGCATTACAACCAGGTGTCGGACACACTTGTTGAGATTTCCTCAGATACCACCCTTTACGTGGAGCTGGAACCGAATACCTATTCCGTCTCACTCCATGTGACAGACACAGAATCAGGGAACAACATGACTGATGTGGTTGTGACAACAGTTTCTGCCTTTACGGTCACCAATGCAAACGGCCTGGCTAAGGTCGATCTGCGCTTCGGAGAACAGCCGGTCTCCTTTGATAAATTCAACTATTTCAGTGCCGACAGCATATTCATGATCGACTCCGATACAACCCTGGAAGTCGGACTGACACGGTCGCATGCAGGCACAAAATTCAGGATAAAGAACGGGATCGTTCCTGTAGTGGATGCCTCGGTAAACCTGAACGGGGAGACATTGTATACAGGGGCGGCCGGGACGATTACATTTGCATCTGTACCGCTCGATCAACCGCTTGTTTACACGATTGAAAAGGAGAATTACATCACCCTCAACGGCAGCCTTAATGTGGCAAAGGATACGACCGTGAACCTGCAGATGGAAAAGTCCATTGCCAACGTCGAATTCCTTGTCAGCACAACAAGCGGAGATCTGCAGGATGGATGGGTGGTGCTTGAAACCGATTCCTGCGCAATCAATGAAGTGGGACGATGCTTTTATTATGGACATGCTAAAAATATGAATTATTATTTCCAGGTTGGAGCTCCAGGTTATGAAACTGTAAATGACTCCGTTTACCTTGAACAGGATACCACCATCAGCCTGCTGCTTACGCCGGTCTCTGCGGGTGATTTCCAAACCGGGGAAACAATTATGATGTACCCCAACCCCTCATCCGGGGCCATCACGATCCAAAGTGATGCATCACGGCTGGAATCGATCAGGGTCATAGACATCACCGGGAATACGATCAGGATCTGGCAGGCAATTGAAAGAAGTGGTACCGCCCGGATCGACCTGGGTGTTCCAGCAGGAATTTATATTGTCCGCATCAGCGCCGGGGGAAAAGAGATAATAAAAAAGCTTTCAGTAACGGATTAGTTCAATCTGCACTACAAGTTTGTATTGCCATCATTCCGGTTGCTCATCGATCCGCAATGCAGGAATGTTAATAGGAGATTTCCAGGTGAATGCGGGTTATTCGCCCATTTTTTCTAATTTTAATTCAGTGATGATTTTGCGAACTGCCATACTGATCCCTCTTTTTTATTTAACGATACCTCTCTTTGCCCAGGTACCAGCGAATGATACGATACCTTTTTCTGACAACAAAGTCAAATCATCGGATCAATATGTGTTGAAAACCACAGTCGATACTGCCATAACCCTGGTGATCAATGAACTTCTTGCACAGAATTCCGACTTCAATGTCGACGAATTTGGAAATGATGATGACTGGTTCGAGGTGTATAATTACGGAGATGACCCGGTTTTACTCAATAACCTCTGGTTCACAGATGACCCCGCGGAACCGGCAAAATGGAAGATCGACACCTTAGAAAATATCTTCCTGGATCCCGGCGGATATTTCCTGGTTTGGGCAGATGACGAACCCTGGCAGGGCTATGAGCATGCAAACTTCAAAATCTCGGGTGATGGAGAATATATTGGAATATACACCGCTGAACTGCAGGTGGTCGACGAGATAAGTTTTGGTGAACAAACTCCTAATATTTCGTATGGCAGAACCTCCGGGACCGGCCTCAACTGGGTCTTTTTAGACCCACCTACTCCGGAAGGAGAAAATGCAAACACCGGGGGCGGAATAGTTCTCCCTGCTCCCTTCTCAGGAATATCGGGTGGTGTATTTGCAGATCCTCAGAAAGTCCACCTGTTCGCCCCGGTCGCAGGAGCCGAGATCAGGTATACACTCGATGCCGGAAATCCTGATTCAGAAAGTGAATTATATGAAGACCCGATAGAGATATCCTCAACAACAATTTTAAAAGCCAGGCTTTTCAGGGAGGGAGACCTGGCAGGTCCTATACTGACCTCCACCTACTTTATTGCAGAAGATAAATACAGCAATCCCCTGGTTTCAATTGTTGCCACGGAAGAGGATCTGTTCGGCAATCAGGGGTTGATCACCACGAATTCAGGGATCAGGGAGATCTCTGCGCATTTTGAATATATGTCAGACGGACAAACATTCTATGCATCAGGAACCGGGCTGCAACTTCATTCCACAACAAGCGGCAAACCCACATCTCTGCGGTTCCATGCCAGGTCGAGATATGGGAATGACTGGTTTGATTATCCATTTTTTGGGGACCAGGCTCCCTTCTCATTCAAAAGGCTGATCCTCCGAAACAGCGGCAATGACAACGTAAATATCAGTACTACGCATACCCATTTCAGGGACCTCCTGATCCATGAAATTGCCAGGCGCTCTCTGAAAGACCCCATGATCTCTGCCGGAAAACCGGTGAACGTATTCCTGAACGGAAAATATCATGGCATTTTTAACATGAGGGAACGTATCGATCAATTCTATATTGAATCACATACCGGCACCACCGAAAAATATGATTTGCTGGAGCGTGCCTTTGGATTCCCCGGGAACAAGAACCCGATCGTTGGGTCCTTTGATGAATGGAACAATTTGATGTCATTCGTGGATACAACAGGTGATCCTTCCGTTGAAGAGGACTTCAGTTATATTGCCTCCCAGGTAAACATTGAAAATTTTACTGAGTACTGGATGACCGAGGTTTTCGTGGGGAATTATGACTGGTTGTCCAACAATGTGAAATTCTGGAAACCCGAAGATGGTCCCTGGCAATGGATCTTCTGGGATCTGGACCATGGAATTGGCACAAAAAAAGACCAGTACGGATATGTCAGCTGGAATACACTGGAATGGTCACTTACATTTAATGAGCGGACCTGGCCAAACGGGTATAATAACATGCTGATCAGGAACCTGATGAAAAATGAAGGCTACCATGACCATATTATTAAAAAATTTGCAACCCTGCTGAATACCTCTTTTGCATATTCCAGCACTAAACCCGTTTACGATTCCCTGCAGGCACTGTATGAAAATGATATGATCTACCATACAACAATGTGGAATAAGGAGATGGATGACTGGAGATCGGCCTGCGACACGGTGGATCATTATCTTAAATATCGTCCTGAAGCCGTATTCAATCACCTTCAACGTTTTTTTGAACTTGAGGAACCTGTTGATGTTGAGCTGAATGTTATACCCGAAGGCGCGGGCAGCATCATTTGGGGAGGAGAAAAGATTCCAACTGCCTCCCTGGACGGAAAATATTTCCCGGGGCTGAGTTATCGTATCGGGGCGCAAGCCATTCCTGGATATCACCTGGCACAATGGACCCTCAACGGGGAGAGTGCAGACCCTGATACCATCGATCTTTCAGGACCCGTTGAGATCAATGCTTACTTCGAGAACAACAATTACCAGGTACCCCTGCAGTTCACCGAGCTCTATTCCAACAACAGGCAGTATTTTGATTGCGGAGACTGGATCGAATTGCTTCATTATGGCTATGATCGGCTGGACCTTTCAGGTGCTGAATTACGGAATGGTGATGACCAGACATTGTTCATATTTGACGAGGGTTTTCAAATCGATCCGGGTACCTATTTTGTGATCGCAGAAGATGCGGGGTCCTTTGGAGAGATCTTCCCCCCTTCCGTGGAAATTGCAGGAGAACTCCTGCAGGACTTCTCCGGGGATCCAGTGATTAAACTGGTCCTGGCGGATGGAACCCTGGCCTGCAATGTTTCGTTCATGCATACATCCAGCTGGCCAGTTCTGCCGGATGAAGGCTATAGTCTGGAACTTAAAAAACCGGTCCTGGATGAACAGGTTGGATCCAACTGGAGCCTCAGTCACAATGAATTCGGGTCTCCGGGACTGTCGAACAGCCTGTTTTATAACTTCCATCAACCGAATGGTAAGGACAGCATCCTGAGTAATGAAGAGACTGCAATGATCAGGTTTGATCCCCCGGGGGATTTGTATTCAGACCAGGATGGGCATGCACTTGCAGGAATACATGTAACCGGGCTGGAAGGTCCCGGAAAGTTTTACTTCGGAGGTGATCAGGTCACCAGCAACTCCATCCTCCCGCCGGGAGATCTCTTTTTTGAACCTTCCCCGCCATACTCAAAAGCATCCCGCCTGGTCTACAGGCTAATCGACCGCTCAGGGGAATCAAGTGAAGCTTTTTTACTCAATTTTCTGCCAGATACTGATATCAGGAAAAAGATCCGATCAGCTTTCAAAATCTACCCAAATCCCGCAGTTGATCATGTTACCATTAGATTTGAGACCTCCTTATTCAATTCTGCAGATTTTGTGATGTTCGACATCATGGGAAATCAGATACTGCAAAGGAAAATTGCAGGTGGGCAGAACATGACGACCGTCCCGCTGAACGATCTTAAGCCCGGGATCTATATCTATTCTATACGGACAGCGGGCGACCGGTGGTTTGGGAAAATTGAGGTGATCAGGTGAGGCAGTTCTATCTTCCGCTATAGATAACAAGTTTTGAACGTGCAGGAACCGCCGGGTCTCCCACACCTGATATTCTGACAATATAAGCACCCGGCTCGGCGAGTCCATGGTACCAGGTAAATACAGAACCACCCGGAAAATAACTGAATTCCGTTTCAACAAGTTTTCTCCCCGAAAGAGAATAGATTTCTGCCTGAAGTTCAGTGGACCGCTCACCTGAAATCTGAAGATGCAGCACCGCACCAACCGGATTTGGATAGAGTTTCCATGCAAGTTCAGATTGACCAGGGTCCATTCCTGTGTCTCCGTCATTCATTTTTCCTGCGGTATGGAATCTCTCGATACTTGCGAACCAGTTGTATGGATCTGTATTGTCCAGTTCCGGAGATTTCAATTGCAGGCTTGGTCCATACCCATCGGCAAAAGAGGGCCAGGGCAAATTGTCGGAGTAGGGAACCATGTCTTCCACGATGCTATAACTATTCTTCAAGGTCATGATCTCCCCACTGTTGCTCAGGTTGAAACCTGTTAAACCTGCACTGAAATTTCCTGCCAGGGGATCAGTTGCGCCGTACACGGTAATGAAATTCATCATGTCTCCTGCGACCACGAGGTAGCCCCCCGAATCGATTACCGTACCTTTGGGAAATGTAAACTGGTTGTCGAATCCACCGTCGCTGAGGGTGAATCCATCCAGGATCACGCTACGATCATTGGGATTGAATAATTCGATCCATTCTGAGTAGGAATTTTGAGCAGGATGATACATCACCTCATTGATCACGATCGATTCTCTTTCCGGTAGTGATGTGGTATCGAAAATGGCAGTAATCAACACCCTGCCTCCCGGGTCAGTGGTGATCTGATGGTTGTCTGACAGCCCCAGCCATTCTATAAATGACGAACCAGGGTCCGGTATGGCGGTCAGATCAACTGGAATCCCATCCATATAGGCACCTTTCCAGCTTTCCCCATCCAGGATAAGTGAATTCAACCTGACCTTACCATCACCGATGATCCGTATCTCAAGGTGCGTAGTATCGTCGATCTGAAAATAGGTCTTCATCTGTTCATAAAGATATAACGGACGGTCCCTCAGAAAGGAACGGATGTTTTCATGGTTTACAGCCCAGCGCGCATAATTCCCCGGATTCCATCTTTCAAACTCAGCCTCCATGGCAGGCCGTATGTGCTCTACCAGTGAATCGTAGACAGTAATTGCATGATCCGGGATGAAAAGTGTATTCAGCAGGTCACAGTTCCGGTTGATCAGTTCATTCCTGAACCGCTCATTAAGGATCAGTTTTTGGGGCATGAAATTTGGCCACTTCTCGGCATTTGTATTCGCATACTCAGTAAAACCATTCCATGTCAGGGAATTATAAGAACGGTCAGTATCCCAGATCGTCCAGCTCCATTTTCCCCCTTCGGGTTTGATCATGAATGCGCCCCATGTCCATGATCTAAATTGAGTGCAATGCACCAGGGATAGCAGGTTCAGGAATGAATTCATATCCATGAAACTGCTCACCTCGGTATATACACCAGGGCGGGTAAAGTCCGTTGTATCAAAATAATTCTGCAGCTTGTCCCACTCGGTCCACGTTCCATATTTCAGATCCGGGCCATATTTCTGGAATCTGACGAGATCAAAGTCACGGATTCCCATGTTGTCCTCCACAAAATACTCATTAATGCTTTCCCTGACATTGTAAACCCCCCAGTAGGAATTGTTCAGTAGCAATACATTGAATGTACTCTGCGTGGCCAGTTCGCCCAGCTTTCTCCATAATTCAGCACTGAACGGATCCCTCAGCATGGTTCCGCTGTAATTGGTGATATCATCATCATATCCTGCACGAAGCACGATATTTTTAAATGAGTCGGGACCTTCCAGGAAAGGCGACCCGGCCAGTCTTGAGGATCCATAGCCGCCCCTGAAGTGAAGACGAAAGGATTTCTTCGGCATGAACACTGAATTCCCCCCCTGGATCCTGATGCCGGCAATGATGGAAAAATGATCGGCTCCTTTATACCAGCTTATGGATGCAGGTCGCTCCCAGCGGGGCCCTGAATGGGAATAATTTGTATAGATGCCCGTCTCCCCAAACAAGTTTTCATCGCTGGTTGATATGGAGAAGACAGGTAGCGGAAAAGCTTCTTTTTCAAAAAATACCAGGGAATGGGTGAATCCAGGTACATGGTCGGCCTGCCTCGTATTTACACGCAGTGTGGTCGGACCGGGGATTACTACAGGCGAGGAAAAGATGATACCCGGAAAGGGCTCACTTCCGTCAAGTGTATAGTAAAGATTATCTCCCGGGTTTGTTGAAAGCATGGATACGGAAACCGGGAAATCCACAGCTCCACCAGCCGTATTGAATATGGGTGAGCCCGAAAGCGCTGAATAGAATAGGGTATCGCCGCTGTCAGGATATGGATAATAGACCCACTCTTCAGACAGTCCGACTCTTTTATACACATGGTCATTGGGGATGGGGGGCAGAACGATCTGTTCCATAATATAACCACCGGGATCTGAGAGGACCAATAATTCACCCTCACCATCCAGCTTGAAAGGCAAATGAAATGTTGTGGAGGGTTGAAGGTTATCAGCCCAGAAAGAGACAGTATCACCCGGTGAAAGGAAAATATCATCCGTCACCTGGTGTTTCATGGGATCACCTGGATCATCGGAGAGAAAATATCCGTTCATGTTGATCATTTCACCCGAAGTATTCTTCAGGCTGAACCAATCGGGCCAGTCCAGAAGATCATCCTGTTTCATGCTCAGGTTGGAAGATGTGGCCTCGATAAACCGCAATTTGCTGTTATAGTAGGGATGCCTCCCGATATCGATCCTTGTTCCATCATTTTCGGTATCGTCCTGATCAAGCGGAAAGGAGATTCCGTCTCCATCGGTGTCCGGGTCCCCGGCATCGATCGCAGGGGAACCGGCCTGTAAACTGAAATCACCTGCATCCGGATCTCTGAACATGGGATCCCCCATAATATTCCCTTCACCCTCGAGCGCAACAGAATCGGTCAGACAATAATTAAATGAAACTAATGAGTTCGGCTTCAAACCCACTGTTTTTGTACTTCCTGTAATAATTGAGTTCGTTGTGTATATCGTTCCGCCTGATGTTTCCTCCGTAGAATTATGGTATGCCCTGATTCCCATTGTATTGTTATGCAGCGTATTGTTCACTGCTTCCACCTCCGATCCCTTATGACTCTGGATCCCTCCCATACAATCAGTTACAAGGTTACGGGTAACCAGGGCAGTTGAATTTTCACCGATACTCACTCCCATCTCGCAATGGGAGATCGTATTCTCCGTAATCACGATATCTGCGCTTCCGGTCCCGACATCGATCCCGTCATCTGAGAACATGGTGATCAAATTGCCGGAGATGGTATCTCCCGAGATATTATCCAGGTCGAGTGCATCCGTCTTCCCTGCATCTGGATTTCCGGTAAGGTGGTTGTTCCTGATCAAAACCTTTCTCGCATTGTGCGCACCAATGCAGTCGTCCCCCACTGTACCATAGGTGTTCTCAACCCTGCAATCCTCGATGATGACTGTATCCCCGTAACTGTTCAGGTAACGAATTGCATTACTGATGTGTAGATGTTTTGCTATGACCGTCCCATTATTGTATATATACCGCCATCGTTCGTTGTCCTGAGCCGTCGTAAAGCGCACAGGTGCATTTGCGGTCCCATTCACCACGAGCCGTCCCTCAACCCTCAGTGCAATATTATCTGTAATGATCAGCTGTACACCCGCTTCGATCTTAAGGGTGGCTTCTGAAGTAATGACGAGGCGTGAACCTGTGAAATAAGGAACCGAATTGTCCTTCAATACCATGTCTGCGGTCACAGAATCGGGCAGGGCTTGCTGCGCCGATAACGATGACACCAGCATTAAACTGATGAAAACGGGCAAAAGATATTTAACCATGAATTTCTCCTCTTCTCATTGTACAAGATAGAAATACTACCTGTAAAGTTGTATGATCCCGGGGCATTTTCCTGCAGGAATACCGGTCCCTATCCAAAACCCTGACCTATGTCACCAACAACTGACGGCTGCTTACGGCATCTCCGGAAGCTTCCAGGGCTCCCTGTAGGTATGGCTGATCATCTCCTGTGAAAATGCTTTGGCGTTCACCGGATCGGTCCACTTCTTGTCGAATGTAGGATGCCCTTCATTTATATGGAAGCCGTCTTCAATGACAGAACGGACCGTCTCGGAATCATTGATGTTTGTAAACTCCATCTTTTCTCCATCCCACTCCAGCTCCTTATGCAGGTTTTGCAGTCTGACTGCCAGTACCCCCATCACCACGATCTCGTTGAACGGACCGGTCTCTGCGAAATGTGACACAGCCTCTGTCCTGTTCTCCGGGCTCTCCTTACATGCACGCACCCAGTCCATTTCATGACTTGTCTTCACGCGTCTGCGAAGCTTAGGTGCATTCGGTTTCCGGCCAGACAACAGCATCGGGTTGCGTCCTGCTGAGTCACATACGAGTATATCCTTTGTACCGTGGAAAATCAATCCGTTTGTCAGATTTTTACCTGCCGGCCATCCCTCCGGCATCATGGGTTTGAGTCCGCCGTCATACCAGTTCAATGTCATTTCCGGTAGGTTCATCTTCATCCCCTTCGGCTTTTTCCGTTCCGGGAAGGTGAACTGTGCCATTTGCGCATTGGGTGCACATTCATTCAGAAGTAATGTTGAACTTCCCTGGGTCCGAATCGGATGCCCAAGCTTCAGTCCGAGAAATGCCGGATGAAGGATGTGGCAAGCCATATCACCCAGTGCACCTGTACCGTAATCCCACCATCCCCGCCAGTTCCATGGCGTATAAAGCTCATGGTAAGGACGCATCGGGGCCGGACCGACAAACAGATCCCAATTGAGGGTTTCAGGAACCCACATGCCGGGTTTTGGCCGACTGAGTCCCTGGGGCCAGATGGGCCGGTCGGACAATGAATCAACATGTGTGACATCACCGATCTCTCCATTGTACAACCACTCGATCACCAGGTTGGTATCATTCCCCGAGGCTCCCTCGTTCCCCATCTGTGTTGCTACACCATATTTTTTGGCCAGCTTCGTCATGAGGCGAGATTCATAGACCGTGTGGGTAAGTGGCTTTTGAAGGTATACGTGCTTGCCCATTGTCATTGCATGACCGGCAGTGATGGCGTGTGTATGATCTGCAGTGGCGATCACCACGGCATCGATCGACTTGCCCATTTTGTCATACAATTCCCGCCAGTCCCAAAACCGTTTTGCATCCGGCCAGTAATCGAATACCTTTTTGCTGTATTTCCAGTCCACATCGCATAACGCCACGATGTTTTCAGCCTCCATGTTCTTCAGGTTGGTAAATCCCTTGCCGCCCACTCCGATCCCGGCAATGTTCAGTTTATCACTTGGTGCTTTGTGGCCGAGTCCGGCAATCACATTGCTGGGAAGAATCGTAAAAGCAGCTGCTGCTGCACCTGTGCCGATAAATTTCCGGCGGGAGATCTCTTTGCTCATGGGTTTGATTTTTGGATTGTTTCTGATGTCACAAGTTAAAAAAAACAAACAAATCGCGGTCTATAATTCCATATGTTTAACCACCAGCCGCCCCAATCATCATTTTTTATGCTGAACAGTAGCGCCAGTCTTCCTGATTAGACAAGCCGACCCTGTTGTACCCAGGTGAAGAACAGGATGACCAGGATGGCAATGAGGTTCAGTACAAGGCCGGTCCTGACCATGGTTTTGATCTCGATCTTATGGGAGCCAAATACAATGGCATTGGGAGGAGTCGCAGTTGGCAACATGAAGGCCATGGATGATGCCAGTGTGGCAGGGAACATCAGCAACACCGGGTTGGTACTGCTACTGATCGCCAGGGCTGCAAACACCGGCAGCAGCATCTGTATGGAGGCGACATTGGATGTGAGCTCGGTGAGAAAGATCATCAGGGTCAGGATGGCCAGCAGCACAACATAGGTTCCCGCTTCCGCCGTCCAGCTGAGCTGCTCCCCCATCCAGATCGCAAGTCCGGATGACTGGAACCCGGAGGCAAGTGCAAATCCGCCACCGAATAGCAGCACGATATCCCATGGCAACCTGTGAGCAGTTTTCCAGTCCATCAACCTCGACCCGTCCTTCCGTGCAGAAGGGATCACGAACAGGAGGATGGCAACAAAGATCGCTGCAGTTGCATCATTGATATAGGGCGCATGATCAAATATTGCCCCCCAGCCGGGGATGGTAAAATTGTCGAATGTGATCCCCGACCTGAAGGTCCAGAGCATGGCAAGAAATACGAAAAGAACGAGTACTGCTTTCTCCTCGTAGGAAGCCCGGCCAAGCTTCTGATACTCCTTCCTGAAATAACCCTCCTCTATCCCTTCGAATTTTTTCCGGGGCACAAACCTGAGCCATATGACCCCAAAAACGATCAGGAACATCGTAATGGAGATGGGTGCAGCAAAGCCCATCCACTGCGTAAAAGTGATCACAGGGGCTTCAGGGAATAGTGCCTGGAGCTGTTGGGGATAGACCAGGTTGGTTGGTGATCCCACCAATGTGGTGATCCCTCCTACCGATGCACTGTAAGCGATGGCGAGTAATACACCAGTGGCATATCGTGCGGCTGTTTTCCCGGGGATGTTTTTTTCGAGCTGACTGATGATTGAAAGGATGATGGGCAACATCATCATGGTAGAGGCCGTGTTGGAGATCCACATGGACAGGAACGCTGTTGCGAACATGAACCCGAAGAGGATCCTGCCCGGACCCGGACCTACCCAGGTCATGATCTTCAGTGCGATCCGACGGTGAAGGTTCCACTTCTCCATGGCCAGTGCCACCATGAAACCACCCACATAGACAAAGATGATATGGTTCATATAGGAGGTGGCGATCACCTTGCTGGGGACGATTCCTAGCACAGGGAAAAGCACCAGGGGAACCAGGGCAGTAACAGATAATGGGATCGCTTCCGTGATCCACCAGCTGGCCATGAGCAGGGCCACAGCTAGCGTGGGTGTCACCAGTGGACGTTCAGGGTCAAGGTCTGTAAACAGGTAAGTAATGAGAAACAGGATGATCCCGGTAAAGAGTCCAATGGTTTTTCTGTTCAATCGCATACTATTTATTCAAATTCCTCCTGGTGAATCTCAAATATACACTTTCCCGCGAATGATACAGTTTGGTTCATTTCGCTATCCCGGGTGAATGGCGTCCAGTAGTATTTTTGCATTTACCACTTCGTCAACTGTATCAGACGGGAGCACCCTGACCGATTCGGGGCTACGTCTTTCAAGTCCCTTTTTATAAAATTTGTCATAATAATCCAGGGTGATGATGGCAGTAGAGAAAAAATCATCGTTCCGCAATGCTTCCAGGGCCTCCTGGGTCCTTAAACCTCCCAGCCTCTTTGATATTTTTGCTACCGCCAACTCAAGTTTATCGCTGTCAATGCCTGTATATTCCTCCACGAGCAGGGAGGCCCTTTTTTTCTTGGGAATATCAAGGAAATAAACCTGGGCATTTCTCATGCGCTGGAAAAGCACCTCGGGAATGAAGACCCTCCCGATGTGGATACTTTCATCTTCAAGCCAGACATGACGCGTCAGGTTAAGCTTCTTCCACTCCCAGTATAACAAATTTGTAAAATGCTCATTTTTTGGCTGTTCAGACTGACCAATTGCACCAAATGCTGAACCTTTATGATGCGCAATACCTTCCAGGTCAATGACCTGCTCTCCCATATCCTCAAGGGCTTTTAAAACACGTGTCTTTCCACTACCGGTGTACCCGCCAATGATCCGGATCCCCGGCTCCCTGAATGCATCCAGTGCATATTGCCTGAATGCTTTGTAGCCTCCTTCCACTACAAACACACTTTCAATACCTTCTGATTCGATATGTTCAGCGAAGGACCTGCTTCGCATCCCACCTCGCCAGCAGTAAACAGCGACTTTATTGTCAACGGCCACCTTTTTCGACTCAGCTGTAAAGTGTGAAAGTTTTGGTCTGACAAATTCATATCCCAGTTCGTAAGCCTTTTCTGCTGATACACGTGTATAGACAGTTCCAACTTCGGCCCGCTCGCCGTCAGTAAAAAGTGGGATGTTCACCGCTCCGGGAATATGGCCGGCAGCAAATTCGGATGGTGTCCTGACATCGATAAGTGGCAGCAATGGCTTCCCTTCAAGGTACTCCTCTATTTGAATTCTCCTGATCATCTTCCTGGCTTCTCAAAGTTCCCTGCTCCGGTAATTCACACCACGGTCACCCAGGTATTTCAATAGAAAATCAAACCGCGTCTTATCTCCCCCGACCCTCTCCGGAGCCAGAACTCCCTTTTCTTTCACGATCCCATTCAGGATCAATGTAGCTGCGGCACTGCAGGTATAACCTGTGGTCCGCGCCATGGAAAGGGTATCAGTATCTTTGTCATACCGGTCAACCAGATCATACTGGAATGCACGCCTACGGTCCTGATCATTCCCTTCAATATTGATCCGCATTATGGTAAATTCTCCCTCTCCCTCATCCAGCTTCCAGGCTGGAAATAACAATTTTGCTGTTAAGTCGATAGGCTTTATCATCTTACCGTTCACTTCAACCTCTTTTCCGGAAAAGAACCCCAATTCACGAAGTGCTTTTACATAATTGATCGTACCCGGGTAACGAAGAGTCTTCTCTACCATATCAGGAACGTGCGACATTGTAGTGAGCAATGATCGAAGTCCGTCCGAGTTCCACTCCTCGAGGGTGCCCACCTCTTCAAATTCCACGAGTTCAGCGTCGGAAAGTGCTGGTCTTGTTACGATCCTGCCCTGCTGCATCAAACGGGCGGGTCGCGTGTATTCCTCAATACAATCAATAGGTGACCAGGAAGCTTTGTATTCCAGTGGCCAAGTTCTCTTCTCCGGCAAACCCCCTACGATGCACTTGTAAGATTCAACCTTCATCAGATTGTCATGGTACCCAAGGATGGCATTACACATTCCGGGAGCCACCCCCATATCGGCGATAACGGTCACACCTTTTTCCCTGGCAAGTGGATCGAGTTCAAGAAAATCTTCCGGACAGAAGGAGATATCGACCATATCTATCCCGTTACGGATGACTGATTCCATCAACCGGTAGCCCAGGGATCCTGGAGCAGCGCCCACTGCGAGATCCTGTCCCTGCAGCAATGATTGCAGTTTACCGGCTTCCATAAAATCAGCCTTCTCCACCACAATGCCATGCTTTCCCTCAAGAGGCAGAAGTGCAGTTTCATCTATATCCACCGTGGTCACCCTGTTCCCGTTCCTGGCCAGATCCAGTGCAATTGCACTTCCCACAAGTCCCGCTCCGAAAACAATGATTTTTTTTGACATGTGATTTCGTATTAAAATGATACACGAGCGCTCAGCAGATGCAACTATTTTTTTGCCCTTACCGCTGATGCGATTTGCCGAATATGTTCGGGGGTGGTTCCGCAGCATCCTCCAACCATGTTGGTACCAGCAGCAATCAATTGCCCGACCTGGGAGGACATCTCCCCGGGGGTTTCCGGAAAGACCGATTTTCCATCCACCAGTTCCGGCATACCGGCATTCGCATGAACGAGCACAGGGATATCGCTGTTGATCTTCCTGATTTCGCTGACAATTTCGATCATTCCGGCTGCGCCATTGCCACAATTTGCACCAATGGCGTCCGCTCCTTCCGAAATCAGCATCTCCACTGTCTCAGCTGGTGAGGTTCCCATCATGGTGCGATATTCACCTGCCGGAGTGAGGTTAAATGTAAAGGTGCAGATCACCTCTTTATCTGTGACCGACTTTGCTGCCCTGATGGCCGTGGTTGCCTCCTGGGGATCTGACATGGTCTCGATAAGAATCGCATCGGCTCCACCATCTGCCAGCCCCCTGATCTGCTCACTGAACCCATTGAAGAGTTCCTCCTCAGTTACCTCTCCCATCATAAGTATCTTTCCCGTAGGTCCCACACTGCCAAGAACTATCACCTTGTCAGCTGCAGCTTTTCTTGAAATTTCTGCAGCTGCCTTATTGATCAGATAAGTTTTGTCCTCCAATCCGTACGGTTTAAGTTTGAACGGACTGCCCCCGAAGCTGTTGGTAAGGATCATGTCGGCTCCTGCATTCACATAGCTCAAAGCCACTTCGTATATATCATCAGGCCTTTCCAGGTTCCAGGATTCGGGACATTCATCAGATCGAAGTCCTTTTTCGTGGATAAACGTTCCCCAGGCGCCGTCTGAAACAAGTACGCCTTTCTCCTTCAACAGACCTTTAATTCTTCGTTCACTCATCTTTCTACTTTCAGGATTTCAGCGAATTCAGGTATTCTGCAGCTTCCTGCGGATAGAGGGAGAAGAAATCTGCACCGATCTTGTCACAGTATTCCTGTGTTACGGGTGCTCCGCCGATCAATATCTTTTTGTCGGGATATTTCTCCCTGATGCTGCTTACGATCTTTTCCATATTCACCATGGTAGTGGTGATCAGTGCAGAGAGTCCAATAGCTGCATCGGGATGTTCACCGATCGCGTTGATAAATCCATCTGCAGTGACATCAGTACCAAGATCGATCACCTCCCAGCCGGATCCTTCAACGATTGCCTTCACCAGGTTCTTCCCGATGTCGTGCAGATCGCCCTGGACTGTCCCAATGATAAATGTCCCTTTTCTTTCAACAGCCCCTGATTCAAAATAGGGCTTCAACAGTGTCACCGATTCATTCATCGCCCTGGCGGCAAGCAATAGGTGCGGCACAAATGCCTTTCCCTGTCCGTACAGGTCACCGATCCGCTTCATACCGGGAATCAATGCGTCGTTCAAGATCTTATCAGGAGCAACATCCATCCCGATCAATTGCCCGGTGATCTCTTTCGCTCCATCCTGGTCTTTCAGCTCGGGGGGTGTTGGCGTGGCCCGGTCGGCCTTTCCCTTTTCAACGCAAACGGACAAATGCTGTAGTAATTCTTCTTCTGACATTTTTGACTGGATTTTAACAAGAGTAAAAATAGGGATTTTAATGGAAGGGGCAAGGGTTGTTGGCAGTTCGCAGTCGGCAGTCGGTAAGGGGCAAGGGGTAAGGGGCAAGGGGCAAGGGGCAAGGGGCAAAGAAAAAAGGCAGAGAAGAGATCTAAAATGATCATCCCTCCCTGCCAAGATTATTTTAGTCTGCAGGATCAGAGGCTGTCGCCGAAATCCTCCCTGAATTTTGCCATCAGTTTCTCGGGCCAGTCAGACACAGCATCAAGCTTGCCCATGAAGAAACGAAGCACCGCGGGCTCATCAACAAACTTGAGTCCGCCCACCAGTTCCCTGTTTGCAAAGAGCCATTTGAGGCGGTCGATCACGAACATGGTTTGCGACAATGTAAATACCCTCCTTGGGAAGGCCAGCCTGAGCAATTCAACGTCTGCAAGAATGTCGTTCCCGTCGTCATCACGTACACTGGAGATGGTTCCCCTTTCCATGCCGCGACAGCCGGATATAATGAAAAGTGCAGCGGCCAGGGCGCCGGCAGGATACTCCTCCTGCTTCACATGGGGCAGGAAACCCATGGCATCGATATGACATCCCAGCGCTCCAGCGGGTGTAACCACCGGAATCCCCGCTTTGTCAAGTTCATTCACAGCATATTCAATGAAAGAAGGTGACTGTCCGATCACTGTCTCGTCCAGCGTCTCGATCATCCCTACAGCCATTGCTTCAATTTCACGGACTGACATGCCCCCATAAGTTGTAAAACCTTCATATAGAGGCACCAGGTCACGCATCTTCAGGAACAACTCCTCGCTGTCGGTGCATATGCCACCGCCCCTGGTTGAACTCACTTTCCGGCTTGAGAAATAGACAATATCTGAGATACCGCACATTTCATGGAGAATATCCTTGATGGAGGCATCTTTGTAAGCTTTTTCACGTTGCTTGATGAAATAGGCATTTTCACCGATCAGGCTTGCGTCCAGAACGATCATGATTCCGTGCTTGTCGGCGATCTCTTTCACCTCCTTCATGTTCGCAAGTGAAAAGGGTTGTCCGCCGATAAGGTTCGTGGAAGCCTCAAACCGAATGAATGGAATATGATCGTCACCATACCTGTCGATCACCTCTTCGAGCTGCTTTACATCAATATTCCCCTTGAAAGGATGATCGCTTTTTATCTTCAAACCTTCCTCGGTATAAATCTCCAGGATCTTCCCACCGTTGATCTCCATGTGCGCCTTGGTGGTGGTGAAATGGTAATTCATCGGGATCACATCCCCCTGGTTGATAAAGGTCATGGAAATCACATTTTCAGCTGCACGCCCCTGGTGAACCGGCAGCACGTAATGCTTTCCGAAAACCTCCCGCAATGCACTCTCCATCCGGTAAAAACTCTGGGATCCGGCATATGCATCGTCGGCCTGCAACATGGAAGAGACCTGGTTATCACTCATGGCATTGGTGCCACTATCGGTCAGCATATCAAGGAAAATATCCTTGGTATTCAACAGGAAGGTGTTAAATCCCCCCTCCCTGATCGCCTTAAGTCGATCCTCCACAGGCTTCAGATGTAATTTCTGAACAATCCTTACTTTATGCAATTCAATTGGGATCTGTTCACCACTCATGAACTTGATCCTGGAAGCAGTTTTGGTACTCATGGTTTTAATTTGAATGAAACATTCACCTAAAAAACACATTTGCTTACAATTTGCAAAAATATGATGCTTATATATACTGATTCTATATTTATCGGGGGCAGACAAGAAAAAATTGTTATTTCCAGGTTGTCGTTGAAAATTGTGGTGAAGAGCCGGCGGTCCAAACCATTTTATTGGGGAGCGCTTACGGTTTCCCTGAAAAGGTCTATATTTGGAATAAATTGAAAATGCATTGATCATGAAAAAATATCTACTTGTTCTGTTACTCGCCTCGTTGATCGCTCCCGGAATACTGGCACAGAAAACCGTTATCGGAACTGTCGACTACAAATATCGACTGGTTGGTGAAGGTGCCGAGCAAATTGCCGGAATGATGCCTGAGAAGATGGTCATCAAATATGGAAAAAACGGGATGGCCATTGAGATGATTGGCGGCATGATGACTGCCATGATGAACAGGACAATTGTGAATGGTAAAACCAATGAAGTATTTGTCATCAACGACGCAGCGAAGGCCATCTACCTGATGAACGAAGATGAGATCAAGGCAGAGGCCGATAAAGCGGAGGATGCCGAGGTTGAAAAGCAGGAGGAGACAAGGGAAATTGGTGGATATAAGTGCACAAAATACCTGCAGACAGCAACGGTACAGGGGATGACCATGACCCAGGTGGTTTGGGTGACCAAAGATTTAAAAACACCCGATTATGAGGGAGACGCATTTAAAGGGGTATCCGGACAGGGCAATATGAGTATGGATTTTGACGGTTTCCCGATGCTGGTAGAAGTGGAACTGCCCGGGATGCCAGTCACACTTGAACTTGAGGTCAGCAACATTACATTTGAAAAGATTCCGGACGCTGTATTTGAAAAGCCGGAAGGATATACCGTTAAGGATTTCTCTGAGTTGAATCCTTACGGATCGATGTGAAACACGATTTCATCAAGGTCACATCCCAGTTCCCCTGACCCGGCATCGCCATAAAATTGAATCCACAGGGCGTGAATTCCATCAATATCTGAGACATCTGCAGTAAGTGTGATCCATTCCGGATTCTCTTCTGCCGAGGCTTCAATATTTACAGATGCAATACTGCCTCTCCAGGGATAATCCGGCTTCAGCTGGATTGTTCCATTTACATTTCCGGGTCTTACCTTTAAGGTGACTTTGTCAATGCCGCCCTTTCCGAAATCGACATACCTGATCACTGCCCTGTCGTTATGACGAGTCTTGCAGAGGGCCTCATTTGATGCAGCTACCTGTTCGATCCTCACGTTGCCAAACATCCAGCAGGCCCTTGCAGCATCGATCTTTTCAGTCGCTGAAAGCGGATCCCCGGCACCCTGGGAGGTCATCTCCACTTCCGGGATGCTTCCGTTCTCATCAAAGAATATGGGCTCCACGCATGCCTTCCTCATTTTCCGGCTGTTGTGTGTGGAGCGGTGATAAAACACATACCACTGATCCCCGTAAGCTGCAATGGAGCCGTGGTTGTTCCAGCATTGCGGATCTGACTGGTCATTGTCGATGATCACCCCTCGATATTTATAAGGCCCCATTGGATTTTTGCTTGTTGCATAGCCAATACAAGTCGGTGCCTGGTTCCTGCTCATGTCTGCATAAACAAGGTAATAGAGGCCGTTGCGTTTGGTCATGTAGGCACCTTCGTGGAAAAAGTGTTCCTGTTCGGTAAGAACGCTGTCCCGGATGGACCCCTTCTCCAGCTCCAGCATGTCCGGCCTGAGTTTTGACATCTTCAGTGTAAACTGCCCCCAGATATAATAAGCCTGACCATCATCGTCAATGAACACCCCCGGGTCGATCTGGTTGTATCCCCCAACATCCATAGGACGCCCCCTCCTGAATGGTCCGGTCGGCTTTTTGGAAACGGCGACTCCCTCCGCATTTTCGCGATCGGGCTGACAATAATACAAATAGTATTTTCCATTTCTAAACATGCAATCGGGGGCAAAAAGAAGGTTATCGTTGTATGGCACTTCGTCTCCCGGTCCATCGGATGCAAAACTGTTCTCATGCAACTTCCAGTGGTCCATGTCGCCGGTGGAAAGCACATGATACTTTCTGGAGCAGTACCAGTTTACTGATTCGTCCACTGAGCAATAGAGGTACAAACGCCCGTCATTCCAGACCTGTGCGGCCGGATCGGCCATGTAGACACCTGGTGGAACAATGGGGTTTTGTGCAATCAGGGTATTGTAGATAAAAACCGGTAGGAGGAGTATGGATTTTTTCATCGGGTCTTCTATTCAGACAACTAAACTAATTATTTTTTCCATACTTTTGCAGCCTCTCAAACCGATAAGGAATGGAAGCATATTTTGGAGAATTAGCAGCACTTCTTGTGGCAGTATTCTGGACTGTCACGGCCCTGGCATTTGAGAGAGCCAGTCTGCGAATCGGTTCCCTCTCCCTGAACCTGATCCGGCTGCTGATGGGATTCATCTTCCTCTCCCTGTTCACCTGGATCTACCGCGGAATGCTTTTCCCTACCGACGCTTCCGGGTATAACTGGATATGGCTTGCCGTGTCGGGGATGATCGGATTTGTATTCGGTGACCTTTTCCTGTTCAAGGCATATGCCATGATCGGATCGCGGTTTTCAATGCTGATCATGACACTTGCACCGCCCATTGCTGCAGTGGTAGGCTGGTTCACATTGGGAGAGAAACTATTGCCGCTGCAACTTCTCGGCATGTTCCTGACACTTCTGGGCATATTCCTGGCGATTTTTGTAAGGAAGGCAGGGAAAAAGGGTCTGTCCATGAAACTCTCCGGAAAAGGTGTTTTGTTTGCCTTCCTGGGTGCTGCCGGACAGGGCACCGGGCTTGTGCTGAGCAAATACGGCATGCTGGAGTACGACCCCTTTGCCGCGACCCAGATCAGGCTGATCGCAGCCATTGTCGGATTTGCATTGCTGACTACCTACCTGAAACGATGGAAAAAGGTCTTCATCGCCACCAGGAACAAAGGAGGAATGTCAGCAGCAGCACTGGGTTCATTTTTCGGACCCTTCCTGGGTGTTTCATTTTCGTTGCTGGCAATCAGGTACACCGAGACAGGTATCGCTGCAACCATTATGGCCATCGTACCGATCATGATCATCCCTCCCGTAGTGCTGATCTACAAGGAGAAAGTGAAGGCGCTCGAAATCATTGGGTCCGTGATCAGTATCGCGGGTGTGGCACTTCTCTTTCTTGTCTGATCCCCCGGTCATGCAAACTTCATGAAATTTTCACATTGAAGATCACCTGAAACGTGCCATAAATCACTATATTAGTCACTTATTTCCTTAAATGTATAATTTATAACCCATGAAAAGAATCCCGATCATTACCGTTTTAATTGCAGCGCTATTTGCTGTATCATGTTCAAATAAGGTTCCGGAGACTGTTCACAGCATCCCGGATCATGCATTCCTGGTTGCATCAATGCATCCGGAACAAATCTATGAAAAAGGTCAGCTGGCCTCCATGGAAAGTATCACATCCCGTATCGACAATGACTTCATGAAGAGCATCGTCGATGACCCCATGAAATCGGGGATTGATATTTCACAATATGTTTTTGTATTTGTATACTTTATTGATGACAATCCTGTAATAGGCACCACTGCCGTTATAAAAGATGAGGGAAAGTTCAGGGCAATGGTGGATGAGGTGCTGGACGAAGGTGACATAAAGATCATTGAACACAAAGGATACTCGATGATCACTCCTGCCGGTGGCGAGGCTGCCATGGGGTGGAACGGGGAACAGGTCATCTTCCTTGCCTCACCTGATGTGGAAATGTCAGACACGGAATGGCAGGAGGAGCTGGTATCGCTTTATAGCCTGGAAAAAGAGGCTGCAGTCACCAGTATTGTTGATTTCAATGACTTCACCGGGAAGATGAAGGATATCAACGTATGGGCAACCGGCGATGAGATTCAGAAACTCATGGCCAAAATAGTCCCGGATGCAGATATGGATTTCCAGTTCCCGGTGGACCTGGCGAATAATTACAGTCAGACCTTCATGGAATTTGCCGACGGGGCCATGTATGTGACCGCTGAAACGCATTTCAGTGACGATGTTACCAAAGCGGCTGAAACATTTATGGTTGCCAAAGATGAGCTGAACAGCGACCTGCTGGAGTTGGCTCCTGGAAATGACCTGCTGATGGCCATGGCATTTTCGGTTGAACTGGACAAGATGGTGGACATGATGAAGAATTTCACTCCCCCTGAAATGGACAGTGTATCAGGCAAAGTAGAACAAATGACTGGTGTACCCGGGAAAGAGATCCTGGAATCGCTCAATGGCGATTTTGTCATCGCGGTAAATGGGGCAAAAGAGGGTGCTTCAATCCCGGTCGAAGTCCTCATCGGAATTGGTCTTGAAGATGAATCGCTTCAACAAAAGCTTATGGGCACAGTCGATAACATGGCGGATGTTCAGCAGGATGGCGATTTCTTTATGATCAATGCCAACGGCGTTGAGATATACAGTGGTATTGTGAACAGCGTATGGGTGATCACCAATACCCCGGGTTACAAGGACGCTGTCACCGGGAATGGCCTGGACAAAACGCTGAACGATTCAAAATTCAGTGATTTTGCAAACGGTTCCATGGGGATGTACATGAACCTCGACCTCACCACCTATCCTGCTGCCCTGCAGAACATGATGTCGCAAGGGGGTGCGCCACCAATGATGGAGTTGTTTACCGAGACCTTCTCCTACCTCGGCGCTGAAGCTTCCAACAAGGAAAGTCAGATGACTCTGAAAACCTCGAAAGATGATGAGAACAGCCTGTATTCATTGCTGAATCTGATTGAGCAGGCCGCAAGCAGCAAGGAGTGGTAAAATGATCTTCAGACTTGAAAATCTTATTCCGCTTCCCATGCTCGAAATTCCCGTAGTGGAATCCAGGGTATGGGAAGCGGATTCTTTTCGTTTTGAACCCGGGATGTCATACCTGGTGGAGGCCCCGTCAGGAAAAGGAAAGACCTCCCTCCTCTCCATCATGTATGGCTTACGCAAGGATTTCAGGGGTGAACTGTTCATCAATGATTCCAACAGCAGGGAGATCAATGATCGGCAATGGTCTGAATTCCGCAAAAAAAAGCTCTCATTTATCTTCCAGGGTCTCGAACTGTTTGACGAGTTGTCGGGAATGGACAACATCCTGCTGAAAAACCAGGTGACGCAATACAGGTCGCAGAAACAGATCATGGAGATGGCCGACAAGCTTGACATTGAAGGATTCCTGGATAAAAAATGCGGAATCCTTTCATTTGGACAGCGGCAGCGGGTGGCGATCATCCGGGCATTGTGCCAGCCATTTGAATTTCTTTTTGCAGATGAATGTTTCAGTCATATCGATGAAGAGAACGGGGCCAGGGCAATGGAGCTGATCCGCGCAGAATGCAACAGGCAAAACGCCGGATTTATCCTCACCTCCCTGGGAAACATGAAATACAGCCTGGATGAAACCGTTAATTTATAAAGTACAATTCAGGAGCCGGATAAAGGGATGAAATACCTGTTCAGCATATTATGGAAGGACCAGGGGCGAATGCATCTGTTGTGGGCGATGCTTGGCACTGTAGCAGGATTTGTCCTGTTGTTGTCGGGCATCCGGTTCTATGAAAACATGAACAGTGTGCTGACCCAAAACGAGGACCTGCTCGATCCTGAATACATCATCATCAACAAGGAGGTGAATATCGGGCAGACACTTGGATTGGGTGCGGGGGGATTTTCAGACAATGAGATAGAGGAGCTGGAATCACAACCATTTGCCGATCGTGTGGCCCCCTTCATTTCAAATGAATTCCCGATCTCAGCATTCACAAGAAGCAAGCAATTCCCGAATTTCTATACCGAACTGTTCTTTGAAGCGGTCCCGGATGAATTTATTGATGTCAAATCAGATGACTGGGACTGGTCGGATGACAAAAAGTACATTCCTGTCATCCTGCCCCAGGATTACCTGAACCTCTATAATTTCGGCTTCGCACAGAGCCAGGGACTTCCCCAGATCCCTAAGGAGATGATCAGCATGCTGCAATTCAATATCATCCTCAAGGGAAGGGAAGAAAAGGCTACCTATCCAGGGAAGATCATCGGTTTCTCAAACAGGATCAATTCGATCCTCGTCCCCTATGATTTTCTTCAATGGGCAAACGGGAAGTACGGGTATCTTGAAAAGAACAAACCCTCACGGATCATCCTGGTTTCCCCCGACCCGACTGATCCACAGATAATTCAATACATCGAGAACAAAGGCTACGACACGATCCGGGAGAAACTCAAAAGCAGCCGGCTCAACATCATCCTGAAATTTGTTCTGAGTTTCGTTGTCCTGATCGCTGCCATCATCATCGGCCTGGCCTTCCTGATCTTCCTGCTCAGCCTCCAGTTGATGATCAGCAGGTCGGCCGAAAAGATCAAACGTCTCCACAAGCTCGGGTATCACCATTCTGAGATCAGCCGTCCATACATCATCATCCTGCTTGCACTTCTAATTATAGTAACTGCAATTTCCCTTGTCATCAGCGCGGTGATCTCCTCAAAACTGGCAAGGATGGCACTTGACTGGAGCCTGGATGTTACCCCCGGACTCAGCACCGTTACATACATCGTGGCCTTCGGACTTATCCTTGTAATGTTTATACTGAATGCATCGGCCATCCGGCTCAGTACCCGGCGTCTTTGTAAAGGTTAGAAAATGAAGATGATAATTTCTTTTATTTTTTTTTAATATTCGAAATATTGCTTATTTTTGCAAGCCCAAATAAAGATGACATATAATATTTATAAGAAATAACAACAGGTAAGCATGGCAAACCATTTATCATCAAAAAAGAGGATCAGGCAGTCGGAGACAAGGCGCGTCAGGAATAAATACCAGGCACGTACAACACGTAGTGCTGTGAAAAAATTAAAGTCCACAACCGACAAAGCCGAAGCTGCAGAATTGTATCCCAAAGTTGTTTCAATGCTTGACAAGCTGGCAAAAACAAACGTGATCCATAAAAACAAGGCTTCCAATATTAAATCCAAGCTGGCCAGGCATATCGAGAGCCTGTAATTGGATCCTGATCTAAACGCATTGAAAACCTTCCCGTACCCGGGGAGGTTTTTTTGTTTCCACGCGAGATTTCATCTGCTCGGCACATTAACCAAGAAAAGAGCGATGAATGCATACAAGAATACCACGATCAGGGATTGGTCGGTAGAAGATCGTCCACGTGAAAAGCTTATGAACTCTGGCATACAATCACTTTCTAATGCCGAGCTCATTGCATTGCTGATCGGCAGCGGCACACGTGAATCGAACGCTGTGGAACTCGCAAGGAACCTGCTGGCTTCTGTGCACAACGACCTGTACGAACTGGGAAAGTTAACCATCGATCAACTGACCTCGGTCCGCGGGATTGGCGTGGCCAAAGCCATCACGCTACTCGCCGCAACAGAACTGGGGTCCAGGAGAAACAACAGCTACAAGGAGGAGAAAATTATCATCCGGAACAGTGAAACGGCCTATCATGTGCTGTATCCCATCATCGGGGAGCTGGAACATGAGGAGTTCTGGATCGTTATCCTGAACAGGGCGCACAGGGTGATCAAGACAGAAAAGATCAGCCAGGGAGGATTGACAGGAACGGTGATCGATACACGGATGATACTGAAGCATGCGCTTGACAAAAAAGCAACCTCCCTGATCATCTCACACAACCATCCCTCCGGCAACATCAAACCGAGTGAGGCCGATATCAATATCACGAGAAAGATTAAAAACGCTGCTGAGATCATGGACATCCAGGTGCTGGACCATATCATCGTGGCAGGAAAGGCATATTTCAGCTTCGCGGATGAAGGATTGATGACCTGAGCAGTTCCACTGTCTCCTTTTTTTTGGTAATTTCACTTCCGGACAACAGATGGATATCCTGATCACCATATTGCTCGGAAGCTTTAAATTCGCCATGACCTTCCCGCTGGCAATCCTGGAATTTCATTTCAGCTTCTTTGAGACAATCCTCTGGATCAATATCGGCGGGGTGGCAGGGGTGCTTTTTTTTTCCATACTTTCCGACAATATCATCCAATGGTTCAACAGGAAGGTGATGCCACGCCGTTACCGAAACAGGAAGCGACCTGCTGAAAAGGCACACAAGAAGGTCTTCACGAAACGCAACCGACGCATCATTAAGATCAGGCAAAAGTACGGTCTGTGGGGAATTGCGGCTACCACCCCGGTACTGCTTTCCATCCCTGTCGGCGCCTTCCTGGCAGTGAGATACTATTCCCACTCCAGGTCAAGGTACCTCTGGCTCATCGGGTCCAACCTGGTTTGGTCATTCATATATACCTCTTTCTATATGTTCTGCCAGGATTTGCTATTCAGCCGGTAACCGTTCTACATTTGATCGATCACTGCAGGTTGCAAGCAATTCAGACACCGTCCTTTTCAGGACCGGGTGTATTTTTGCGGGAGATATCTCATGTAATGGTTTCAACACAAACAACCGCTGAGCGATCCGCGGGTGCGGAACCTCCAGCTGATCCTCTGAAATGATAAGATCATCGATAAACAGGATATCCAGGTCAATTACCCTGTCGGTATATCCATTTCCATCAAGATCCCTCCCATATACCTTTTCCGTTTGCTTCAGCAAAGCCAACAGTTTTGCGGGCATCAGCCTGGTCTCAATTACGATGCACTGATTGAAAAAGTGATTACTGCTTTCAAAACCCCAGGGAGGCGAGCGGTAAACGGAAGAAGTTGCCTTGATAAGATTACCCGATTTCTCCAGGCTTCTCCTGGCACGCTCCAGGTTGTCCTTTCGGTCTCCCAGGTTGGATCCCAGTCCGATCCAGGCGGTATGAACAATGTTGGCAGTCATTTCGTTATGGCAAATGTATCTACAAATGCCGAAAGATGAATGTTTTTTGACAGATCATGGAATTTCACTTTCCAAATCATCCTGCTTTTTAGTAAATTGGCTGTCCTTAAAACCTGATAAACTTTTAAAATACAACAATTTAATATTTTCATTATGAAAAGCTTCCTGAAATACACCCTCGCAACCATCGCAGGGATCCTGGTCGTCAATTTCCTCGGCCTGGTTATCTTTTTTATTATTATTGGCGCTGCCACAAAACAGGAGGAGCCAACCGTTCTCGAAAACTCTGTCCTTGTGGCAAAGTTCAATTCCCCGATCATTGACCGGGCCAACGATGATCCCTTCAGTCAGTTTGCCGCAGGCAATTTTGGCATGCAAGGGGTAATGGGCCTGGACCAGATCCTCAAAGATATTGACAAGGCAAAAAATGACGAAGACATTTCCGGAATCTTCCTGCGACTTTCCGGTATCCCGAGCAGCATGGCCACAGTGGAAGAGATCCGTGACGCACTGATGGATTTTAAAGCGGATGGAAAATTCATTATTGCACATGCGGATGCCTTTACCCAGAAATCCTATTACCTGGCAACTGCGGCGGATAAGATATACCTGACGCCAACCGGCGATTTTGATTTCAAAGGACTGCAGGCCAAGGTGCTCTATTTCAAGCGAGCACTTGACAAGCTCGGCATCGAGGTTCAAGTGGTGCGGCATGGAGACTATAAAAGCGCTGTAGAGCCTTTTCTCACGAATGAAATGAGCGATGAAAATCGTGAACAGCTCGATGAGATGATCAGTTCCGTCTGGGACAAGATGATCTATGAGATCTCACTTGCACGCGGCATCTCGGAAGAGGACCTTGAGAAATATGCTGATGAACTTGCAGTGGCAATGGACGAACGTGCCGTTGAAAAAAAGATGATCGACGGAACAAGGTATTACGACCAGGTGCTTGATGAACTCAGGGAGCTGACAGAAACGGAAGAGGATGATGACATTCCCTCTATCTCACTGAAAAAATATGCCGATGTATCCGGCAATAAGGAAGCATCCGGCAACCGGATCGCCGTGATCTATGCGATGGGAACCGTGGTCACCGGGGAAGCCGAAGAGGGAATGATCGGTTCCGACCGCATCGCAAGGGCCATTAGAAAGGCCAGAAAAGACGACAAGGTCAAAGCGATCGTATTCAGGGTGAATTCAGGAGGGGGAAGTGCCCTTGCATCCGAGGTGATCTACAGGGAGGTGAAACTTGCCGCCGAAGTGAAACCAGTTGTTGCATCCCTTGGAGATGTGGCTGCATCGGGCGGATACTATATCGTCTGTCCTGCCGACACCATTGTGGCGAGTGAAACTACCATCACGGGCTCCATTGGTGTATTCGGACTGATTCCCAATATGCAGGAACTGATGAATGAGAAGATCGGGATCACTACCGGACTGGTAAAAACAAATAAGTATGCCGACATTATGTCAACCACCAGGCCGATGACCCAGGATGAAAGAATTATTATCAAGGAATACATTGATGATGTATATACCACCTTTGTCAATCACGTGGCCGAAGGCAGGTCCATGAGCTTTGAAGAGGTGGATGCAATTGGGGGCGGACGCGTATGGTCGGGCGTCAATGCCATGGAGATCGGGCTGATCGATGTATATGGCGGTCTTGAAAAATCTGTTGAGATCGCAGCAGAAATGGCCGACCTGGACAATTACAGGTTAACTTCATTGCCAACGCTGGAAGACCCGATCACAAGGCTGATGAAACAAATTACCGGAGGAGTGAAAGCAAAAATCATCAGCAAAGAGCTTGGCAGTGCATATGAGCTATACAAACAGGTCGAAATGATCAACAACATGGAGGGCTTGCAAGCCATCATGCCATATACCCTTGATATCTATTAAGATATTTACAGTCAGATAGGCCCGGCCGGTACCCGGCCGGGCTTTTCTTTCTGTATCAGCAATAAATATGTGTTTGTAAATAAGCATGTTATAATATACACGATCCAACTTTCGCTTTCGGTTCAAATGTTTAAATTTGCAATCCTTAAAATCTGAGATGCAAAAACGCAGGTACACTTTCAAGGTCCTTCTTCTGTTTCCATTCTCTGTCCTCTACGGGGCGGTTGTCGGAATGAGAAACCTCTTCTTTGAATGGGGCTTCCTGAACTCGGTGGAGTTTAAACTGCCTGTGATCTCGGTTGGCAATATCACTGTTGGCGGAACGGGAAAAACACCCCAGGTGGAATACCTGGTCAGACTGCTCGACAGCGAGTTTTCACTGGCATGCCTGAGTCGCGGGTATAAACGCAAAACCCGCCAATTCCTGATCGCGGATCCTGACACCCCGGCGCACATGATCGGTGACGAACCACGACAGATCAAAAAAAAGTTTCCAGGGATCATCATGGCAGTAGATCGTAACCGTGTAAATGGCATCAGGCAACTCCTGAAACTCCGTGACCACGTAGATGTGATCCTGCTTGATGATGCATTTCAGCACAGGTATGTGAAACCAGGCAGATCGATCCTGCTGATCGATTACAACAGGATGATCAAGGAGGACTTCCTGCTTCCTGCAGGCAGATTGAGAGAGCCTGTATCAGCCATCAAGAGAGCCGACATCATCCTGGTCACAAAATCCCCGGATCGGCTCAAACCCATCGAGATGCGCAACATTGTGAAAAACATGGAGATCGGTCTGCACCAGCACCTGTTCTTTACGAAGGTGCAGTATGGCAATATCCGGCCCGTTTTTGACCTTTCAGATCCACGCGACGAAGCTCATTTTAAAACGTTGAAAGCACCGGTCCTCCTGGTAACGGGTATTGCCAATCCCCGGCCCATGAGAAAATTCGCCAGGAAGATCTCCACGAAGCTTACAGAGATCAGGTTTCCTGATCACCATGCCTACAGGAAGAAAGACATTACCAGGATCGAAAAGGCCTTGAGCGACACTGGTCATCCCGATACCCTGGTCCTTACAACCGAAAAGGATGCCATGCGTTTGCAGGATGCAGATGTACCACAATCATTACAGGAACACCTGTATTATGTACCCATTGAAATTGATTTCCTGAACGACGACAGGGATGAATTTGATAAAATCATACTGAATTATGTTAGAAACAATAAAAGAGACAATATCCTTTATAAGGAAGCAAACTGATCTCCGGCCTGAAACCGCCATTATCCTGGGAACCGGGCTCGGAAGCATCGCAGATGAGATCGAAGCCGATACAGTGATCCCGTACGAGCAGATCCCCAATTTCCCTGTATCCACAGTGGAAGGACACGATGGAAAACTGATCATTGGCAGGTATGCCGGTAAAGAGGTGATCGCACTGAAAGGCAGGTTTCATTTCTATGAAGGATACACCATGCAAGAGGTCACCTTCCCGGTAAGAGTGTTGAAATTCTTCGGGATAAAAAACCTGTTCATCTCCAATGCCGCCGGGGGAATGAATCCCGATTTTGAAGTGGGGGACGTGATGTTTATCAATGATCATATCAACCTGATGCCCAATCCGCTGATCGGTAAACATGTGCCTGAATTCGGGGACAGATTTCCTGACATGAGCGAAGTTTACAACCAGACCCTCATCAGGCGGGCACTGGATGCAGCAATGAAACACGGTCTGCGGGCACACAAGGGATGCTACGTCGGTGTAACCGGACCCACGCTGGAGACGACCAAGGAATATGAATATTTCAGGATCATCGGGGGAGATACAGTGGGGATGTCTACCACCCCGGAAGCCATTGTAGCCCACCAGATGAACATGACCATCTTTGCCGTATCGGTGATCACCGACCTGGGGGTTCCCGGGAGGATCGAAAAGATCTCCCACGATATCGTTCAGCAGGCAGCATCCAAAGTAACACCAAAACTTGTAAAAGTGATCTCCGAGATCATAGCAGACCTCTGATAAGTGATGACAGAGAATAAGGACGGATTTCAGAAAAGCAGGGTCTTTGCACTCTCAGCAGTGCACCTGATCCATGATGTTTATACCTCCTTCCTCGCCCCCGCCCTTCCGAAGATTATTGATAAACTCGGGATCAGCTACGGGCTTGCCGGTGCGCTGGCTGTGATCCAGCGAATCCCCTCGCTTTTCAATCCCCTGATGGGTATCATTGCGGAGCGCCCCGGGATGAAATACATGCTCATTGCCTCCCCGGCCATCACCGCGACTGCCATGAGCCTGATCGGTGTAGCTCCCGGCTATATTTTCCTGGCCATTCTCCTGTTTGTTTCAGGCATCAGCTCCATGATGTGGCACATCCCCAGTCCGGTTATGATCAAGGTCCTCTCTGGCAAGCGCACCGGAAAAGGCATGAGTTATTATATGGTCGGCGGTGAGCTTGCACGTACACTCGGACCCCTGATCATCCTTGGTATCATCCAGCTGTGGGGCCTGGAAGGCACCTGGAAAATGATGCCCCTGGGATTTGTGGCCTCTTTTATCCTCTACCTGAATTTCAGGAATGTGGACATCAAGCCGTCGGACAAAAGCAGGGAGGAGGGAAATTACTGGAGAATTTTCAGGCGATACGGGGCTGCTTTCATCCTGACAGGCGGATTTACGTTTTTTCAGGGTGGGATGAAGGCCGCGCTGACCTATTATCTTCCTACCTTCCTGACAAAAGGCGAGGGATATTCACTGGCCTTTGCCGATATCTCCCTCACTATCCTGCAACTGGCAGGTGCTGCCGGTGCCTTGTTCGCCGGAACCATCAGTGACAGGCTGGGTCGCTCCGGCACACTGCTGATCATCAGCATTGCCTCTCCCCTCCTGATGCTTCTTTTCCTCAACGTTGAAGGAGGATGGATCATCCCTGTGCTCATACCCATGGGGTTTTTCCTTTTTGCGCCCACTGCAGTGATGATGGCCATGATCCAGGACCTGAATACCGAAAAGAAAGCTTTCGTAAATGCAATGTACATGACCATCAATTTTTTCATCAGCTCCCTGGTGATCCCCATGGTGGGTGTCCTGACCGATCATTTCGGCTTCCTTACAAGCTATGTTGCATTTAATGTGATCGCCTTCGGGGCCATCCTGGTTGTAATTTTCACCCGGAAAAGCATTGAATCACTGTCAGATCATGCAACCAGCAAGCCATAAGGCAGGACAATTCATTCAGGGGGAGAAAGAATGCACATATTTTTTTACCTTCAACACATCTTAAAAACCCAAAGGGGAGGTTACAGATTGAGCGAGAGATGTACAACAAATGGACTTATATCATCTTACTGGTATTCCTTTCATCCTGTTACAAGGAAATAATATATAAAGAACCGGATTCCGATCTCTTCCAACTTACCGTAGCGGATGAAACAGAAAAATTTATCTATCAAAGCAGGGACACCAGTTATACAGTGGCAGACCACCTGACGACACTGCGTTTCAACGGTGAAGAGCTGGACCTGGATGAGATCCGTGTCCGCGGGAAAAGCGCCCTGAGATTCCGGAGAAAAAGTTATGCAGTCTTTTTAAATACGCCCATCTTTGTTGAGAGCAGAAACGGTTTGGAAACAAAACAGCTCACCCGGTTCAAGCTGATTGCCCTGGCGCAGGACTATACCTACATTGAAAACAGGATCTCATTTGGATTGCTGGAGGAAGCAGGCGTGATGCCCCTGTTCTATAAATTTGTTGAATTGCGCATCAATGATGCCACCCAGGGAATCTATATGCTGATAGAAGATCCCGAGCAATATTTTCTCGAAAATGGCAGTGAATATATTTTAAGAAGGGGGTACAACCACAGCATTGATGACTCGGAATATTTTCCATCATTCAACTACCTTTCCAGGGAAGCCTACCTGAACAGGTACATGGAGATCTACGATTCGCTGAGGATGAAACAGGAAGAGGAACTGTTCAGCTTCATAAATGAAAGGCTGGATACAGATCAGTATTTCAGGAAAATGGCCATTGATTACCTGCTGATGAACGGCGATTACACAGACGAGATATATTTGTATTCCAGGGTCACAAATGGCTCAATCCGTTTCAGGATCATTCCCTGGGACTATGATGATGTTTTTGATGACCAACCCCATGAAGTCGGCATTCAATGGGGCCTCGGGACCATCTACGGGAAGAGGTATTATCCAACGGTTGCATCCGTCAGAGAGGTGACGGGAGACAGGCTTATTTTTTCCGTGGAAGACGACCTGGACTACACAATTGCAATGGATTCAGTGCTTTACGATCATTATAGTGCGGTCGTGAAAGAGCTTTTGCTCACAATGGATGCGGACCTGATCGACCGCATATTCGATGAAACTTCCGAAGAGCTCAGTTCGTTCTATGCATATCCCCCCGTCGTTGAACAATCTCGTTACGACGTGGAAGCTGCAGACATGGAGGCATGGATCAAAAACATGGAAGAGAAAAGATCCTTTCTCAAGGAGAGATTGCTTGATATGAAAATGAAAATAACAGCGCAGTGAAAAATCTGATCTCATACCTGCTCCTGATTCTGCTCACCACCAGTTCGTGTGATCCGAAGATTGCAGATATGCAGCTCGATGAACTGCAGGACAAGACAGAATATACGGGAGGGATCTCCGTTTCGGTCGGACAATACATGGACCAGCCGGTAACCAACCTGACAGTGAATGGAGAGAATTTTTCAGGTGATGCGCTTACAATCACCGATGCCGGGTATTATCTCATTGAATTCACTTACAAACAGGGCGGTCAGCCGGTTGATAAAAGCATGCGGATCGTGATCCTGGACAGGGAGCGGGGCATTGCTGAATGGGGTCTGAAAAAATGGACCCCCAAGGAACCTGCCTACCGGGAAACGGCGGATGTCATATCATTTATCCATCCGGGTTTTTGTCCGGAAGGTGTATCGGTTCCCGTGGTTGTGCTTACGAATGATACTGCCCTGTATAGCGATGTGGATCTGAGAGCCGACCTCGACGAAGTACCATTCAATGTAAAGAACGGGGTGGGTTCAGCACTTTTCATTCCCGGAAACCAGGACCCCGGAATACTCACAGTGGCAGGTGGGGTCCACGAGATTCACATTCCTGAACCTGCCGGGGACGAACAAGTCCTGTCCGGTGCCCTTTTAGATGACCTCGTCCTCGATGAAGGCGCAGTAGTGCGGGTCACCGGTGAACTGACCATCCCCTCCAACACCACGCTCACAATCCGGCAGGGTTCATTTATGACCGTGGATCCCGGTGTGAATATCCTGAATTCCGGACAGATCCTCATCGAGGGAACCAAAGATCTCCCCGTTGCGATCACCTGTTCGGATCCCGGTGATCACTGGGGTGGTTTCATCAGTAGTGGAGCAAACAATTCCATCAACGCCTCCTACACTTTTATTTGCAGGAGCGGATACCATGACAAGGATCCGTATGACTACGGTCATGCCCAACGCCAGGCAACTTTTTACATGGAAAACGGCCTTCTGAACCTCGACCGGTGCTTCCTTACCGATCATGCCGGACAGGTATTTTACCCGGTCAACAGTGAAGTAACGATCAGTCATTGCCTGGTACAGCGTGCAAAAACAGGGGGACAGATCAACCAGGGCAACATTTTGATCAGCCATTCAGTTTTCACCGATTTTCCGGATGACAATTCCACCTACCTTGACGAAGACAATGACGGGCTCTACCTGATGGGCTGTGATGCAAGCATAGCTCATTGTGTCTTCGCCTATTGCAAGGATGATGCACTGGACAGCGGGGGCAGCGGCGGAGGCGAAATCACGGTCCGCCATACAATTTTTGAGGCTGCATTTCACGAAGGAGCGGCACTTTCAAGCGGCGGATCAGTATTGAAACAGCATACCTTCACACATTGCACCTTTGTCAACTGCGGCCAGGGCCTGGAGCTGGGTTACAGCAGTCCGGAACACCATGTGCTGCTTGACTCGTGTACACTCACCCTGAACAATATCGGGATCAGGTACGGCGACAATTATGTGAATCAGCACGCTGGACACATCACTGTTCAGAACAGTTACAGCATCCACAACAAGGACAAAGACATCTGGAATATGCTGCGCAATAACTGGCAATCCGACACGGTAAAAATGGAATTTACAAACGTGTATGTTTCCGAAGCAACCCCATTGTATCCGCATTTGAAAATTTATGACTAAACACGTGAAAACAAATATCATCCGTGCTGGCCTGGTTTTGGTCTTCCTTTTGGCCACGACATGGGAACCTCTTTGCGGACAGGAGATCAAGGTGATCCGTGACTTCAAATTATGGTCCGGTGTGGAACTGGAAAAATCGGTTGGCAAGAACTGGAAATTTATGCTGGAGGAGGAGGTCAGGCTGCAAAAAAACGCCACCGAGGCAGGCAGTATCCTGACCGAAGCCGGGGTGGAATACACAGTGGATAAGAACATCTCCCTGGAGGCTGCCTGGAGGTATACCAGGAACCGTAAAAAAAACAATGCATTTGAAAACAGGAGCAGGTATGCATTCGACCTGAATTATGAGGGAGAGCTCCGGGCACTCGCCCTGCATGCAAGGCTGAGGTATCAGAAAGAGGTTGAGAGCCTGAACCTTTTCGATCTGAAGATCCCGTATGAAAAGCATTTCAGAACCAGGGTCGAGTTTAGATACCTCCAATCGGGAAAATTTGAGCCCTTTGTTTCCGCTGAACTTTTCCAGCTTCATGAACTGAATTCCTATCCCGAATTTGAAAAATGCCGGGTACTGGCGGGCGCCAGGATCGATGTCAGTAAACATGGGGATGCAAAGATCTCCTACGGTTTTGACCGGGAACTGAACAGCTTCTTCCCATCCACATATTATATTCTCAAACTGAATTATACTTTCAAATTCTGATGTTGTCTGCATATCGCCACATATCCCTTCTCATCCTCCTGGCGGCACTTACAACTGTCCCCGGGTGTTATGAAGAGATCATCATTGAGCATGAAAATGATTTCGACGGTCATTTTATCCTTAAGCTAAATGATATTGACGGGTATACAGACCTGCCGGGAAAAAGGATTTTTTTTACAATCCCGGAAGATATAATCGAAGATTTTAGTCCGCACGTGCAATATTCAGCATACAATTATATGATCTTTAAGGGAGGCGGATTGATCAATGACACGGTCAACGATCTGGGAAGAATCGAAACGGGCCTTCCCTACCCGCTGGTCTGCTTACAAAATGAAAAAAAAGATACTTTCAACATTGTATTCACCACCCTGCCGCTGATCCATTTCTTTACAGAAGATGAGATCAGAGACGAACCCAAATCGCCGGGCACACTATATATGCAATACCGAATGCCCGGTTCAGGTGATGTGGGGAGCATCAGTTTTATTTCTTTTGCGGGTATTGAGATCAGGGGGGCTTCATCAATGAAATACGGGAAGGTCTCATACGGCCTCGAACTCTGGAAGAACAAGCAGGAAGATGATTACACCACTTCACTGCTGGACATGAGGCCCAATGAAGACTGGGTCCTGGATGCGATGTACATCGATGACCTGAGGATGAGGAATAAACTCTCCTTTGATGTCTGGAAACAGATCGCCACTGTACCCGCAAACGACACCTCCCGGCAGTTTTTTCCGGGGATCAACATTCGGTACGTTGAATTGCTGATCAACAACCGGTACCTGGGAGTCTATGGCCTGGGAGAGAAGGTAAATGAGCAACTGCTGGGGTTCTCAGATGATCAGTTGCTGGAAGGAGGTCGCATCTATAAGGCAATCCGCTGGGCCGACGGTTCCACGAAATTTGAAACCTACCACCATCCGCCGGGCAAGAGTTTTACCTGGGACGGGTGGGAGCAAATCTACCCCAAACACGACACTGCCTGGGTTCCGCTTGATCGATTGAGGCAATTCGTGGTCTACAGTTCAGATTCAATTTTTAAAGAAAAGGTATTTCAATACTTCGATGCCGACAACCTGGTACATTCACTGCTCTTCCTGAACCTGATCAAGGGAAATGATAATGCTGGTAAAAACAATTTCCTTGCGCGTTACCGGAGCAATTCGCAATTTTTCATGATTCCATGGGATATTGAATCCAGCTGGGGCCTTGCGTGGGATCGAAGCACTGTATCGCCTGTGGGGTTCCTGAGTAACAACCTGTATGACCGCCTGATGGCCACCAATGCAGGAAATTTCAGGGATCAAATCAGCACGCGCTGGTTCCATTACAGGGAGGGAGCGTTTTCAGAAGAACAGCTGTCGGAGATCATCCTTTCGAATTACAACCGGCTGGCGACCAGCAAGGCGTATGAACGGGAGGCCGCCACCTGGACCGAGTTTTCGATTGATCCTGAAGAAGAATATGAGGAAATTTCAAGCTGGCTCACCGAGCGACTGGATTACCTCGATCAGTATTACAGAGCACTTGAATGATTACTTGTAGACAACGGCACAGGCTGCTCTCCTGAGTTGTATCCCCCTCTTTCCGCTGATCCTCATATGTACGACATACAAACCCGGGCGGACGATCTTTCCTTCCTGGTCGGTCCCGTCCCAGGCAAAGGTTTCCGGACTGCCGCCGGTGCCGCTGTTGACGATTGTGCAGACCGGGTTGCCATTTAAATCAGTAATGAACAGGTCAAATACACCATCGGGTGGTTGCTCGCCGGTCCTGATCTGCAGAAAATCGGCTGTTCCGTCATTATCCGGACTGAAGACCGGAGGGTGAACCGAGAATTCAATCCCCGGGGGCGGCTCATCTATGTCCCTGGAATTCCTGCTCCCCGGTGTGCCATATCCTGCCGAAGTCGCTGCCGAAGTCCAGCAGCCGGATGGAGGCTCGCAGATTCCGGCGTTCATTCGCTCCAGGGACACCCCTGTGGTATTTGCCAGCATATCGTGATGCAAAGAATCATGGTAGCAGAGATGGTCGATGATTTGTCCGGACCGGTTGATTAAGCTGATGCACCCTCCGCGGTCGGCAAGCGTCCTCCAATGCGGCATTCCCAACACGGCAATATCATCCTCCAGGTTCCATTCTTCGCGCAGGGCATAATCTGTCCTGGTGAGCACCACGAATCCGCCGGGGAAGATAAGTCTGGAATCATCAGAGATTAAAATGCGTTCTGCTTCTTCCGTCTCCTGTCCGGAAACCCTGATGGCCAAATCGCGAAGGTCCAGGAAATCGTTCCCATGGTTGTGCAGTTCGATGTATTCATTTCCACCGGGCACAGGGTCATACATCACCTCGCTCAGCTGCGGGTGTCCCACTTGCGGCGCTTCCGGCTTTTTAAAACGCACATGGAATTCTTCGAGTACATTTTCCCGGCAATCGGAAATGCTACTAATCGCCAGGTCATACTCCCGTTTGTCTCTGAGCCCTTCTTGGGTATGCAAATACACGACATGATCCACCAGCGGGTAGACGCCGGAAGCAAGGGTTAGCCGGCTTCCGTTCAGCATAAAATCGCCACTCCTTTCTTCTGCCAGGTAGAGGGTTTCATTAAATGAGACTTTCAGTACAGAGTCGTCTTTAATCCCGAGTGCGACAGGAAAAGGCGGTTCTTTGTCTGTATACTGAACATTTGCTCCATTGCTCCGGCCCGGAGTTCCTCCACGTGGATCGTCCGACACCACCCAGTTTTCCATTCCGCCACACAGAAATCCAGGATCGGCTCTTTCGAGGGACCAGCCACCTTCCGACCCGTCCATGTGGTAGCGCTCCATGGCGCCATACATCACCCTGTGTACGGGTCGTCCTAAGCGATCCTCCAGCGCAATCACTCCACCTGAATTTGCGAGTGCCGCGGATACAGAAATGATGCCCTGAACAGTCAGATCCCTGAAAGCTGCCACACACCCGTAATGGGTAAGCAGGAGGAACGCTCCCGGATCGAGTACTCCCTGGTCGAGTACATATTCCCTGTTATTGATGTGGATCTTCCAGGCTGAAATGTCCACCGGTGAGTCGTGCCGGTTGAAGAGTTCAATGTACTCACATGGTGGCAGGTACACCACGGGCTCCGGGTCGGTCATCAGCTCATTTATGATAACATCCCCGTATTCGGCCAGGTCTTGCATGAAGGTGACGAGTGTGTCCTTCATTAAATTTCTCTCCCCGTCGGTGACACCGGAAACCCGGATTTGCTGCGGCACGCGGTTGGGGAAATCTACCGGGAAAAAGAGTTGCAGCGAATTTCCGAAATGCCGGACCGAATCCGGCACCTGGATGTTCCACTGGAAACCGGCAGGATCGAAGGAGGCAACCGGTTCGCTGAAGATTATTTCAAGCTGACGGGGTGAAGGGAGATGCAGACCTGTCACCACAGGGGGGAGGGTGTCCCTGTAGAAACGGCCCCGGACCTGTATTGCATCGATCCATAGTTTCCTGTCCTGCGATGAGGAATAGGCATACCTGAAACCCATGAATTTTCCATGACATTCGCCCTGTTCCTGTCCGCTTCCAGCTGTGACCAGCGAACCTGTCTCGCCTCCGGCGGAATATTCCACGGTCCATTTACCCGCAGGGAACCGGGTCAGTTTAAAAAGCGGTGCCGACCCTGTACCGAAGACCTCCTCGTAATCCAGTCCGGTGTCACAGATCAGGTCGGTATTTGCATCCCCGAGTTGCCAGATCTTCAGGTGATCGTCGTACCCGGTATAATTTACCCCGAATACGATTCCGGATGCAGCCGATTCTTTGAAGCCTTCGGGATAATCCTTCAGGCAGAAGAATTGCCAGTTGTTGCTGCTGCTGGGAGCATACCCATGCCGGATCCTGAAGGAGAATGACAAGGTATCCTCCAGGTCGGGATTGGCCAGGTTGGTCCCGATCAGGTCGGTCCCGGATGCGGGATTGTCGAAGGCATGGTGTAGGGAACCCATACCTTCAATTGCCTCTTCGGATGCGATCTTCCACCTGTCTGGCGGGGACTGTATCCAGCCGTCCAGGGAATCCTGTTCGAAATCAAATTGCGCAAGACAGCAGGATGCGGGGAAGATGATGGCAAATAAACAGACGAGATGTTTCATTTTTCATATATTTATTCCGATTTTTGCTGCTTAATAACTGAAACGGATTGTGTATTTCGAGATCCTGTTTGTTAGTTAATGTGATGAGAACCCGAAAAATCGTAAGAAAATGAGAGTTGCAATTGTAGGTATCAGCGGAGCGGTAGGCCAGGAGTTATTGAAAGTGCTGGAAGAGCGGAATTTTCCCCTTGATGAGTTGGTTCTTTTTGGATCAGCCAGGAGTGCGGGAAGGACGTATACTTTCAAGGGTAAACATCTGGAGGTGAAGGAGCTGATGGAGAATGACGATTTCAAGGGTGTCGACATTGCGCTGACTTCAGCAGGTGGGGGTACATCGAAGAAATTTGCCGATACCATCACAAAACATGGTGCCGTCATGGTCGACAATTCCAGTGCTTTCAGGATGGATGAAGATGTTCCCCTGGTGGTACCGGAGCTGAATGCTTCCGATCTTCATGACCTCCCGAGAAACATCGTGGCAAATCCGAATTGCACTACCATTCAGATGGTGGTATGCCTGAAGCCCATCGAGGAATTATCACATATCAAGCGTGTACATGCTGCCACCTACCAGTCGGCCAGCGGTGCAGGCGCAGCTGCCATGGAGGAGCTGGTGGAGCAGATCAAACAGATCGCGGCCGGTGAAGAGGTGACCGTTGACAAATTCCCGTACCAGCTGATGCTGAACCTGATCCCCCAGGTGGATGTATTTACCGACAACCTCTATACCAAGGAGGAGATGAAGATGTACAACGAATCCCGCAAGATCATGCATTCGGATATTGAGGTGAGCACCACATGTGTCAGGGTACCGGTAATGAGGAATCATTCGGAAGCCCTATGGATCGAAACCGAAGATGAGCTTACGGTTGAGCAGGTCAGGGAAGCCATGAAAGGTGCCGGGGGAGTGACCCTGGTGGATGATCCTTCAAAACAGGAGTATCCGATGCCGATCAACGGTGAGGGCAAGGATGACATTTTTGTAGGCAGGATCCGCAAGGACATCACCAACCCGAAAGGCATTGCATTGTGGTGTGTAGGTGACCAGATCAAGAAAGGAGCTGCACTGAATGCCATTCAGATCGCCGAATACCTGGTAAAGAACAACCTCGTTTAAGCAAAGTATAGTTTATAGGTTTTCAACTGACTGATGGCTGACGGCTGACGACTGACGGCTGATGGCTGACGACTGACGACTGACGGCTGACGGCTGACGGCTGCCCTTCGGCAAGCTCAGGGCACTAAAGATATAATTAGTGATAGGAGAATGATGACACCTAATAAAGCAAATCGTTATAGGGATACCTCTTCACATGTATCTCCTTCACGCTCTGGTAAAGCACGTCTTTCAGGTGGTCGATATTTTCCTTTTTCAAGGCTGAGATAAACACCACATTGCGGCGCTCGTTGGTCCATCTTTTCCTCAGATCATCCAGGCTCAGGTTTTCTCTCAATTCGGGGGTCAGGTCGTCATCGTCTTTTTTGACATAGCTGAAATTATCGATCTTGTTGAAGACCATGATCACCGGTTTCTCACCGGCCCCCAGTTCTTCAAGGGTCTTTTCCACTACACCGATATGCTCCTCGTAGTTGGAGTGGGAGATATCGACGACATGGACCAGCACATCAGATTCGCGTGTTTCATCGAGTGTTGACTTGAAAGATTCCACCAGGTGTGTGGGCAGTTTACGTATAAAGCCCACTGTATCGGACATGAGGAAAGGGAGGTTGCCGATCACCACTTTTCGTACGGTGGTATCCAGGGTAGCGAAGAGCTTATTCTCGGCGAAGACTTCCGACTTACTGAGTTGGTTCATGAGTGTGGATTTTCCCACGTTGGTATATCCCACGAGGGCCACCTGCACCATTTTGCCCCTGTTTTTTCGCTGGTTGCTCATCTGCCGGTCGATCTTCACAAGCTGATCCTTCAGTCTGCTGATCTTGTCCCTTATGATCCGACGGTCGGTCTCGATCTCAGTTTCACCTGGGCCACGTAGCCCGATCCCCCCGCGTTGTCTTTCCAGGTGCGTCCACATCCTTGTCAATCGAGGAAGCAGGTACTGGTATTGTGCAAGTTCTACCTGTACCTTGGCGTGTGAGGTCTTGGCACGTTGGGCAAAAATATCAAGGATCAGGTTGGTCCGGTCGAGAATCCTGATCTTAAGTTCCCGTTCAATGTTCCGCAGCTGGGTAGGTTGCAATTCGTCGTCGAAGATGGCCAGGTCGATTTCGTTCTCCTGGACAAATGACTTAATCTCCTGCAATTTACCTGTACCAATAAAGGTTTTGGGGTTGGGGGTATCAATTCGTTGGGTAAAGAAACCGGCAGGTGCCACCCCGGCGGTTTTCGCAAGGAATGCCAGTTCATCCAGGTATTCGGTAGTCTCCTCTTCCGTCTGTTCCTGACCGATGACTCCGACCAGTACGGCACTTTCGGGTTGCGGTCTGTGATCCCAGTAATCTCCCATTCGTCATTTTTAGTGAGGGGACAAAAGTAATAAAAAAAAGAGGCCGCCCGAAACGGACAGCCTCATGAATCTTCTTCAGGTGCAAGTTGTTACTTGATATACCTGCGTCCGGTCTCAAGGAGGATTCCCTGTACAACTGGTTTCGCATTTTCAACAGCCTGTTTCACCAAGACAGTCTCAGTCGGGAATTGCTGTTCTTCCTTCTTCAACAGGTTCTTTGCATCGGAGGGAAGTGCTTCTGCATCACCGATCATGTCATAGGAGACATTATTGAATTTGCTGCTCTCATTGAACGGCACTTTTGCCAGTGATCCCCTTGGCTCTCCCATAAGTGAGATGATCTCCACTTCGCCACGAATATCGCAAGTTTTGATTTTTTCCTTTTTGATCATTGTTGCCATGACATCCTTATAGATCTTGATGTCATTACCGGCAGTATCTTTCATCACGTTTCCGGCACCATCGAGCGCATAATCAAACTTGGTTTTACTTTTCGCTTTGAACTCGTTTTTTTCCTCTTTCTCGATATTATCTGATACATCGATGGAGAGCACCCTGACGAACATCTCGTAATCGTAATCGTTATCCGGACCAGCATGGGCCAGGTGGTATTCGATCCATTCGCTTCCTTCAAGGGCTTTGGTATCCATTGATACCAGGTAATCCAGGTCGATCTGTGGAATACCGATATGCGGATCCCTGTTTTCGGGGACGACGATTACCCTGCTGATTCCTGCGAGGCGGGCTTCATGAATCATCACCTCGATATCGGGGAATTTATGTCCGCCATATTCATCGGCCCTGATCAGCTGGTAATAGGCCTCCCTGAAATCGGCTTTAGAAAGGGCGTTGTTCATCAGCTTTTTGCCATTCTGATAAAACTCTTCGGCTGCTTTGTTCTTTGATTCCACGATCTTGGCGTCATAATCGACATACTCGTAACGGTATGTTTTGCCTTCTACGGTAATTGGAGTAACGGTGCGCACTTTGCTCTGTCGCTCTTTCAAAGAGGCATAGCGTGCAAACAATTCGTCGTAATAATCCGGATTGTCCTCCCTTTCGAGATACGAGATCCGTTCCAGGTCCCTTTCATTTGCAAGCTTGTAGGCGCGATCCATAGCTTCGGCGTACTTGGCCTTTGGTTTACGCATCAGCTTTTTCGTGGATTTATTGATGACCTGGTCATAGTTTCCTCGCTGCATTTGCTTGGTTACGGAACCGCAGGAAGTCAGGATCATTGCTGTTAACAGGATGGGTACAATTCTTTTCATGGGTTGATGGTTTTAGTCCGTGGCTAATTTAAAAAAAACTTTCTATATACATTGTAAGGTTATGAACAAACAAAAAAGGCCGGTTGAACCGGCCTTTTTGAAAGTATTCTTTACGCATTTATTGAAGAACGAAATTAATAGGGAAGGTAAACAGCACCTTCACTGCTTTACCACGCTGTTTTCCCGGGGTCCACGGAGGTGATGCCATTACCACCCTGATGGCTTCCTTATCGAGGGCCGGGTCTACGCTACGAACGACCACTGCATCCACAACTTTACCCCTGCTATTTACGGCAAACTGTACGATCACGCGTCCGCTAATACCATTTTCAGCCGCAATTTCAGGATACTCAAGGTTTTGTCCAATATACTTCCTGAATTCGATTGCGGGGTCTCCTCCGTTGAAGGTAGGCATATCTTCCACGATGTAGAAGATCTGTTCTTCCTGGATCTCCTCTTCGTCATCTTCCACCATGGTAAAGTCATATTCAGTGTCCTCATCCACCTCCATATCGAAATCGAAATCTTCGATCTCCACATCATCCTCCACGATATCAAGTACCTCTGCTACTTTGGGGGTCTCTGGTTTTGGTTGCTCCTTTGGAGGCTCCTGGCGTCGTGTCACGATCATCTCGTTCTCCATCTCGATCTGCGCCACCATCTCCGTATCATCACCAGTGTCAGGCTTCGACGTCCACTCAAATCCGATCAGGATGATCGAAAGAGCTACGACCAGGCCGACCTGGATAAAAACGCCCTTCTTATTTTCAAGGTCTGCTTTCTTTGATTTCTTTGCTTCCATTGCTATTATTTTTTAGCGCCGTTAAAAATAACACTATTTTCATTCAAATTCAAACACACTGCTTATCAATTCTAAAATATTCTCATTCTAAACAGTCACATTCATAACAACATAAAAGAATCTCGTTTATTTTGTGACTGTACAAAGATGATGCAGTACTACATAAAAATCCACAAAAAATCTGCCAGAAAATGACATTTCGCCGAAAAAATCATATTTTTGTGGTCGGAAAACGGGGATTCACCCGGTTTTTTACATTTTGGGGCATTAGCTCAGTTGGCTAGAGCGTTTGACTGGCAGTCAAGAGGTCATCGG
>CAKZNC010000045.1 GCA_937129385.1 uncultured Bacteroidota bacterium
TGCGCGGAGTAACACAGAGAAAATGCAGATTTATCGAAGCCTCCGCATACCGCACGCCCTATTGCGTCTCCTTTCGTCGGCTATCGGGACCAGTCTCCCTTCGGTCGCCTGGCTCCCGACTGAATAAAGTTCGTTAATAAAAAACCTCAAATTCCCATCCATTTCCCCCCTTCAAACACTATCTTAGCACGCCCAAAAAAGGAGATAAATTGAAAGAGTTTTTGAAAGATCTGAATGCGACTCAGCGTGAAGCCGTTGAGCAGTTTAAAGGGCCCGCACTGGTCATCGCCGGTGCCGGGTCGGGGAAGACGCGGGTACTGACTTACAGGGTGGCGCACTTGCTGCAGCAGGGGGTGCCGCCGCACAGGATCCTGGCACTTACCTTTACCAACAAGGCGGCCAGGGAGATGAAAGAGCGGGTGGCAAAAATAGTCTCCTACGACCTGGCACGGCAACTGTGGATGGGAACATTCCATTCCCTCTTTGCCCGGATCCTTCGCAGGGAGGCCGAGACACTTGGGTTTCCGGCCGATTTCACCATCTACGACACCATCGACTCGCGCAACCTGGTCAAGCAGATCATCAAGGACCTGAAGCTCGACGATAAGATCTACAAACCTGCCGAGGTATTCGGCCGGATATCCGCTGCAAAGAACAACCTGGTTACCCCGGATACCTACCTGAACAGCAACGAATACAGGACAAAGGACATGGCCACGCGGCGACCGCAGCTGGGGGAGATCTATTCCATCTACATGAAGCGCTGCAAGAAGTTCGGGGCGATGGATTTTGATGACCTGCTGCTGCAGATCAATATCCTTTTCCGGGATCACCCCGCGGTGCTTGACAAATACAGGCACGCCTTCGATTTCATACTGGTGGATGAGTACCAGGACACCAACTATTCCCAGTACCTGATCGTCAAGCAACTGTCGGCCATCCACCAGAACATCTGCGTGGTGGGGGACGATGCCCAGAGTATCTACTCCTTCCGCGGGGCCAGGATCGAGAACATCCTCAATTTCAGGAAGGATTACCCGGAGTACAAGCTGTTCAAGCTGGAACAAAACTACCGCTCCACACAGATGATCGTCAATGCAGCCAACAGCATCATCGAGAAGAACAAGGACCGGATCGAGAAGACGGTTTTTTCCAAAAGCGACATGGGGGAGAAGATCAGGGTACTGAAGCTGAGGGACGACAGGGAAGAGGGGTTCACCGTGGCCAACAGCATCGCGGAGATCCGCTACAATGAACAGCTCGACTACAAGAATTTTGCTATCCTCTACCGAACCAATGCGCAATCAAGGATTTTCGAGGAGAGTCTGCGTAAAATCAACATCCCCTATAAAGTATACGGATCGGTCTCGTTTTACCAGCGCAAGGAGATCAAGGACCTGCTGGCCTACTTCAGACTTGTGGTGAATCCCAATGATGATGAATCGCTGAAACGGATCATCAACTATCCGCTCAGGGGGATCGGCAAGACCACCATTGACAAGCTCATCTCGTACGCAACGAAACTGGACACCCCCATCTGGAAGGTGCTGAACCACCTCGACCAGGCCAACCTGGACCTGAACCAGGGAACGCTGAAAAAATTGCGGGAATTCACCGCCATGATCAGGGAGTTCATCTCGAAACTCACAGAGATGGAGGCCTTCGACCTGGCATATACCATTGCCAACCGGACCGGGATCATGACGGATCTGAAATCAGAGAAGACCCCGGAGGCGGTGAGCCGCTACGAAAACGTCGAGGAGTTGCTGAACGGGATCAAAGACTACACCGACAACATGGAGTCGGAAGAGGACCTGAACCTCGCTACCTATCTTCAGGATGTAACCCTCCTTACCGATGCCGACAACGAGACGGAAGAGGACCGGAACAAGGTGAGCATCATGACGGTCCATGCTTCCAAGGGGCTGGAATTCAGGCATGTGTTCATTGCCGGAATGGAGGAGGAGCTGTTCCCCTCATCGATGAATACCGGGGATATGAAAGGACTGGAGGAGGAGCGGCGGCTGTTCTATGTTGCAATCACCCGTGCGGAAAAATCGGCCACCATCACCTTTGCTGCAAAACGTTACAAGTGGGGACTGGAATCCTATACCACCCCGAGCAGGTTCATCAGGGAGCTGCGGAAAGAGTTTGTGGATCTGCCGCATGATCTCTACCCGGGCATGCCGGTTGTGAACGATGAAGCTCCGGAGCAGGAGACCCGTAAGGTGCGTCCGAAAAACTATCCGAACCTTCAGAAGCGAAGCAGGCAGACCGTAGGGGACAAGCAGC
>CAKZNC010000046.1 GCA_937129385.1 uncultured Bacteroidota bacterium
TGAAATATGAAGAAACACAAGGTTAAAATTCTGGAAACATTCCCGGTGACACATGATGTAAAGTGTTTCCGGACTGAGAAACCATCCGGTTACGATTTCAGCCCTGGTCAGGCTACAGAGGTTTTCCTGGATCATCCCGACTGGAATGAAGAGGGAAGACCGTTTACTTTTACAAACCTGCCGGATGAGGAGTACCTGGAGTTTATTATCAAGGCATATCCTGAACATGACGGGGTGACGAAACAGATCCATCGACTTGATGCAGGTGACCATTTCCTGGTGAGCGAAGTTTTTGGTGCCATCAACTACCAGGGTGAGGGATTGTTTATCGCTGGTGGTGCAGGCATAACTCCTTTTATATCCATCTTCAGAATGATAGCCACTGAAGGAGATTTCGGGTCTACCCGGCTGATCTTCGGGAATAAAACCCAGGCAGATATTATTCTGCATGATGAGTTAAAGGAGATGTTGGGTGACGACCTGACCAATGTACTTTCGGATGAGTCGGCTGATGGATTCAGGAGCGGATTTATCACCAGGGAGATGATCGTTGATCACCTGAAAAAGAGCCATTCAAAAGTATACCTCTGCGGACCACCGAAGATGATGGAGCAGGTGATGGGGCACCTGGAGGAACTGGAGGTTTCGGAAGACAGCATAGTGAAGGAGGAGATGTAGGGGATAAGGTCAGTCGGCAGTCGCCAGCCGGCAGTCGGCAGCAGCGGAAACTAAATAAGGTAGCGGATTACAGTTTACCTGAAAGAAAATAATCCGCAGTATAAATAACATAATAAGACAGATATGAACCGGGAAGACAAGAAAAAGGTGTGGCAGCAAGAGAACCAGGAGTGGTTGGATTCGATCAGTTACATTATCAAACATGAAGGACCCGAGCGGGTCAGGGAGCTGTTAAGACTGCAGCTTGAAAAGACGGTTGAATCAGGAATCGATCCGGCCATGAGTCGTGATACTCCCTACCTGAATACCATACCTGCCGACAAAGAAGAGCCTTATCCCGGTGACCGGGAGATCGAGCGGAAAATTAAGAGCATTATCCGCTGGAATGCGATGGCGATGGTGGTGCAGGCAAACAAGCGCACCGAAGGTATTGGTGGCCATATCTCCACCTATGCTTCAAGTGCTACGCTGTACGAGGTGGGATTCAATCATTTTTTCAGGGGTCCGGACGGTGATGAACTGCCGGACATTGTCTATTTCCAGGGGCATGCCTCCCCTGGAATATATGCCCGATCCTTCGTCGAAGGAAGGCTGGATGAGCAAAAACTACACAATTTCAGGCGTGAACTCGAAAAGGGAGGCGGTCTCTCGTCATATCCACACCCGCGGCTGATGCCCGACTACTGGCAATTCCCGACAGTGTCCATGGGCCTTGCACCAATCATGGCAATTTACCAGGCACGGTTCAATAAGTATTTACAGGACAAAGGCCAGATCGAACTGGGAGACCAGAAGGTATATGCATTCCTGGGAGACGGCGAGATGGATGAACCCGAAGCAATGGGTGCACTCACACTGGCAGCCAGGGAGGACCTGGACAACCTGGTTTTCGTGGTGAACTGCAACCTGCAACGTTTGGACGGACCGGTACGAGGGAACAGTTCCATCGTCAGGGAACTTGCCATGGCATTCCGGGGTGCAGGATGGAACGTGATCAAAGTATTACAAGGCTCCAGCTGGGATCCATTGTTGGAGAAGGACAAGAGTGGTATGCTGAAGAAACGGTTGAATGAACTCGTGGACGGAGAACGTCAGAAATATTCCATTTCGTCGCCTGATTATATCCGTGAAAAATTTTTTGGAAAATATAATGAGTTGAAGGAGCTCGCAAAGGATCTGAGCGACGATGAGATCAATGGCCTGCGTAGAGGTGGTCATGACCCGGTGAAGGTATATAACGCCTACAAAGCAGCGAGAAAACACAAGGGATCTCCCACCGTAATCCTTGCACAGACCGTTAAAGGCTACGGACTCGGCGAAGCAGGAGAGGGGAGAAACATCACCCACCAGCAGAAAAAACTGAACGATGAGGAATTGAACTTCTTCAGGGAACGATTTGAAGTTCCGGTGAAGAAGGAGGATGTCTCCAGCGCCCCGTTTTATCGTCCGGATGACGACAGTGAAGAGATGAAGTACCTCCTGGAGCGTCGTAAAGCGCTGGGAGGATATATCCCTGCGCGCCGGACAGAGAATCCCGAATTTGTAATGCCTGATGAAAAGATATATGATGAATTCTTCGAGGGATCCGGAGATAAAGAGGTGGCTACCACGATGGCATACGTAAGGTTGTTGTCGAAATTCCTGAAAGATAAAAATATTGGTAAAAAGGTAGTGCCCATTGTACCCGATGAGTCAAGGACCTTCGGAATGGAAGCCCTGTTCCGGCAGGCGGGTATCTATGCGCACTCAGGCCAGCTGTATGAACCGGTGGACAAGGACAGCCTGATGTATTACAAGGAGGCCAAGGACGGCGCAATCCTGGAGGAGGGAATCACGGAGGCAGGTTGCATGTCATCCTTTATTGCAGCAGGAACCTCCTATTCCACCCATGGAATCCATGCCATCCCGTTCTTTACCTATTACTCGATGTTCGGGTTTCAGCGCGTTGGTGACCTGATCTGGGCTGCCGCAGATGCGCGTACCCGGGGTTTCATGGTGGGCGGAACATCAGGACGGACAACACTGTCGGGTGAGGGCTTGCAACACCAGGACGGGCACAGTCACATGCTGGCCATGACGGTGCCATGCGTTAGGGCATATGACCCAGCCTATGCCTACGAAATGGCCGTGATCATCCAGGACGGGATGAAGCAGATGTACGGGGAAGGGAAGGACCTGATCTATTACATCACGGTAATGAACGAGAAGTATAAAATGCCTGCCATGCCGAAAAGGAAAAGTGTACGTGAAGGAATCATTAATGGCATGTATAAGTTCAGATCATCTACAAAAAATGAGCATAACCTGAATCTTCTCGGTAGCGGGGCGATCATGAACGAAGTGGTGAAAGCAGCAGATATCCTGAAAAGGGAATATGATATCTATGCAGATGTCTGGAGTGTAACCAGCTACAAGCAATTATATGATGATGCCAGGAGTACGGAACGTAAAAACAGACTGAGTACATCCAAAAAGAAAACGAAATCCTTTGTCGAGCAATCTGTTGGTTCAGATGAAGGGCTCTACATTGCTGCCAGTGATTACCTGAAAGCAATCCCGCTCACCGTGGCTGATTGGTTTCCCGGATCATTTACAGCACTGGGAACAGATGGTTTTGGTATGAGCGAGGACCGTGGGCCGCTGCGGGAATATTTTGAAGTAAACGCCAGTCATATTGCATTTGCCGCCATCAGGGACCTTTACGACCAGGACAAGGTGCCGAAGAAAGTGGTTGATAAGGCGGCAAAGAAACTAAAAGTGACAGCGGATAAGGATTATCCGAATGTATGCTAAAAGTGAGTGAAATAAAAAGATTAACAGCATGAAAAAAGAGATTAAAATACCTGATATAGCGGAAAATGTGGAAGCAGGAACCATTGCCGGAATCCTGGTTTCAGAAGGTGACACTGTGAGCAAGGATCAGGCGGTTGTGGAGGTGGAGACTGACAAGGCCGCTACCGATATTCCCTCTCCATATGACGGTAAGGTGGAAAAGATCATGGTGAGTGAAGGTGATGAAGTTTCTGTTGACCAGGTGATCATGGTGCTGGAAACAGAGGATGATGAATCAGCAGGTGAAGAGGAAGAACAAGAAAAGGAGAAGTCTGCTCCTGCTGCATCAGAAGCTGATGAGGAAAAAGACAAATCTGGCGATAGTGATGAAGATGATGCTTCTGAAGAAGATGAGAAGGAACAGCAGGATGACGAAGAAGCTGAAGAGGACGAAGAGGTGGATGAAGACGAAGATGAGGATGAGCAGCAGGAAGTAAAGAAGAAGTCTGGCAAGAGCCTTGGGGAAGACATCCCTGCATCCCCGGCAGTGAGAAGACTTGCCAGGGAGAAGGGCGTGGATCTTTCCGAAGTGGAAGGTACGGGTCCGCGTAACCGCATCACACCAGAAGATGTGGAATCGGCTAAGAAGAAAGGAACCAAAGGAAAGAAGGAAAAGAAGAAAAAGGAAGAAGAGACAGAACTGCCCGATTTCTCACAATGGGGTGATACATATAAGGAGAAAATGAATACGGTCAGGAGGATCACCGCACGAACCATGACAAGTTCATGGCAGGAGATCCCGCAGGTGACCCAGTTTGACGAGGCAGACATCACGGAGATCGAAGCATTCAGACAGAAGAACAAGGAGACCTTTGATAAACAAGGTGCTAAACTGACCATGACTTCGATCCTGTTGAAACTTTCGGGTTTTGCATTGCAGCGTTTCCCGCGTTTCAACGCAAGTATAGATACGTCGGACGACACCCTGATCATGAAGAAGTTTTACAACATCGGACTGGCAGTGGATACCGATAAAGGATTAATGGTTCCCGTGGTAAAGAATGTGGACCGCAAATCATTGCTCGAAGTATCTGCGGAGAGTGCCGACCTGGCGAGGAAAGCAAGGGAAAACGAGATCTCCCCCGATGAGATGAAGGGAGGTAACTTCACCATCTCCAATTTGGGCGGGATCGGCGGTACATCATTTACCCCCATCGTGTATGCTCCGCAGGTCGCCATACTGGGAGTATCGAGGGCTACTTACAAGCAGGTGTACATTGAAGATGAATTCCGGAAACGCCTTGTGCTTCCGCTCACACTGACCTATGACCATCGAGTGATCGATGGTGCTGATGGAGCGAGATTCCTGAGGTGGATCTGTGATGTGCTGGAAGATCCGTATGCACTGTTGAGTTGATGAAGAGTCGAGAGAAGAGCAATG
>CAKZNC010000047.1 GCA_937129385.1 uncultured Bacteroidota bacterium
CCGCAGCCCTCTTAGCTTATCCGTTGCCCCTTGCCCCTTGCCCATTGCCCCTTGCCCCTTGCCCCTTGCCCATTGCCCCTTGCCCCTTGCCCATTGCCCCTTGCCCCTTGCCCCTTACTACCTCTCCCGTCTCCTCAATTCCGCACATATCACTGCTACGGAAGAGGCAAGGTTGAGTGATTCAGTTCCGGATCCGCCAATTGGATGGTCCGGAATCCTGATCTTATGCCGGATCCACCCCTCCAGCTCAGTCCGGATGCCGGAAGATTCATTGCCGAAAACAATGATGCCATCCTGCCTGACCGGCGCATCATAAAGGTTGGCCCCATCCATGGTGGTGCCGTATACAGGAATCTTTTTACGTTCTGCCTGTTCGATGAAAGTGGCTAGATCGGTATACATGGGCTGCAGCCTGACAATGGCTCCCATGGAGGATTGGATCACCTTATTGTTGTATGTATCCACGCTGTCGGTGCTGCATACCAGTTTATTGAACCCAAACCAGTCGGCCGTACGGATGATGGTCCCCAGGTTTCCCGGATCCCTGATGGCATCGAATACCAGGATGTGTCCGGACTCCCGCTGTGGTGTTACCAGGGCGGCATCCGGCATTTTTACCACGGCCAGTACCTCGGGTGGTGTGACCAGGGAGGTCAGCTTCTTCAATTCATCCTTATCAGCCACAGCAGGTTTTACTTCTGCTGCCGAGCAGAGGGGCGCACTTTGCGCGATCCACCCCGCCGTTCCGGTGAGCATGACCAGGTTATCTGCTCTCAATTCATTTCTGGTAAGCAGATCGTTGATGATCGTACTGCCTTCGATCACAAACATCCGGTGTTTTTCACGTTGTTTATTCTGACCGAGGGCCCTGATGAGTTTCTGCTGGTTTTTTGAAATCATATGTTAAAGATAGCTGTTTCCAATGATGTGGATAATAATTGTCATTCCTTTTCTGTTGAATACTATATCCCGGCGGTATCGGTGCTTACCTAATTAATTACTAATTTTACGGCGGTTTGATATTTATATTCAGAATATAACGCCCTTAATAACTTTTCATTGGCGAAGCGGAACAGCGGCATACTTTCAATTTTCTTCATCATCTTCCTGGTGTTGGTGCAATCATGTAATCCGACAAAATACCTGTCGGAAGATGAGCTCCTGCTGAACAATTACAAGATCAGGGACAGGAACAGTGATATCCCGAAGGAGGAATTCAGGAACTATGTGAAGCAAAAACCCAACAAGGAGTTTCTTGGCTGGAAATTCTGGCTGGGCCTTTACAATCTGTCTGGAAAGGACGCAGACAACGGGTTCAACAGGTGGCTGAAGGAGATTGGTGAGCCGCCTGTGGCATACAGTTCGGATCTCAAGGCCAATACCACACAGCAACTGGAGATGTTCCTTTTCAATAAAGGGTATTTCAATGCAGAGGTAACCGATACGACCATCACCAGGAAGAGAAGGGCGAAAGTGATCTATGAGATCGATCCGGGGGAACCCTATTCGATCAGGAATATTGATTATTTCTTTGAGGATGCGGGTTTGTCGGATTATATCATGACAGACTCCATTTCGCCGGTCCTTGAGGCGGGGGAGCAATATGATGTGGAAAAGTTCCGGGCTGAAAATGTACGCATCGAGGAGATCCTGCGCAACAAAGGCTATTACAATTTCACAAGGGATTTTATCTATTATGAAGTGGACAGTGCAGTGGGAAACCAGCAGGTGGATGTGACCCTTGGCATCAGGAACTACCCGGTGAAGGACAACAGGGGGAACACCATCCGGACTTCCCATCCACGTTACCGGGTAAGAAATGTATATATGACAACCGAGGCTGATATTTCAGGTATGTCCAGCACCTCTGCCTCGGTGGAGAGAGATACAGTCAGCTATGATCATGTCTATGTCATCAGCGGTCCGGAGACACAGATCAGGCACGGGCTGATCACGCAGAAAAACTACATCATGCCCGGAAAACTCTACAATGCCCGGAGGGTTCAGCAGACCTATCGAAACCTTACATCGCTGAGCGCATTCCGACTCGTGGATGTCAACTTCAGGGAGGTAGAAGGGGAAGCGAACCTCCTGGATTGTGAGATACAGATGCTTCCTGCAGTCAAGCAGGCCTTCACCGGCGGGATCGAGGGGACTACTTCCGGCGGAAACATTGGTGCTGCCGGGAACCTGAATTACCAGCACAGGAATCTTTTCGGCGGCTCAGAAAAATTCGACGTAACACTCCTTGGAGCCATCGAGACACTCCCGGAGAATCCGGATAAACCCGGGGAGGAGTTCGGGACCATGCAGGAGCTGGGGGTTGAGGCGAGGCTGAACCTTCCGCAGTTCCTGCTACCTTTCAAGACCGACCAGTTCATTCGACAGTTCAACCCCGAAACCAACATCAACCTGGCATACAATTATCAGAAAAGGCCCGATTACACCAGGTCAACTTTCAGGGGAAGTTTCGGATACCAGTGGAGGGGGAACAGGTATGTGACACATGCGGTCTATCCCATCGATATCAGTCTCATCAACACCCCGATGCTGGCCGATGATTTCCGTGACTGGCTGGAGGGCACCTACCTTTACTACAGTTACCTGCCCCATTTTATCACCGACCAACGGTATCGCCTGGTCTATTCAAACCAGAAGCTCAACAAGTCCAGCGATTTTCAGTATGTCAGGTTTGGAATTGAGACCGCGGGAAACCTTATGTATGGAATATACAGTCTGCTGGGATCCCAGGAGAACGATGCCGTATTCAAGCTGTTCGGGGTGGATTATGCACAGTATGTTCGGGCCGACCTGGATGTGCGGCATTACGACTACCGGGGTGAAAACGGAAGCATCGTCTACCGCGGATTCCTGGGTTTTGCGCTCCCTTACCTGAACTCTACGGCCATCCCGTTCGAAAAGCAGTTTTTTGGGGGAGGTGCCAATAGTATTCGTGCATGGAGGGTGAAGAACCTTGGACCCGGTTCATTTGAGGGAGATACCATTTCCAAGTATCCCAACCAGACAGCTGATCTGAAGATTGAGGCCAACATCGAGTACCGTTTCAAGCTGTTCTGGAAACTGGAGGGTGCACTGTTTGTCGATGTCGGGAACATCTGGTCTTTGTCTGATGAGGATGACCGTGAAGGAGCCCTGTTCGATCTGAACCGTTTCTACAAGGAGTTTGCCGTGGGTACTGGTTTCGGGATCAGGTTCGACTTCAATTTCTTTGTATTCAGGGTCGACCTTGGAATTCCCATGGTGGACCCGTCCTACCCGGAGGGTCAGAGGTGGGTCCCCTCCAACCAGAACCTGAAGTGGAATGACCTGGGATATAATTTTGCGATCGGGTATCCGTTCTGATGGTTCACTTCAATCATTTGAGGAGGTTGCGTCGGTTTTGGTGAGGGGATTACTCCGATGACAGGGATGTTCCACCATCCTCCCGCGACCACCTGGAGCACTTCCCAAACCGAACGAACAGAGGGTTACCTCCCGCGACCACCTGGAGCTCCGCCACTTTAAATTACTGTTAATCCTTCATTCATCTTTGAACGTGATTGAAAATTGTCTACTTTTGTGGCGCAGAAATCAAAATCATTTTATATCTATCTATCATGGCTGAAAAATTATTAGACATTATCAAACCCGGTGTTGTAACGGGAGACGATTACCAGAAACTGCTGGCAGTCGCAAAAAAGAACGCGTACGCCCTGCCGGCGGTGAATGTTGTCGGGACAAATTCTGTGAATGCAGTGATTGAGGCTGCTAAAGTTGTGAACTCTCCGGTGATGATCCAGTTTTCCAATGGTGGTGGTGTTTTTTATGCAGGGAAAGGATTGTCAAATGACAGCCAGCAGGCTGCCATTGCGGGTGCAATCTCAGGTGCAAAGCATGTGCATTATATGTCGGAACTCTACGGTGTGCCGGTCATTCTGCACACAGATCACGCGGCGAAAAAGCTACTGCCATGGATCGACGGACTCCTTGACTACGGGGAGAAGCATTACGAGAAATATGGCAAGCCATTGTTCAGTTCTCACATGCTTGACCTTTCCGAGGAGCCGCTCGAGGAGAATATCGAGATCTGTAAAAAATACCTGGCCAGGATGGATAAACTGGGGATGACCCTGGAGATCGAACTTGGAGTAACCGGTGGTGAAGAGGACGGCGTGGACAATACGGACCTGGATACTTCGCTGTTGTATACCCAGCCCGAAGAGGTGGCTTATGCCTACGAGGAGCTTAGCAAGGTGAGTGACCGTTTTACCGTTGCTGCTTCATTTGGAAATGTGCACGGTGTCTATAAGCCGGGCAATGTGAAGCTTACCCCAAAGATTCTTGATAATTCACAGAAGTATATCCAGGAGAAGCTGGGTACAGGCGAGAAGCCTGTGAATTTTGTGTTCCATGGCGGTTCCGGATCAACAAATGCAGAAATTCGGGAAGCAATCGGCTATGGCGTGATCAAGATGAACATCGATACCGATACGCAGTGGGCATTCTGGGATGGGATCAGGGCCTATGAAGCTGCCAATCATGACTACCTGCAGGCGCAGATCGGGAATCCTGAAGGCGAGGACAAACCCAATAAGAAAAAGTATGATCCCCGCGTTTGGCTGAGGGAAGGTGAGAAGGCGATTATCGAACGTTTGAAAGGTGCCTTCGAAGACCTGAATTGCATTGACAGGCTTTGATCCTTCACACCAACCGAAGTGATGCAGAGCATATTATATTTGTACAGCTATACTGAATAGCACAGCGAAGCCCCGGACCAACTCCGGGGCTTTTCTTTTCCCCACTGCCCACTGCGAACTGCCCACTGCCCACCGCCCACTGCGAACTGCGAACTGCGAACTGCCAACTGCCCACTGCCCACTGCCCACTGCCTA
>CAKZNC010000048.1 GCA_937129385.1 uncultured Bacteroidota bacterium
AACCCGGCATTCATCGAAAGTATGAAGCTGGTGAAATCAGGCCTCATCGGGAACCTCAGGAAAGTTAATATATGGGCCAATTTTAATTACGGCCTGGGTGCGACGCCGGCAATGGATGAGCCGGTACCCGAAGGAGTTGATTATGACATGTGGCTCGGTCCGGCACCCAGCCGTCCGTTCAACCGCAATCATTTCCACGGAAGCTGGCGCCACTTCTGGAACTACGGAGGCGGAATGTTCTCCGACTGGGGAGTACACCTCATCGATATGGGTCTTTGGGTGAAGGACCAGGTGGAAGCCCCCAGGGAGGTGATGACCTTCGCTACCAATAACAGTGGTTTCAATAAGAAAAGGGATACCTTCGATACCATGTCCGTGATCTTTCCAACAAAAGACTATGTCATCACTTACGACATGACTGCAGGTGTTCAGGAAGGCCCTTATGACAACCTCTATGGCATCGCACTCATCGGTGACAAGGGAACCATCAAGGTCGACCGGGGCGGATACAGGGTGATCCCCGAATGGGACGGAGACAAGAAAGAGTTCATGATCGAAGCAAAGGAATACCAGAAAAAGCATGAAGCACACGAAGCACACGTGGCCGATTTTCTGAATTGCGTGAAGAGCAGGCAAACACCCTCATGTCCGCCCGAAGTGGGTCGAGCAGCAGCCATTCATGTACATGCTGCCAATATCTCCGGAAGGATCGGTGAACCCTACCTCGTCTGGGATGATGAACGTAACAGGTTTGCAAATTCAGAAAGAGCGAACAATTACATTGTTCCCTACTACAGGGCACCGTGGAGATTGCCGGTGATCGGTTAGTGATGGGTCTTAAATATTTTTATCACGAAAAATTACGGTATGAATATTACCAGGAGACAGGCAATCAGCTCCATCGCTCTTGCCTCGGGAGCCGCTATGTTGCCCAATGCTTGCGCATCAGGCGAGCATGCTGAAAAAAAAGGGAGCGAAGAGAGAAAATTCTTCTATTCCCTCAATACAAGCACCATCAGTGGGAGATCACCAGGCATTAAAACCTATATCGATATTGCCGCTGAGGCAGGATATGATTATATCGAAGTCTGGGTGCGCGATGTGCAGGCATATATCGATGAAGGGAATTCCGCATTCTCTCTGAAATCTTATATTGAAGACAAAGGGATCAAGGTGGTCAGTGCCATCGGCTTTGCACCATGGATGACCGGGGGAGAAGCAGGTTTCAGCCAGATGGAAATGGAAATGTACATGCTTGCCGCCATCGGTTGTCCGCGCATCGCCGCCCCGCCTGCCGGGGTGGATCCTACCGAACCGCTTGACCTCTTCATGGCAGGGGAGAAATATGCGGAATTGCTTGAGCTGGGAAGAAGGACCGGGGTCATGCCACAACTCGAATTCTGGGGTGCTTCAGAAGTCCTCTGGCACATGGGGCAGGTGCTCTTCATCGCAGCAGTGGCAAACGACCCGGATACCCGCATCCTCCCAGATGTTTACCACATGTTCCGCGGTGGATCGGGCTACGACACATTAAAGATGCTCAATGGCAATCTCATCGATCTCTTCCATATGAACGATTTCCCTGGAAATATCCCCAGGCTGCAGCAAAACGATGCCGACCGTGTCTACCCTGGTGATGGCGTTGCGCCGATGCAGCAAATCCTCACCGACCTGAACCGGATGGAAGGGGAGAAGGTGCTCTCCCTGGAACTTTTCAACCGCGAATACTGGGAAAAGGATCCCGGGGAGGTTGCCCGGACCGGTCTGGAGAAAATGAAAAACCTCGTGAAAGACATCCAGGAGGAAAATACGCTATAGCCTCACCGCCTTGCCGCTGACGCGCGCCCTGTCTACGCCTTCAGCAAACGAGATGTAGTAGGTGCCCGATTGATAATGTGTCGTGTCAATGACCGCATTGTATCTGCCTGGCTGGTGATGCGATCTGGTTAGCGTATCCCTCAATTCCCCCTCACTGCTGTATATGCGAATGCAGACCTCCCCCGGAAGTGTTGTATCATACTCCACAGTAAGCACATCGCGGAACGGGTTCGGATGAACATTTATTTTCACAGATTCGACCACATTCATCCGCACGCGCCCCGGTGAAAGGGCCTCATTTAATGCAGTTTCAATCAGGACATCCGTACTCATCATGGTATCGGGAACTGTGATCACCGTATCCCCGTATCGGACCTCCAGGTCATAATTCCCATGATAGCCGTTTATGCTGAATGTTCCGTCCATTCCCGTCACGCCCGTAGTGTCTGGCGTCCACCACCTGTTATGTACGCGATTTCTGTAAGCATGGTAATTTGGTTTCAGACTGCCATCTGAACGTACCAGCGCTGCAAGCGGTTTCCACATCACCTCCTCGTAAAAGCCCCACATGACGATCTTGTCGGTCGCGGGATGACTGAAAACCGCGGTATAAAAATCCTCCAGGTAACGCGCCTGCATCTCTTCATCACGGATCGCCACATCAAACTCTGTGATCTGAATGGGTAATCCCAGCTCGCCGAACCGGTCCAGAATGGCCAGTACATCAGGGATTCCAGTTAGCGCCTCGTCGAAATGACACTGCATGCCGATGCCCCCGATCGGTGCGCCAGCATTCTGCAGGTCTTCAATGATCCTTTCCAAATTGTCCTGGAATCCTGCCTGTCCGCCCCCCATGATGATGTTGTATTCATTCAGGATCAGTCGTGCTGAAGGATGCATCTCATGTACCTTTTCAAACCAGTGAGTGATCACCTCTTCACCCAACACATCCATGACATCGTGATTCACCCAGGGCTCATTTACCACGTCCCACTCCTCCAGGCCGTATTGTACCCCAATGGGGACAATGGTTTCCAGGTGCTGATCAATTGCCGCATTAAGTCCTTCCGGATCATCCTTCAGATCCTCGAACCTGGAAGGCATCCATTTCCAGCCTGGCCAAACCAGTACATGTCCCTTTGCAGGCATCTCCTTCTCCTGCAACCACCGGGCAAGCTTTGGATAGGATTCCCTGGCAGAAGCACTGCCGTACCAGCCCCAGTTATCACCATTGCCACCCATGTAAAATGGGGTCGTGGCACAGTTGAACAATGCAGTGATATGGTTCCTGTAGACTTCTGCCTCCGGCCCTTCCTCAAGCGCATAATCCGACATGAATGTGCCGAAGCCATAGGAGTGATCTTTCATTCTAACGGTAACAGTAGCCCCCTCAACAGGTTGTCCCTGGTTGTCAACAACTTTCACCGTGAGGTCACTTTTTCGAAATTCCTCTATCCTCGCCTCAGCCCCGGCACGCCAGGGGGCATCCGGCTCCATCCCCACATAGGTGATCTCATTTCCGGGCAGCTCATCAATATCCACCGCGGAACCCAGGTTCAGGGCAAGGATCCCCCCGATCTCCAGCTCCTGCTGAAGCAACCCCAGGTGAAACGTTGCTTTCATCTCACCCGGATCAAAAGCAGTTGATGACTCCTGGATCACGTAGAATTTTTTCCAGCCCGTGTTCAGTGAGATGTCCTGACTACCTACCGTGGTCCACGGAGAATACGCTTCCTGGATATGAAATGCTGCACTTCCGAAATCGTTGGGTGATTCGGTGTCGATGGTCCGCGCATAGAACACATACATCAAAACATCACCTGCTTCAACAGGTATTTCATTTTCAGGCGTGGAGAGTTGCGGTTCCCAGGGGTTTTCGCCTGCTCCCGATATAACGATCCTGAATTTCTTTGTAAATACATTTGCTTCGTCCGCAGTCGTGATTAGCTTTTCGGCACCTGCCACCTCCATAAACCCGTACCCGCCCAGGTCGGTGCAGTCATAAAGCAGCGCTCCCCGCACCGGCAAACCTTCCCGCTCAGCAGCCAGCAGGGAAAGTATCCCGATATCTGTTTCAGGATCTGAAGGGGGCGGGGCGATGTCGGGTGCAAGGGGGACCAGTGGGGTACCACCGCCACCAATAGAAGACGGACCGTTGTTGGTTACTACGTGTACAGCCTGCATCAGCCTGTTGACCTCGTCTCTCCATGTCACGCTGCTCAGACTGAAACCATATTTTTCAGGAAACTCCACTTCGACACCTCGTTCCACGATCAGGTCCCATGTATCCCAGGCAGCGTCCTCTGTAAAGTAGGCGCCATAATGCTGAAGTGCATCAAACAATTTCCTTCCCGGATCAGTCTGTATACCAAGGTCATCCGTACTCAGACCCGGGGGGATAGCAAACAGGGATCCCATCAGGATCGAAGTGTCTGCATCCCTGCTGTACTGTTCAGCAGCATAATTATCGGCACTCTTCGCCGGCCATTTGTACCCCGGGAACTGCTCGGAGTAGTGCACATATT
>CAKZNC010000049.1 GCA_937129385.1 uncultured Bacteroidota bacterium
CCAGGGTTGTGAAGGTGAATTCCCATTTCCGGCCGAGCGTGTTGATGATGATGGTGCGCTCGTTGGCGGTTTTGCCGATCCGGTAGATAAACGTTTGTCCGCCCTGGACAAACATCAGGAATACAAGTATGGCTCCCAGGAGGGAGACGATCACATACCAGTATTGCTGCAGTGCCAGATATGATAGTTTTTCAAACATGACTTATTCCTCCTCGGGGCCTTTTTTAATTTGGGTTGTCAATATTTTTATCTCAGCAATGAACAGGGCTGTGAATGTAGCCAGGAAGATCCAGAATGTGAGCTGGACAGCTCCCGGACTGATCCTGGATACGGCCGACAGGGTGGGCATGAGTTCATGTACCACCCAAGGCTGGCGTCCCACTTCTGCCACGATCCATCCCGATTGTGATGCGATCCATGGAAGGGGGATTGTCAGCAAGGCCACCCAGAGCAGCCATCTCTTTTCTCCCCACCTGTTGCGCATGCTGAGGGTGAGGGCGATGATCGAGAGGATTAAAAAATGCCCGCCCAGGATCACCATGATATGGAATGCATAGAAATTGAGCTTCACATTTGGAATAAATTCCTCCAGGGACCGGTCTTTGTAATAGCCGTATCCGAAGTACTGGTAATAGTCATTGATCCATTGCGGATCCTGGAATTTTTCCACGAGCATCGCGTGGGCCCCTTCGTCTCCGCGATCTTTGGCCTTTTTGAGGTCTTTCAGCGTATTGATCGCCACGGCTCCCCGCTCGACACGCTCGGAATAGGCCATGATACCTTGCTCCTCGTTACCGTATAACAGGTCGTTGATCCCTGCCACAAAACCGTTGGGTGTCAGGAATGCCATGTATGACAAGGCATTGGGAATCTCGATCTTAAAGATAAACTCCTGTCTCGGGTTGGGGATACGCGTAGTGTCTGTTCTCATCGCCCCCACTGCCACCAGCGGTGCATGGGTCTGTCCATCATAGAGTGCCTCCATGGCAGCAAATTTCATCGGTTGCTCCCTTGCGATGATGCGTGCGGAGGTATCACCCGTAAAGATCGTTGCCACTGCAGATATGATTCCGAAGACGGAAGCCACCACGGTGCTTCGCCTGGCGAACATGATGTTCCTGTTTCGCAGCAGGAACCATGCGCTTACCCCGATCACGAAGACCGATGCCAGCAGGAAGCTTGAGGTGATGGTGTGCAGGAATTTGTTTACTGCCGTCTCTGATAGGAAGACATCCCAGAAGCTGGTCATCTCATTCCGTGCCGTCTCCGGGTTGAATCTTGTTCCTACGGGATCCTGCATCCAGGCATTGGCTACAAGGATCCAGACCGCCGAAAGGTTGGCGCCGATGGCAGTGAGCCATGTAGCTGTGAGGTGGAATCTTTTGCTGACCTTGTTCCAGCCAAAGAACATGATGGCAATAAAGGTTGACTCCATGAAGAAGGCCATGATGCCCTCGATTGCCAGTGGTGCACCGAAGATATCCCCGACAAACCAGGAGTAGTTTGACCAGTTGGTGCCGAACTCAAACTCCAGGATGATCCCGGTGGAGACTCCGATAGCAAAGTTGATCCCGAACACTTTCATCCAGAACCTGGTAATCCGTTTCCACTCGATATCACCGGTCCTTACATAGATCGTCTCCATAAAAGCGACGATAAAGGCCAGTCCGAGTGTCAAGGGAACAAACAGCCAGTGGAACATGGCGGTCAGGGCAAATTGCCCCCTCGACCAGTCCACCAGTGACATGTCTATAGACTCAATCATTTTATTAAGGGTTTGTTAATTGCTCGATAACGTGATCACTCCGCTCTTCGTCGGTCTGGAAATCCCGTTCAAGGATATCGGGAAAAAAGAAGACCTTCAGGATCACGAACATGATGAACAGCTTGACCAGTATGATTGCCCAAAGCGATCTTCCCCATGTCATGGTGCGAAATCCATTGTAGTAAAAGAGAAAAATCTTCTTCAGCATAGGGCCACAATAAATCATTTATCATTTCGGTCAAAACAAAAATAGGAAGTACTTAATACAGTATAATTAAAAATAACTGTTTAATTTGCTATTTTGACTGCTTCTAAATAACAGTTGAACAAACCTTACTTCTCGATGCATTCCCTTTAAAACAGGACTTTTTTAGTAATTTTAGTTTTTTTATACAGGGCAAAGAACGAAGATAAACAATCATATTTATATGTAAATTTCAGAACCATTTAGATCAGATGAGAAAAACCCTATTCGTACTCTTGGTGTTATTCACTCTTTCCGGGGTTCGTGCCCAGGACCTCGCGCAGCAATCGCTGGAGATTGGAGTGGAAGAGAAGCTCAACAATTTCATACCTCTGGATGCATTCCTTTTTGATATCAATGGTGACACAGTCTACCTGCGTGATATCTATGACAAGCCCACAATCCTCAACTTTGTTTACTACCGCTGTCCCGGTATTTGTTCACCGCTGATGGACGGACTCGCCGAGGTGATCGATAAATCCGACCTGGTGATCGGGGAGGACTACCAGGCGATCACGATCAGTTTTGACCCCCGGGAATCGAGTATGCTCGCGGAACGGAAAAAGAACAATTACCAGAACCTGATGGAGAAGAGTGAGCAGGCTGCAAAGGGATGGACATTTTACACGGGTGACAGTGCGAACATTGCCAGGCTGACCGATGCAGTGGGATTCAGGTACAAGGCGGTTGGCAATGACTTCATTCATTCAGCCACACTGGTGATCACCTCCCCGGAGGGCAAAATCACACGGTACATGAATGGCATCTATTTTTTGCCTTTTGAGCTGAAGATGTCGATCATAGATGCCAACGAGGGAAAAGCTGGACCAACCATCAACAAAGTGTTGCAGTATTGTTATTCATACGACCCTGAAGGTCAGGAGTATGTGCTGAACATTACAAAGGTGGCCGGAACACTGATCCTGTTCATAGGAGTGATCATCTTCCTGGTACTTGTGCTGGGGAAACGTAAGAAAACAAAATAACAAATTTCAATATGTCTGAAACAGTAAAGCAAGGTGCACACAAGAGCTACCTGGAGGAGACCGGGGGCAGAAAGGGCATTTTCAAGTGGATCCTGTCTACGGATCACAAGCGGATCGGGTTGTTATACCTGTATTCCATTATGACATGGTTTGTCATCGGGGTAGCCCTGGGGATCATGATGAAGCTTGAGTTGATTGCACCGGGGAAAACGATCATGGGGGCGCAGGCCTACAATGCAACTTTCACGGTACACGGGGTGATCATGATCTTCCTGATTGTAATCCCCGGATTGCCGGCCGTCTTCGGCAATTTTTTGCTGCCCATCCAGATCGGGGCCAAGGATGTGGCGTTTCCGAAGCTGAACCTGTTCTCCTGGTACATCTATGTGGCCGGTTCGATCCTCGTTGTGGCCTCACTGTTTGCAGGCGGCGGTCCGCCAGACACCGGCTGGACATTTTACGCTCCATACAGCTTCAAGACCGGTACCAATATGCTGCCGGCGGTCGTGGGTGCATTTGTGCTAGGCTTCAGCTCCATTCTCACGGGGCTTAATTTCCTGGTGACCATACACAGGTTACGTGCCCCAGGGATGACCTTCATGAAGATGCCGGTCTTCCCATGGACACTTTACGGAACAGCGTGGATCCAGTTACTGGCAACACCCATCGTTGGGATCACCCTTTTGATGGTGCTTGGTGAACGGATCTTTAATATCGGGTTCTTCGATCCCGCCAAGGGGGGCGACCCGATTCTCTACCAGCACCTATTCTGGATCTACTCTCACCCTGCGGTGTACATCATGATCCTGCCGGCCATGGGGGCCATTTCGGAGATCATCCCCACCTTTTCCCGGAAGACCATTTTCGGCTATCGCTTCATTGTGATCTCCACCCTCGCGATCGCCTTTGTTGGCTATTTCGTCTGGGGACACCACATGTTCACATCGGGAATGAGCGGAACAGCACTGTTCACCTTTTCCATCCTGACCTTCATCGTTGCCATACCAAGTGCCATCAAGGTGTTCAACTGGGTGGCTACCATGCACCAGGGGTCCATCCTGTTGAAGACCCCCTTCATGTGGGCCGCCTCTTTTATATTTGTCTTCCTGATTGGCGGACTCACCGGGTTGGTACTGGGAGCATTAGCCACCAACGTACATGTGCACGATACCGCATTTGTGGTGGGTCACTTCCACTTTATCGTATTTGGTGGAACAGGGTTTGCCTTCTTCGGAGCCGTCCATTACTGGTTCCCCAAGATTTACGGCAGGATGTATGACGAATCATGGGCCAAAACCGGATGGCTGATCTTCTTTATCGGCTACCTGGCACTTTATGGTCCAATGCTCTATCTCGGAATCAAGGGGATGCCAAGGCGTTATTTTGATTACCTTCCTGAATACCACGGGCCCAATATCCTCTCCTCTCTCGGGGCCCTGGTGATGGTATCGGGATTCCTCATTATCTTGATCAACCTGATCAGATCGGCCAGGCATGGAGAAAAAGCAGAGGCCAATCCCTGGGGCGGCACCAACCTGGAATGGCAGATCTCATCTCCACCCTCCCTTGAGAATTTCGATGAGATCCCGACGATCGATAAGGCTACATATAAATACGACTAATAATTACGCTTATGTCACAAGTTCACAGAGACGATATCGGGTCCAAAATGGGGATGTGGTTATTCATCTTCACCGAGCTGCTCCTGTTTGGCGGACTCTTCATCACCTATGCTGTGTACAGGTACCTTCACCCTGAAGCTTTTCACCTGGCCAGCCAGGAACTGGATGTCCCCATCGGAACGATCAACACCATCATCCTGCTCATCAGCAGTGCCACCATTGCGATGTCGGTCACAGCGATCCAGCAGAAAAAGAAGAAACTGTCACTTGGTCTGATTGCAGCAACAATCATCCTGGCGGCAGTCTTCCTGGTAAACAAGTACTTCGAATGGGGTGCGAAATTCGATCATGGGATCTTCCCCGGATCGGAATACCTCGACCAGCTGGGATACGGCGATGTGCTCTTTTTCGGACTCTACTTTTTCATGACGGGTTTGCATGCGTTCCACATCATCATCGGGATGGTCGTACTTGGATTCATGTACGTGTATGTAAAGAACGACCGGCTCACCCACGACAATTTTCAGCTTCTGGAAAATGGCGGCCTATACTGGCACCTCGTGGACCTGATCTGGATATTCCTGTTTCCCCTGTTTTATCTCATCGCTTAAAAATCGTGAATTATGGCTGAAGAAAAACATCATATCATCTCCTACCAGAAACTACTGGGTGTATTGGGAATACTGATCGTCCTGACATTGTTATCGGTAGCGATCACAGAGATTGAATTGTCTCGCTGGGCCACTATTGCCGCATTGCTCATCGCAGGCATCAAGTCTACTTTCGTCCTGCTGATATTCATGCATTTGCGATTCGACCAGCGGATATTCAGGGTGATGGTTGGACTGATCATTGCACTGGTACTTGTTGTAATATTTATTACAATGCTTGATTTCATGTTCAGATAACCCGAAAAAACTGATAAAATGTACGATATATCCCCTGAAAATGCTTCCAATTTTGTCGCTGGCGTCGACCTGGCTTTTGTGATCATCCTTGGAGTATCTGTCTTTTTCCTGGTGGCGATCACTGGCGTGATGATCTATTTCATCCGAAAATACCGCAGGGACAAACATCCCAAGGCGATCCAGAATGAGGGAAGCCTGAAGCTCGAGCTGATCTGGACCATCATTCCGCTGCTGCTCGTACTGGTCATGTTCTATTTCGGATGGATGGGATGGAAGCCCATGAAGACCCCCCCGGAAGATGCCATGAAGGTCACTGCAATTGCACGGATGTGGAATTTTAAATTTGAATATGAGAACGGCAAACTCACTGACAGTCTATATGTACCGGTGAACCAGCCGGTGGTGCTCGACCTGAAAGCCCTCGACGTACTCCATAGTCTGTATATCCCCGCTTTCAGGGTCAAGGAAGACATGGTGCCCGGGAACATCAAGCAGATGTGGTTCATTCCCGGACAGGTGGGATCTTACGACCTTTTCTGTACCGAGTATTGCGGACTGGATCACTCCTACATGTATACAGGTGTAAGGGTAATGGCAGAGGAAGAATTTGCCGAATGGATGAAGGATACAACTGCAACAGCACCGGCTGTTGACGAGAGCATGACACCGGCACAACAGGGTTTCGAGATACTGAAAAGCAACGGTTGCAATGCATGCCATTCATCCGATGGATCAAAATTAGTGGGTCCGTCCTACCGTGGCATCTGGGGTGAGACGCAAGAGGTGACAACGGCTGGTGAAAAAAGGGAGATCACGGTTGATGAAGAATACATACGAAGATCGATCTATGACCCCAATGCAGATATCGTGGATGGATTTAACAAAGGCTTAATGCTCTCATATGAAGGACTGGTAACGGAAGAAGAGATAGACCTGATTATCGAGTATATCAAGAGCCTGGATGAATAAAAGAACTCGCAGCGGATTTATCAAGATCCTGCTGCAACTTGGAAAGATCAAAATATCCCTCCCGGTGGCATTCACCGGGTTCCTGGGCTATTACCGTGCCACCGGTGCGCTTGACCTGGTCTTTCTCTATTCCTTCTTTGGAATCCTTTTCATGTCCATGGGGTCCTCCGCATTCAATCATATCCAGGAGCGGAGCACCGACCTGTTGATGAAACGGACGGAAGGAAGACCACTACCAGCCGGGAGGGTCTCCCTCCGGGGTGCTGTTATCGCAGCTGTCATTTTATCTGTGGCCGGACTCACACTTCTGTGGCTGACCGGGTCAGTGCTCGCCGCCGGAATTGGTCTGTTTACCCTGGGCTGGTACAACCTGGTGTACACACCGCTTAAAAGAATTACACCCTTTGCCGTTCTTCCTGGTGCGATCATCGGGGCCCTCCCTCCATTGATAGGATGGACTGCTGGAGGTGGAGCGCTGCTGGACCGGGAGATCATCCTGATCAGCTTTTTCCTCTTTATTGGCCAGATGCCACACTACTGGCTGCTGCTAATGAAGATCGGGGATGAGTTTAAAACAGCTGGTTTACCGGTGATCACGGAGATATTTTCAAAGCGGCAACTAAGAAACCTGAGTTTTACATGGATCTTTGCTGCAGCAGTAACCGTAATCATTTTTCCTGCTGCTGGAATCATGCATGACCATAGGATCGCATTTGTCATGATCGGTGTGATCATACTCTTCCTTGTGAGGATCACCCTGCTCACCTTTACCGGTGAAATCATGCAGAATTGGCGCAGGGCATTTGTTACGGTAAATCTCTTTTACCTGTTTATCATCCTTGTACTTATTGCAGATAAGCTTTCAGAATCTTACCTTTACTAACAAAATCAGAACCAAACACCTGACAACAATGAAAAATTTTATCTTGATTTCCACAATTGCCCTGCTTGCCGCATCGTGTATCAGGGTCAACGAAAACCCCAATCCCAATGCGAACCTCTCCAGCTACGCCGAGACCGAAGGAATCTTTATCCATGTGAAACAGGGGGCTGACAATCCCCACGAGGTACTGATGGCTCTCAGCATGGCAACGAAATTTGAGTCTGACTACGACGTACTGATGTACTTTGACATTGACGGGATAGAAATGGTCACCGATGATGCTCCCAACCTGGAGATGGAACCGTTCGGCTCCTCGGACGAGCTATTTAAAAAACTGGTCAATTCCGGGGTCACGATCTTTGCATGCCCCGGGTGTATGAAGGTTGCTGGAATCGAGCCCAGCGAACTCAGGAGCGGGGTCACCGTGGCGGAGAAACATGAATTCTTTGATTTTACAGACGGAAGGATTCTTTCGATCGATTACTGATAAGGCAACAGGCCCCTGAAAGCAAGATTTTCAGAGAATCGCTGAGTTACCAGGATTGCAAGTATTGCAGTTATTGTCATACCGACCAGCGATCAGTATTTTCAAATTTCTATTTTAAAACAGATATGCACCATGAAAAAAATTGGAATCATAGTTCTCACAGCAATGCTTGCCTTTGCATGCAACTCGGGCAATAAGGCAGAACAGGAATCATCGAATGACCAGGAGGTCAACATGGAAAACCTGGTAGAGGTGACCATTCCCGTGCATGGGATGACCTGCGAGGGTTGCGAAAACGCGGTGAAAAAAAGTGTGAACAGTCTCGCAGGCATTGCCGAGGTTTCGGCTTCCCATGTCGATTCTGTCGCGGTGGTTAAATATGACGAAGCCACCGTTACCCTGGAAGAGATCCAGGTAAAAATCGCTGATGCAGGATATACGGTAGCGGAGGAGTAGGGGTTCGCTGCGCTCACGAGAGATAAACCGCATAGGGCGCGGAGTATTCGCAGAGTAGTTAATTCGAACCACGCGCTTGACGACAGCCCTTCGACAGGCTCCGGGCGCCAAAGCATTCTTTAAAGACAGTTAGCTGCCGGCTGATGGCTGCCGGCTGATGGCTGCCGACTGCCGGCTGCCAACTGCCGACTGACTAAACATGGTGTTCCAGGCACTCCTCCATATACGGGTGCTGTTTCGGGTATAGGTTGGCTTTTGTCAGGAAATATCCTACCACAAGCATGAACAGACCGGCAAAGCCAAGGAAACCGCCGATCTCATTAAATCCAAGTACCTGTTTACCCACCACACCTGGGAAGATCTGCAGATATAGGTCAAGGAAAAGTCCTACCAGGAGAACCGGGACAATGATCTTCAGGGTCAGTTTACTGCGTCGTGACGGTGCAGGCATCATGATCATAAACGGGATAAACCAGTTGATGATCACATTGGCGAAGAAAAAGACTCTCCACTCCTCGGTCTGCATCCTGGTCACGAAATATACTGTCTCCTCGGGAATGTTCCCGTACCAGATCAGCATAAACTCGGCAAACCAGAAATAGCCCCAGATGATACAGAGCATGAAAATGTAGCTGGAGAAGTCATGCATATGACTCCTGGTCAGGAACGGAAAATAGCCGAACTGGTTCAGTAGCAAAACAATGAAGGTGATGATCGCGGCTGCATGGTAGAATGCCGAAACGAAATTCTTGAATGCAAAAAGTGCACTGTACCAGTGGGGATCGATGGACATGATCCAATCAAAACCTGCCAAAGAGAAAGTGATGAGAATGACAAAAATAAAGATCTTCGCCACATGTGCTGCTTTTTTAAAAATCACCAGTCCGCCCTCTTCATCCTCTCTGAGGCTGTATCTCCTGAGCATGGTGGCCAGGAGTATCCAGAGTGCAAAGAAGATCAGCATCCTGCCAAACCAGAAAGGTACATTCAGGAAAGGCTGTTTGTGCTGCAGGATCGGATCGTGGGCAACCGCTTCACTGTGCGACCAGTGGTAGAGTGAATGAACGCCGAAGACCATTACCAGGAACAGCACAGCTGCCACGGGGAGGTACATCCCCATTGCTTCGGGTACGCGGATAAACCCGGCCGACCAGCCCGATTGTGTCACACGCTGCAGGGCCAGAAACAATACGGCCCCCACTGCCAGGGAGACAAAATAGACATTGTTCAGAAGAAAGTTTGCCCATGCGCGTGTTGGATCATTGATGAATCCCATGATAAATGCAGCCACCCCAACCGCGATCAGTATAAAAGTTCCGATATAATACAAGGGTGATAATTTCAGTCGCTCTTCCATTTGTTTGGGTTTTTCCTGTTTATTTTTGCAATTCTTCCCTGATGTAATGAATGATCTTCCAGCGATCAGATTGAGGTATCATCGCTCCATGTGCGCCCATCACACCATAGCCAACAGTTATCGCATGATAGATCTCGCCGTCGGAAATGTCTCTTACTTTCTCATTGACAAGGCTTGCGGGGGGATATGGATACCGCTGTGAGGTAAACAGGTATCCCTGCCCATCACCCTTTTCACCATGACAGGTCATGCAAAACACCTTGTATGCTTCCCTGCCACGCTCAATGTTCCCGGCGGTCGGCTCAACCGGATTCACCAGTTCATCGCCTGCCAGCAACCTGTCTTCATCCGTCTTCTCATAAGGAAACGGTATCATGCCCCTTGGAACCGTCCCCTCTACCGGTGTCCGCATTGTCAGGCCATCCTCAAAATTCTCATTGGGGGCCCATGTTTCGTACCCTTCAGAATAATACATGTCGGGCATGTAATCCCAGCCTGTGGAAGAACGGGTCCTGTCGCAGGAGGAAGACAATACCAGGATCAGTCCGATCGGAATCAATAATTGCTTCATAGTTTCTTTACTTTTCAATAATTTCGACCGCTCCGAGGTCTTTTAAAAGAGATTTCACCTTCTGTTCATCGATCTGATCCAGTTCAAAGAGGATCACAAATTTATCATCTGTCGCCCCTTCATGATAAATCCGCTTATCCACATTCGGCCAGAGTTTTGCTCTTGCTGAAAACGTAAAAAGACTCAGGATTGTCACACTGAAGATGGTCAGCACGATGGTGATCACAATAAACGAGGGGAACGCATTGCTGGGCTTCCCACCAAAATTTAGTGGCCAGCTGATCACTGCCGTGTAATACAAGAATGCCAGCACCCCAAGTGCCGCAAAAAGTCCGTAAAACCAGGAAACGGTGATCAGTCTGCTTTTTCTCCCGTGATGCTCGAGGATGTGATGGATCGGGAACGGGGTAAAGAAATCGGCCATTTCAACCTTCTCATCGCGAAGTTTGTCAAACGCCTCCACCAGGGGGTCCTCGCCATCAAATACACCCATCAGGTGTTGTTTTTGATCCTTCATATCTTATCTCTTTTTATTTACTTTCAATTTATTCACCATCTTGACCTCATGGATCGCGATCATCGGGATATACCTAAAGAACAGCAGCACACCCGTGGCGAAAATTCCAATAGTTCCAAGGAAGACAGAGATCTCAACAAATGTCGGCGTATAATCCACCCAGGCCGAAGGAAGGTAATCCTTGGCGAGGGAAGTAACCACAATGTTAAACCGCTCAAACCACATTCCGATATTGATCAGGATGGAGATGATAAATATGGCCGTGATGTTTTTCCTGATCTTTTTGAACCACATCAGCTGCGGAACAAGTGCATTACAGATGAACATGATCCAGAACTGTATCGTGTATTCGCCTGTAAGTCTGTTCCTGAAGAAGGTAAAGAGCTCATATTCATTCGCTGAATACCACGCAATAAAGATCTCCGTGAGATAGGAGGCCCCCATGATCAGGGAGACGAACATCAGGATCTTTGCCACATTATCCAGGTGGCGGTCGGTGATGAAATCATTCAGCTTATACAACTTCCTGATGATCACCATAAGCGTCATCACCATGGCAAAGCCGGAGAAGATCGCACCGACCACGAAATATGGCGGGAACAGGGTCGTGTGCCAGCCCGGCTCCACCGAGACTGCAAAGTCGGTTGACACAATGGAGTGCACAGAGACCACAAGCACTGCTGCAATCCCACCCAGGACAAATGCAAGTCCCTCATATCTTTTCCACTCCCAGGAAGAACCGCGCCACCCCATGGCAAAGAATCCGTACACCATACGTTTGATCTTCGATTTAGAGGTATCCCGGATGGTGGCAAAATCGGGGATCATACCAAGGAACCAAAAGGAAGCCGAGATGAGCAGGTAAGCAGAGATGGCGATAAAGTCCCAGAAAAGTGGTGAATTGTAGTTGACCCACAATGGTCCACGGGTATTCGGATAGGGAAGTATAAAAAACGCATCCCAGATACGACCCATATGCAATGCCGGGAAGATCGCGGCACATCCCACCGCCACCACTGTCATGGCTTCCGCAGCACGGTTGATGGAAGACCTCCACTCCTGTCGCAGTATCAGCAGGAATATGGAAAATGCGGTACCGGCATGACCGATTCCGATCCACCATACAAAATTGATGATCGCCCAGCCCCATCCGACTGTATTGTTGACGCCCCAGGTTCCGATCCCTGTACTGATGGTAACATAAATGGCCCAGAATCCGAGGAGCATCAGGATTGAACTGATGCCCATCCCGACCAGCCACCACATTTTTGGTCGCTGATAAATGGGAGATGTGATCTCTTCTGATATCTGGCCGAGGGATTTATTTCCCAGGATGAGTGGTCCTCTAATCTCGGTTTTATACATTATCTGGTTATTTTCTGATTAACTATGGTGTACTGTATGATGTTCTTCCTGATCGTCTGGTCCGCCCTCGGTATTTCTCACCTTGGTCAGGTATCCCACCGATGGAAGTGTATGCAGCTGTTCAAGCAGGTGGTAGTTCCTTTCGCTTTTGATCAGCTTTGTCACTTTCGCATCTTTTTTGTTCATGTCTCCGAATACCAGGGCATTGGTCGGGCACGACTGGACACAAGCAGGTTGTACCTCGCCATCCTCAAGCTGTCGGTCTTCAAGCTTCGCCTCCAGTTTCTTCTCCTGTATCCGTTGCACACAGAAGGAGCATTTTTCAACCACACCCCTGCTCCTGACTGTCACATCGGGATTCAGTACCATTTTCGTACTCTCCTCGTTCAGGTGGAAATTAAATTTCTCGTTATTGACATATTTAAACCAGTTGAACCTGCGCACCCTGTACGGACAGTTGTTGATACAATATTTTGTACCGATGCACCTGATGTAGGCTACCTGGTTCAATCCTTCGTTGCTGTGCATGGTGGCCGCCACGGGGCACACATTTTCGCAGGGTGCATTGTCACAATGCTGACACATGACCGGCTGATGGAAGGTCTTCGGATTATCTGCGTTATCGCTGAAATACCTGTCAATTCGCATCCAGTGCATGATGCGCCGGTTCTTCACCTCTTCTTTTCCTACCGTTGCAATGTTATTCTCAGCGATACAGGAAACCACACAGTTGTTACAGCCCACACATTTGTTCAGGTCAACCGCCAGTCCCCAGTGATGTCCGTCGAATTCAGTGTCAGGATAGAGCGAATCGTGGTGTGACTCGGCATCCAGGTGGAAATGGTTCCCCGAATAGGGGTCTTTCCTGTAGGATTCCAGTGTCGTTTCCCTGACGATGGGCCGGTCCTCCATGGTATGATGTGTCTGGGTCCTTGCCAGCGAATATTTTTCGCCTGTTCTTTCAAGGGTGACACCTTCAATGGTATAGTTCCTGAATCCTTTTTCATGGTGAACCGCCCTGAACGCATTGGCACCCACATGGTCGCCTACCTTCCCTGCAACGGTACGGCCATATCCAATGGCCATTGAGCAGGTCCCTTTGGCCTGGCCAGGTTGTATGAGTACCGGGACTTTCACACCTGCCACCTGCACCACATCTTCGTCCGACAGTCCCATCTCTTCTGCATCGGTTACCGAGACCGAGAGGTAGTTGTCCCAGCAGACTTTGGTAACCGGGTCAGGCAATTCCTGTAACCAGGGATTATTTGCATGTCTTCCGTCGGAGAGACCCACGGATGAATAGAGTGTCAGGCTCATTCCATCGTTTACCGGAGGAAAATTAACGTTCACAACAGTCAGGTCAGGTGACCCTTTTGCAGAAGGTCCTCCTCCAACCATAAATACGCCTGCCTGAAGCTGTTCATTCCACCAGGCCTCAAACTCCTTTCCAGTGCCGGCCAGTGGATAAATTTTGTTTTTCCAGGCTTCCCTGAGTACCTGGTAATACTCCCGCTCATCCTCCATCCATTTCAGGAGTGAATCCTGGAATGCCCTGGTTTGGTATAGCGGGTGAATGGTCGGCTGCTGCAGGCTGAATGTTCCTTTCACAGGCTCCGCATCTCCCCACGCCTCCAGGTAGTGATGGTCGGGAGCGGTGTACATACATGCCGCTGCCGTTTCATTCATCCCCGAACCGATATAAACACTCAACCCTGCATTGCCAATTGCATCGGCAATGTCTGCTCCTCCTGCATGACTGTAAACCGGGTTTACATCGGCCATGATCAGCAGAGACACCTCCTTTTTACCCAGCGATTCCACCAGCTGGTCAGCTGCCATGTCATCACCCTGCTTCAGCTTGATATGCCTTGTCAGGTCAATCGTGCTTCCATAGTTACCAAGCATCACGTTGAGCCCTGCGATCATCAATTGCACTTGCGGGTCATTGGACCCGCTCACCAGGATGGATTTTCCCTGCTGCTCCATGAGCGCATTTGCGATCTTAGCCACATCAAATGAGGTCTTGCCTTCTGAAATCTGTTCAACACCCTTTTTTACTGCAATGGCATTGTAGAGTTTTGACAGGATGGCTTTCGATTCAACCGGGGTGACAGGGTGCCTTTCATCGGCATTGGAGCCGGTAAGGGAGTAACCCGATTCGAACTGGATGTGCTTTGACATCTCAGCATGGTCTTTGCTGACCTCTCGCTTACGTGCATAGCCACCCGAAAATTCCACGGGTGAGATCCATGTCCCCAGGAAATCTGCATCGAAAGAGACAATGATCTCGGCATCCTCGAAGTGGCATCCCGGGATCACCGGTTTGCCAAAGATCATATTGTGTGCCTTCCTGATCGACCCGGCCGACACTTCATCGTAGATCACCCATTCCAGGTCGGGATATTTCCCCTTGAGCTGGTCAATGATGAGCCGGGTGGACGGACTGATCACTGTGGGGGTGACCAGCACTTTCCTTCCCGGGGTATCCTCCTGAAGTTTTTCAGTCACTTCCCTGTCGATCTCCTCCCAGGTAGCCGACTTGGTGCCCTTCGCCGGACCCTTCAGTCTTGACTGGTCATACAGTTCAAGCACAGAGGCCTGAACCCTTGCAGAAGTGCCACCTGGAGACGCCGGGGATAATTTATTGGCCTCGATCTTGATCGGTCTGCCATCACGAACCTTGGCAACCACCGAACAATACTCAGTACCGTCATAAAAACTTGTTGCATAGTAGGACGATTTCCCGGGCGTAATCTCTTCGGGCTTGACCAGGTAGGGGATCGCTTTCTGAACCGGTTTCTCGCAACTGCTGGTTATGGCTGCTGTGGCAAAACTGAAACCGACGAGTTTCAGAAAATCTCTTCTCGAAGCATTTGCGCTTGTGATCTTTTCGTCGGCCAGGTCAAGGACCAGGTTCTTCTGTTCTTCCTCAACGACCTTTTCTGCCTTTTTATCCGGACCATGCTTGTACTCGTCGAGGCTTCTCCAGTATTTTTCCATGTGATGTGAATTGTTTGCAATAATTAATAATGACATTTCGAACAGTCGGTGCCGCCCACCATTTCAGCAGTCACCCTGTCGATCTCTCCTGCCTTCATTTTCCTGTGCAGCTCCTCGTACTTCTCATAGAAGCCATTGTCGAAGAACTGAACCTCTGTATCCCGGTGACAGTTCACACACCATCCCATGGAGAGGTCACTCACCTGTCTTACGCGGTTCATCTCTTCTACCGGACCGTGACAGGTCTGGCAATCGATCTTGCCGATCTTCACGTGCTGGGCATGACTGAAGAAGACGTGATCCTGAAGGTTGTGTACCCTGACCCACTCGATCGGGTCCCCGGCCTCATGTGCCGCAACCAGCTTGTTGATCTCGTGCTTGCCCGAATAGGTTCCTTCCCGAACGATGATATGGCAGTTCATGCACAGTTCCACCTCGGGAAATCCGGCAGTCTGACTCTGTTCGGAGGTATGATGACAATATTTACAGTCGATCTTGTTCTCTTCAGCATGTACCAGGTGCGAAAACTTGATCGGCTGGTCGGGTTCATAATTGTGCTGCCTTCCCAGTGAAGTCCCGGCATCATATAGCAGCTGTATCTGCCAGCCAAGTGCTCCGATAAACAGCACACCCAGGATCCATTTACGCTTCACCTTCTTGAAAAAGATCACGTCCAGCACGATCCAGGTGAGCAACACACCGAGCAGCAGAAAGAGCAGGATCTTGTTGATCACCGGCTTTTGCTTTGCCAATCCCTTCTCTTCGAAATGGTCCAGGAACTCTTTGATCAGCCCGATCTCGGATTCGTTAAGATCAAAAGATTCGTGAACAACAGACATGGTGCGACCCGGGGGACTCATTACCACCTGTGTAAATTCTTCTGTACTTTTTTCCTTGTATTTATGCGCGATCTCCCAGGCATTGGGATTCCAGTTGAAGGTGTCGATCTCAACCGTGTTATGGCAGTCGGCACACGCATTCCCTTCGAATTTTCCAGCAACCAGTCCGTAAAACAATCGTTCACCACGCTTTACGCCCTGGGAATAATTGCCTTCATGACCGTCCCCGGATTCCTCTGAAGCCGCAGCCAGGTGATTCGGGGGAGCAATAAAAAAGATAAAAAGAAGAAAAAACAGGAATTTGATCCCGGAATTCGGACTACACGGACCCGAAGACCGGGAGCCGTGTTGCTGACAGGTTTTTGTCATCTATTTTAGGGTTAGTTGATTTAATAAATACGAACCTGATATTACATTGCTGAAAATCAATATATTCACAATATTTTCAGCCTGCAGGCTCCTCCATCCCTTCGATCAGCAAAAAGCTAATTTAAAGTTATTGCGGAAGATAATCAACCTCAGACGTATTTTTTGGAAAATCCTCCGAATACTTTTCCTATTTTTATTTAGTCTATTTTTTGCAACCTTCGTGACAAACGGCCTCACTTTAAAGAATCGGCTTTATAATCGGTTCTTTTTTTCTAACTTGCAGCGCTTTTTTTTTCGCACAAGATGGCTAACATTTTTTCATCATATTTTCTGCCTGTCACCCTGGCGATTATCACCCTCGGAATGGGGCTGTCGATTACGCACAGGGATTTCAAGAATGTATTTTACAGGCCCCGTGCGGTTCTGATCGGGATTTGCTGCCAGATCTTACTGCTTCCACTGGTGGCCTTTGGAATTGCAATGATCACCAATATTGACCCCTATTTCAAGGTCGGCCTGATCATCATCGCCGCCTGTCCGGGCGGAGCAACCTCCAACCTCGTCACCTACCTGCTCAATGGGAATGTTGCCCTTTCCATATCGATGACGGCACTCAACAGCATCATCACGCTCGTCAGCATCCCGGTCAATGTGAGCATCGCACTGATGACTTTTCTGCATACCGATGCGGAGATCCACCTTGATGTCTGGGATACGATACTAAAGGTATTCCTGCTTACGATTGTCCCTGCCTATATCGGCGTAACCATCCGTCACCGGAAGAGTGAATTTGCGGAACGGCTGAACAGGCCTCTCAAGGTGATCCTTCCACTCATCCTTCTCCTGGTATATTTTGGCGTTGTATTTGTTGACGAGGGTTCCGAGACAGCCACATTCATGGATTTCATCAACCTCCTCCCCTACACATTGTTGCTCAATGCGCTGGCAATGTTCCTCGGGTGGCAGGTTGCCTGGATCTCAAAACTAAAACGAAGGGAGCGTTTCACAGTCGCCATCGAAGTGGGACTACAGAACTCGGCACTCGCCATTTTTGTGGCCAGCTACCTGCTCGGGAACCGGGAGATGGCCCTGGTGGCTGTTGTCTATGGTTCCTTCACCTTTTTTTCCACTGCATTTTTTGCATGGGGGATCAAAAGAATCAGTAAGCCATAGAAGAGGGTGGTCCTCTTGACCGGTCTGCACCCCTGCTGGTCTGAATATGCTCGCTTTCTATCCAGAATGGTTGTCCTGAATACCGGGAGTTGGCCAGTCAGCCAGGCTCACCCTTTGAGAGCGCCAGGTGTTCCCCCGCAAACAGATCGAAGTGATATTTTCCTACCTGAACAGATGAATAAAACCGGCTTGTGCAGTTTCAACCGGTGTGTCTTCACTTTCGATGATGTAGTAATAGACCCCGGCAGGCAATTTATTTCCCGAGGTATTACGTCCGTCCCAGATGATCCTGGGCGACCTGGAGTAGTATACCTGCAAGCCATTCCTGGCAAAGATCCTGCAGGTGTAGATAAAGTCTCCCGGTGTGTCCACTTCAAAATAATCATTGAGGTGATCTCCATTGGGAGTGAACACATTGGGTACCAGGAGCTCCCTGAAGACAGGGACCATCCGGGTGATGGAATCACTGCACCCGTTTTCATCCTCAAGACGGAGGAACACCTGGTAGGTATCTGCAGCCGGGAAGCTGTAAATCGTCAGGCTGTCGGTGCGCGTACTGCCATCCGGAAATTCCCAGAAATAACTGAGACCGATCCCGGGGACCGGGTTGAAATATTTTGCTTCGAAGACATACCTGAATTCGGTATCATCCTGCGACGTATCCCTGAATGCAAAGTCGGCATATGGTGTGGCCCCCACCACAACCGGTGCATCTGCATTGATGATTCTCGCCCCGTCGAGAATACATCTTACGTCGAAGATCCCTGGAGAAAGGTATGTATGCTGAGGGTTCAGGGTTCCGGATACCGAATTGCCGTCACCGAAATTCCAGACCACTCCTGAATAATCCGCGAGTGGTCTTGCGTTGTCAAGTGAAAAAGAGACGGTAAGCGTGTCACACCCACGATCCTGGTCGGCCACTATGCGCTCCTGGGCAAACCCTCCCATGCATGTGAGAACCATCATAAGCGCGAACCCGGACGTCTTATTCAGTATAAACTGGAAAGCTTTTACCACTGGATGCTTTATTTGAGTCGGTTAAAGTTATTAAAAAAATCCGCCGTGATAAAAATAAGTTTTACGCATGTTCATCTCATGTTCATAAAAAGCACTTTTTATATCACTAGCGAAGTGCTATTTTTACCCAGACAAATAATGGGAGGATAATGAAGCAGTACCTCGATCTTTTGGAACATGTCCTTGAAAAGGGAATCACGAAGGAGGACCGGACCGGCACCGGCACCATCAGCGTGTTCGGACACCAGATGAGATTTGATCTTTCTGAAGGCTTTCCCCTGCTGACTACAAAAAAATTGCACCTGAAATCGATCATCCACGAGTTGCTCTGGTTTCTGAATGGGGAAACCAACGTACAGTATCTGAATGACAATGGTGTGCGCATCTGGAATGAATGGGCCGGTGAGGACGGTGAGCTTGGACGGATCTACGGATACCAGTGGCGGTCATGGACCAATCCCGGGGACGGGAATATTGACCAGATCAGTGGGGTTATTGATTCCATCAGGAACAATCCCGACTCGCGTAGGCACATCGTAAGTGCCTGGAATGTTTCCGATCTTGATAAAATGGCCCTTCCCCCCTGCCATATCCTGTTCCAGTTCTATGTGGCAAACGGGAAACTGTCTTGTCAGCTTTACCAGCGCAGTGCCGATATTTTCCTGGGGGTTCCGTTCAATATTGCCTCTTACGCGATCCTGTTGAAGATGATGGCGCAGGTGACCGGACTGGAGCCGGGGGATTTCGTTCACACGCTTGGTGATGCCCACATCTACATGAACCATGTTGACCAGGTGAAGCTGCAACTTACCAGGGAGCCGAGAAAACTGCCCGATCTTCAACTGAATCCGGAAAGGAAGTCAATTTTTGATTTTGTCTATGATGATTTCGAACTGGTGAATTATGATCCGCATCCACATATCAAGGGAAAAATATCGGTATGATGCAGGAGTACAAGAAGAATATATCCATTATCGTGGCCGTGGCAGAAAACTATGCAATCGGGAAAGACAACAAACTTCTTTGGCACCTTTCGGATGACCTTAAAAGATTTAAAAAACTCACTTCAGGTCATACCGTGATCATGGGCCGGAATACCTTTTTATCCCTTCCCAAAGGCGCACTTCCCAATCGCCGCAACATCGTCATCACGGATCAAACGGAAGAGCAGTTCGATGGTTGCGAAATGGCACATTCCATTGATGCGGCGCTCGAAATTGCAGGAAAGACTGACGAGTGTTTTGTCATGGGAGGAGGAATGGTGTACCGACAATTGTTCCCGGTTGCGGGCAAGCTATACCTGACCAGGGTTCACAAATCATTTGATGCCGACACATTCTTCCCGGAGATCGATTTCAATGAATGGCAGGAAACGGAGTCGGAGTTTGTAAGTGCAGGAGGAAGAAACGAACATGCCCATACGTATACGAAGTATGTGAGGCAAGAATAGGGATCAGGTGTCAGGTGTCAGGTGTCAGGTGTCAGGTGTCAGGTGTCAGGGGCGTTGGGCGCTAGACCTATTAACTCTACACTCTTAACTGACGACTGAAGTTTGCATATTTCAGGAAAAGCATTTAATTTACATCCCTAAACTAAAACCTACCACTATGAAAAAAACACTTTTCACCCTGGCAATATTGCTGGTTTTATCACTGACTGTTGATGCACAGGCAAACAAGATCACCGGTGTCTGGATCACTGCCAGCGACTCATCATCTGTGGAGATTGTCAAGCACACCAATGGAAAATACATAGGAAACATCAACTGGCTCATGGAACCATTAAATGAGCAGGGCAAACCAAAAGTTGACAAGGAAAATCCGGACCCTGACAAGCGTGACAAGAAGATACTCGGATTGAAAATCCTTCGTGCTTTTGAATACAATAAGAAAAAGGACCGTTGGGAAGACGGCACCATATATGATCCGGACAATGGAAAAACCTATTCTGCATATGCCTGGTTCGAAAATGGAAATGAAGATGTGCTCTATATCAAGGGATATGTGCTTGGAATGAAGTTCCTGGGTCGGGAGACCACATGGAAACGCAAAAAATAGAACCTTACTTAACCTGAACCACGATAGCCGTTGATACGGCAGGAAGCAGCTCCTTTACCAGGAGCTGCTTTTTTAATTGTTAAAATCGTACGAAACCGAACATCACTGTTCAGATTCGACCACGATTCGGGCGCATTTAAAAGGATGAATATTAATCTAATTGCCTGATTTTGTGAGATTAAAAAAATATGGCACGGCAATTGTATTTATAATATCAAACAAATCAGATGTCCTTTTACATTAATTAACGGGTTAAGTAAAAGTTCTTTTTTTTAGGTTTAAGTGGTTAGTAAAAAGGGGGACCCTTCCAGGTCCCCCTTTTTCGATTTATATGCAGACTTAAACTTTACCTCGCAATACTATTCATTGAGCAACTGCCGGACGGCGAGATATTCAGCATGCACAATTCCATACCTGAATCCGGCGATCCTGCTGTAACACTTGATCAGCGGCTCATTCACATCATCTTCAGGCATCCATCCTTTAATATAAGTCTCTTCCGCAAACTGCAGATCGAGTGCCACCTCACCTTTTTCGACGGGATCTTCAACATATCCGGAGATTTGATCTCTGTAAACTCGCGCCTTCTGCAGGAATTCATCAGCAAGTCCATTGTCCACATATGCATTCCTGGATCCTTTCTTATAGTCTCTTCCGCTGACATTGCTGATTGCCTTTCCTTCCTGGTCCACAGAGGCCAGCAATCCTGCAAGCATTCTATCGGTCAGCTGCTCAAGTTCGTCAGACATCTCCATTATTTTTACCACTTCCGGTGTGACGGATGAATCCCCGGTTGTTGCGGTCATCTCTGCGATCTTATCATTCACGTTTTCCGCATATTCGGAATATTCCACAGCTACCCCGGTATAGATATCGATCGCATCCTTTGACAGGTTGACCCTGGAGAGGACCAGTACAACTGCTATACCGATCAGTAACATAATGAAATAGGCGGGATTGACTTTAGATTTCACACTTCGTTTGAAAATCTGAACAATATACAGTGGAAGGAAGCCCACCAGCAGCACAATCACACTGATGCGGAGCATGATGTTTGCACCAGGCCAGTGCATGATCTTGAAAACTGCGCCTGTGAATACGATCAGCAAGGAGAGATATCCGACAATGGGAAAGATGATATTCGGTTTCTCCGATTGCTCCCGGTAGCTGCCGATGAAATAAAATGGGAGAAATCCGAGGACGACGATAAGAAATCCGAGGGTCAGCAAGATGCTGGCATAGGGCCAGTGCATCATTTTAAAGAGCGCGCCGATAATGGCAAGCATTGCACCAGTAATTCCCAGTAAATATGTGATTCGTTTCATTCTTTGAAATTTTTTATCCAATAACAATAGTGTATCATGCTGAAGTTCGGTGAGTGTTTGCGCTTCGATTCCGGACATGACTTCCCCGTAGGAGGATTCAAAATCGTATCCTTCCCCGAGTCTCTCCTCGACCATACAACAGATATGGTCGACAAGATCGTCCTTGAGTGGATCATACGTTACTCCCCTCCGGTCCAGGTCTTTTCTAATCCGGAACAGCTGTCGGTCGATGACTTCAGCAGGCATATCAGGAAGGACTTGGTTTCAGAACGTAGGTCAGTGTATTCACGAAATCGAAAAATTCATCCACCTTCTGATCTGTCCATGACCTCCCTGTTTCAGTAAGAGAATAATACTTCCTGACACGTTTACCGATGTATTCCACTTCGGTCTGAATGTGCCCGTCAGCCTCCAGTTTATGTAAAACCGGGTAGAGCGCTCCGAATGTCAGTTTGATCTTACCGGCGGATAGCTTTTCCACCTTTCCTGTAATCTCATAACCATACATTCGTCCGTTGTCGGCCAACAACTTTAATACGATCGTCCGTAAGGTACCTTTCAAAAGATCTTTTGCAATCATGGATGCAAATATATAAGTTTTTTATATATAAGCAAATTGTATATTGAGAGGAGAGGGGGAGAGTTGAGAGGGGAGAGTTGAGAGGGGGTTGGCCAGTCGCCAGTCAGATTGGGAATAAAAAAAAGCTGATCAGCTTTGATCAGCTTTTTAATCGGGGTGGGAGACCGGGTTCGAACCGGCGACCTCTGGAACCACAATCCAGCGCTCTAACCAACTGAGCTACAACCACCAT
>CAKZNC010000050.1 GCA_937129385.1 uncultured Bacteroidota bacterium
TCTCTTAACTCTCCACTCTCTCTTAACTCTCCACTCTTAACTCTCCACTGACTATATAACAGCTAACTACACCAGTTGTTGACAACCGGCGCAATCATTTTCGCGTTCTTTGATCATTTTTTTATGACAACGGATCTCTTCGTGTTTTACGCATTTGATCCCGATCTTTGCCATGTTTGGATTATGGCCTACACGGTAAGCAGGAAATTTCCCTCTCTTTTTGAAAAGAATATTAATGGCTAGTCCGAAAGCAGACAGGCTGATCAATATGACAGATAACAAAAGTATATTCCAAAACATCTGAACAATCCCCCCTTAATGTTGTCAAAAGTGTGTAAATTTCTACTGCACAAAGATAGTAAACAGAAAGCGAAATCCGGTGCATCCGGGCATTAGTTTTGTATGGATACCAAGCCGACCAATTTGACAAAAGATGAGATCCTTGCGGATTTTTACCTGGCGCACCTCAGCCGCCAGGTGGCTGCGCTGGGACGGAAGGAAGTACTCTCGGGAAAAGCGAAATTCGGAATATTCGGAGACGGGAAAGAGGTGGCACAGATCGCTTTGGCGAAGAACTACCTGAACGGCGACTGGCGGTCGGGCTATTACCGCGACCACACCTTCATGATGGCAGCAGGAATGTTCACACCGGAGCAGTTTTTCTACCAGCTGTACGGACTCACAAATGGTGAGTTGAATCCGGGTACTGCAGGCAGGAACTTTAACAACCATTTTGCCTCCCAGAATGTGAATGCCGACGGTTCCTGGAAAAACCTGGCCTCGATGAAGAATACCGCTGCCGACCTGTCACCCACGGCCGGTCAGATGCCACGACTGGTCGGACTTGGGTATGCCTCAATGCTATTCAGACAGAACAAAGCGCTGCATAAATACACCAACTTTTCAAACAAGGGCGATGAGGTTGCCTTCGGGACCATCGGAGATGCCAGCACCGCAGAAGGGATGTTCTTTGAAACGATCAACGCAGCCGCTGTCCTGCAGATCCCGGTTGCCCTGTCAGTCTGGGACGATGGATACGGGATCTCCGTGACGCGTGACCTGCAAATTGTGAAGGACAGCATCTCTGAGGCGCTGGAAGGATTCAGGATCAAGGGGAAAAGTAACGGGATCGAGATCTACAAGGCAAGGGGATGGAATTACCCTGAAATGATCGAGGTGTTCGAAAAGGGGATCGCAAAATGCCGGAAAGAGCATGTGCCGGTACTATTCCACGTGGAAGAGATGGTGCAGCCTTTCGGACACAGCACTTCTGGCAGCCATGAGCGCTACAAGACAAAGGAAAGACTTGAGTGGGAGAAGGAATTTGATCCGCTGGTAAAAATGGAGGAGTGGATCCTTGAAAGCGGGATCGCTTCGCAGGAGAAGATCGACTCACTGAAGGACAAAGGTAAACTGGATGCCAAAAAGGCACGCGACAGGGCCTGGAAAGATTATTCAGGTCCGATCAAAAAGGAGCGCGAACAACTCCTTGCGATCATCGACAACAGGTCATGCCAGTGTAAAAATGAAGATGTAGACAAGATCGGGATCCTTGCACGCGACCTGAAAAGAGTGATGCACCCGATTCGCCGTGACAACCAGTCAACCGCCAAACGCATCATGCGGAACCTTTGCAAAGACTGCCCGGTGCGAGATGAATTGCAGGATGCAGTTTCGGCATGGCTGAAGGATTACAAGGAGAAAAATTTTGAGCGTTACAGCACGCACCTGTACAACGAAACAGATCGTTCGGCACTGAAAGTGAAGCCTGTACCAGTAGAGTTGGAAGCCAATAAGATGATGAATGGAAGGGAGATCATCCGGGATAATTTCGATGCACTGTTTGCACGTTACCCTCTGCTGGTGACCTTCGGTGAGGATTCAGGCAAGATCGGGGATGTGAACAAGGGGCTGGAAGGACTGCAGGAGAAATATGGAGAACTCCGGGTCACCGATACTGGTATCCGGGAAACCACCATCATCGGACAGGGGGTCGGCATGGCCATGCGCGGATTGCGACCCATTGCCGAGATACAGTATTTTGACTATCTGCTTTATGCACTGACCACCATGAGTGATGACCTGGCAACGCTCCACTGGCGCACAAAAGGGGCGCAGTCAGCACCCGTGATCATTCGTACACGCGGACACCGGCTGGAGGGGATCTGGCACTCCGGTTCACCGCTCAGCATGGTGATCAACTCGATCCGCGGGATCTATGTGTGCGTTCCACGGAACATGACACAGGCTGCCGGGATGTACAATACCCTCCTGGAGGCCGATGATCCGGCTCTGGTGATCGAACCACTCAAGGGATATGGTCTGAAAGAACCGAAACCGAAAAATTTCGGTGCGTTCCGTGTTCCGCTGGGCAAGCCTGAGATTCTCCGAGAAGGATCAGATTTGACCCTGGTGACGTACGGGTCCTGTGTACGGATCGCAGAGACAGCCGTGAAACAGCTGAGAGATTTTGATATCAGCGTGGAGCTGATCGATGTGCAGACCCTGCTTCCGTTCGACCTGGACGGGATCATCGGCAAATCGGTGGGCAAGACCAACAAAGTGGTCTTCTTCGATGAAGATGTTCCCGGAGGTGCCACCGCCTTTATGATGAAAAAGGTGCTGGAGGACCAGCGCGCCTGGTTCAGTCTGGATGCAGAACCTCGCACCCTCACAGCCCATGAACACCGACCGGCCTATAGCTCCGACGGTGATTACTACTCCAATCCGAATGCCGAAGATGTATTCGAGACCGTCTACGAGATCATGCATGAATACAACCCGGGGAAGTATCCGGCGATTTATTAACGGGTTCGTTTCGCGCACAAGGATTTAACCGCAGAGTTTCGCTGAGTTCCGCAAAGTTTCGCATTGCTCTTTCAATCTCCTCAATCTCCTCAATCTCCTCAATCCCGACTCCCGATCCACTCTTAACTCTTAACTCTTAACTCTTAACTCTTAACTCTTAACTCTAATAATCTTTCCTCTCCTCCTCACTCAACACCTTCTTATCCTCCTCATCATCCCTGAACCTCCTGATCTTGTAATTGATCGATGCGAACAGGATACTAAAGAAGGGGCTCAGGAAATTGAAGAATGCAAAAGGGATATATTCCACCGTCGGTACCCCCAGCACCCTCGACTGTGTTGCCCCGCAGGTGTTCCAGGGGACCAGCACAGAGGTGATCGTCCCGCCATCCTCCAGAGTACGGCTCAGCACCTCCGGCTTGAGTCCGCGTTCCCGGTAGGTTGGTGCAAACATCCGTCCGGGGACAACAATGGAGATGTACTGGTCTGATGCCGTTATATTAAAGAATACACTTGTTCCAATGGTGGTGGCCACCAGCGATCCCGTGGAGTTGGCAAACTTTATGACCGAGTGGGTGATCTTTTTCAGCATACCTGCCGATTCCATTGTACCACCGAACACCATGGCGGACAGGATCAGCCAGATTGTATTCAGCATTCCCTGCATGCCGGTGGTTGTAAGCAGTTCATTGACCATGGCATTGCCCGTGGTGATGCTCAACTCTCCATAGATCGCCTGCATGATGGTCATGTAAGCAGCCTTGAAAAACGAGGTGGTACCGGGTGCCAGGATCTGTCCGATTTCCCTGACCAGGTGGGGCTGGAAGATCAGCGCAAAGACAGCCGCGATGAGTGACCCAAACAGCAGTGAGGGCAGGGGCGGAACCTTTTTAATGATCACGAAAAGCAGCAGCGCAGGGACCAGCAACAGCCATGGTGTTACCACGAACCTGTCATCAATGGCAGCAAGCACCGTGTCAATATCCTGCAGTCCGGTGTCGAAATTGTAGGTGAACCCGATCACCAGGAAGATCACCAGCGTGACGGACATGGCCGGCACCGTGGTGATGGTCATGTAACGGATGTGCGTAAACAGATCAGTCCCCGCCATGGCAGGTGCCAGGTTGGTGGTGTCACTCAACGGGGACATCTTATCACCGAAATAGGCGCCGGAGATTACCGCCCCGGCGACGATGCCCTGACTGATCCCCAGCGTGGTGCCGATCCCGATCAGTGCGATCCCCATGGTGGCAATGGTCGACCATGAACTACCGGTGGCAAGTGAGACAATGCCTGCGATGATGACCGTGGCAAAGAGGAAGATGCTTGGATGGAATATTTTCAGTCCGTAATAGATCAGCGTGGGAACAACTCCGCTGACCATCCACGTGCCGGCAAGGGCCCCGATCAGCAGAAGAATGAGGATCGAAGGCATGGCCGAACTGATGCTGTTTACGATGCTCTTCCGGATATCGGTCCATCTGTTCCCCAGTATGGTCGCGATCAGCCCTGCCACGGAAGCAGCCAGGATCAGTGCAAACTGATTGGAGCCGTCGAGGGTGTGGTCGCCAAAGTAGATCACATTCAGCGCCAGCAGAGCGATCAGGACGAAGATGGGAATCAGAGCCTGGAGCAGGGAGGGTTGTTTCAGCGTCTTGTCATCCATGCAATTCTCGAAATTTAAAGCCCCAAGATAACTAAAATATAGCGAACTTTATTTCGTTATATTTTTGAGAAACAATACACGACTGGGGTGGAATCAGATAGCTGAAAAGTTTCAGATCACCCAAAAATCATTTAAATTGCGTGTAGAAAGGGAATACGATGGGGATGAATTATGATTTTTTCAAGATATCAAATGACAAGTTAGCAGAGGGAGGAAGGGTGCTGATCTCGGAACCATTCCTGAGTGATCATTATTTCAGGCGCTCGGTCGTCTACCTCACGGAACACACTGACAAAGGCTCGTTGGGATTTGTGCTGAACAAGTCACTCGACATGAACATTGCCGATGTGATCGATGAATTTCCGCAGGTGGAGTTCCCTGTTGCCCTGGGCGGACCCGTGAGTACCAATACGGTCCACTACCTCCACACACTTGGCGATTCGATTCCGGAGAGCGTCCACATCAAGGACGGGATCTTCTGGGGAGGCGATTTTGATGTGATGCGGGACCTCGTTCGAGAGGGTATCGCCAACAATGAGAATCTGCGCTTTTTCCTGGGCTATTCCGGATGGTCCGAAGATCAGCTGCAGGGAGAACTAGATATGAATGCATGGCTCGTGGGGGAGATTCCTGCCGACCTTGTCATGAAGGGCGGGTCCACCGAATTCTGGACCGATGTACTTGGGGGTCTGGATGAAAGATACCGGGTCTGGGCCAACTTCCCGGAGGATCCGGGGCTCAACTGATCTTAGAAAGAATTTTCCTGATATCCTGGTTCTTCCTGATCCTGATGGTGTTGACACCCGCACGTTGTCCGGCCTCAACATCAGATCGTTTGTCACCGATGAACCAGGACCGCTCCGGCGCAATGTCAAACCGTGCCATCGCCTTTTCCAGCATCAAAGGCTCCGGCTTTCGACACAGGCAATTTTCCTTTTTGGTGTGGTGGGGACAGAAATAGATCTCCGACAGGTAGATGCCGTGGGCAGAAAGCTGCTGCTCCATATAACGGTGCACCGTCTCCACATTTTCGGCCGTGTATTTTCCCTTGCTGATGCCGCCCTGGTTGGTGATCACGATCAGCATAAAATCCCGCTCCTGCAACTCCTGCAACGCCTCGATCACCCCCTTGTTGAATTCGAAATCTTCCACCCTGAACACATAATAGTTCTTCTTTGGATTGTTGATCACACCGTCCCTGTCCAGGAATACCGCTTTGTTCATGACTCTGATTATTTAAACCCCAGGTTTTCAAAGAAATACCGAACCAGCTCCGGCTCCATTAAGATCGGATATATAAAGCCGATCACCGCCCCCCAGATATGTGCATCATGATTGATGTTGTCGGACTGCTTCCTGCTCATGTAGCTGGAATAAAACAGATACAGGATCCCGAAGATCAGTCCGGGGATCGGGATTGCAAAATAGAAATAGATCTTCTCCATCGGCATGAAAAAGATGTGATTGAACACCACCGCCGAAACAAGTCCGGATGCCCCCACTGAGAGATAGTCGGGATTGTCACGGTGCTTGTATACCGTGCTGAGAGAAGATCCGATGATCCCGAGCAGACAAAGCGTTATAAAGTGAAACTCCGATGAAGAGATCACTTCATAAGAGACCAGGTTATTATAGATAGACTCCACGCTGCGGCCGAAGGAGAGCAGCACGATCATGTTCACCACCAGGTGAACGTAATCGGCATGCAGGAAAGCATGCGTGAATACCTGGTAATACTTCTTGTGATGCACGACCTCAAATGGGGAGAGCATGAACTCCTCCGATCGCTTCTTGAATCGAAAAGCGACCACGGAAGCCAAACTGATAATGATTACGATAGCTATTGTCACGGATCAGTGCAGGATTTTGTAGATCATTTCTTTCATGATGTCACCGGGAGCGATCGCCACACCTCCGTAGCCCTTCGACTTCAGGTCATATTCGCGGAGAATGCTGATGATCCCGATCACCTTGGTGGGATTGTAATTCCGCGCAGCCTGCACGTAATCCTTAACGAAAAATGGCCGCACCCCCAGCTTATCAGCCACGTTGTCCCTCGATTTATCCTCGATCCAGTAATAGATGAGCACCTTGGAGAAATAATTATACAGCGTTGTAACGGTCAGCACCAGCGGATGACTCTTCTGGTTTTCCGCAAATGCCAGGATGATCCTGTTGGCTTTCACCACATCACGCCGGCCCAGGGCATTCTGCAGTTCAAAATTGTTGTAATCCTTGCTGATCCCGATGTTGCGCTCGATCAGTTCCGGGGTGATCCTCTTCTCCCCCTCCTCCAGGGAGATGATCAGCTTGTCGAGTTCATTGGCAATTTTCGAAAGGTCACTGCCCAGGAACTCCACCAGTAAAACAGAGGCCTTGGGTTCAATAGAGATATTTTTTGCTGAAAGGTACGCGGAGATCCAGCCCGGCACTTTGTCGTCATACAACTTTTTCGATTCCAGGTAGGCACTGTTCTTCAGGATGCTTTTAAAGACCTTCTTCCGCTTGTCGGGCTTCTTGTATTTATAGTCCAGCACAAGCAGGGTGGAGGCAAGCGGATTTTCAATGTAATGCACCAGGTTTTCAATATCCTTCAGCTCCTGCGCCTCTTTCACGATCACCACCTGGTGACTGCTCATCATGGGGAAGCGCTTGGCCGCATTCATGACTGTCAGGGCATCGGTCTCTTTCCCGTACAATACCGTCAGATTGAACGTCTTCTCTGCTTCGTCCAGCACATGCTCCTGGATATAATCCGATACCAGGTCGATGTAATAGGCCTCATCGCCGGTCAGGAAATAGACAGGATGGTACTGCTTGATCTTTAGTTCGCTCAGTATCTGGTCAGCTGACTGGAATTCCATTATTCAAATCTGAGGTGTTTGACTGAGTTTCCGTAATCCCTCAGCTCGATCAATGAATCGATCCCGATGCGCACATGTTTCTCAGCAAATTTATTGGTCACCATTCTGTCACTTTTGGTGGTCTTCACCCCTGAGGAGATCATGGGCTGGTCGGAAACCAGCAACAGGGACCCCATTGGAATTTCGTTGGCGAAACCTACGATGAACAGGGTGGCGGTCTCCATATCGATGGCCATGCTGCGCATGGTACGCAAGTGCTCCTTGAAATTCTCATCATGTTCCCATACCCGCCGGTTGGTTGTAAATACCGTTCCGGTCCAGTAATCCTGACCATGGTTGCGGATGGTGGTGGAGACAGCGCGCTGCAGGCTGAAGGCCGGAAGGGCCGGTACCAGGGGCGGCAGGTAATCGTCAGAGGTACCGTCACCACGGATCGCTGCGATCGGGAGGATCAGGTCTCCCAACTGGTTCTTCTTCTTCAATCCTCCGCACTTCCCAAGGAACAGTACTGCTTTAGGCTGAATAGCAGCCAGCAGGTCCACGACCGTTGCCGCATTTGCACTCCCCATGCCAAAATTGATCATGGTGATCGAATCGGCATTGGCACACTGCATGGGTACACTATGGTCGACTACCTCCGTATCCATCTCCTCGCAGAACAACTCCATGTAATGATTGAAATTGGTCAGCAATATATACTCCCCGAATTTGTCAAGGGGATTCCCGGTATATCTCGGCAGCCAGTTACTGATGATCTCCTTTTTTGTTTTCATACAGGAAACGCTTAATTTCGGATCATCTCCGAATGATTCGATAAAGATAACAGCATTTATGCAAAAACTGAACTTGCCGGAATATGATTTAAAACTTAAAATGGAATCGGGTCGAAAAATGGTATTTGATCCTTTCCGGTCCAAATACCTGGTGCTCACGCCTGAAGAAGAGGTGCGCCAGCTGTTTGCCAGGTTTTTGATCGAAGAGCGGGACTACCCGGTATCGAGGATGGCCACCGAGTATTCCCTGCGGCTGAACAAGATGGCAAAGCGGTGTGACATCCTGGTATTCGACCGGCAGGTGAACCCCGTTGTGCTGGTGGAGTGCAAATCTCCCGATGTCCGGATCCGGCAGGAGGTGTTCGACCAGGTAGCGAGGTATAACGTAGTGTTCAGGGTAAGCTACCTGCTGGTCACCAACGGCTTGAAACACTATTGTGCGAGAGTTGATTTTGAGTCGGGCCGTGTGGAGTTTCTCGAAGATATTCCGAGATATACCGAGGTCATCTGACCAGTTGCATGAAGTGCTCGTCGCTGAATGAGGATCCGTTCCAGTTCCATTCCTTGCGGGTGCCCGCTACCTCGAAACCGGCTTTGCGAAACAGGTCCGTACTGCTGCAGTTTTCCACAGATATGCTGCAATACAGCTGGTGAAGATTCAATACCCCGAAGGCATATTCTTTCACTATTTCCAGTGCCTCGAGTGCGTATCCCTTCTGTCGTTCCGACTTCTCTGCGATCAGGATCCCCACAGCCGCACGCTTGTGAAAATGGTCGAAGTCAAACAGATCGATGGTGCCGATGCTCGCTCCGTTCTCATTGAGTACGATCACCAGGCGCAGCTGTTTTGTTTCAAAAATATCCTTGTGTGCATTCTCCAGGTAACGCTTCAGGATAAAGCGCGAGATGGGTGACAACGTTTCGGAGACAGACCATGTTTCGGTGTCATTTTCCCATTTATACAGCAGCTCAAGGTCCTCAGGTTCGAGGGCCCGCAGATAGATGCGCTTGCCTTTCAACAGGTTGTTATTCATTTCCCTCTCGCCTGTAGATCACTTTATACTCCCTGCCAGTGGCTGACTTTACATTGATCCGGTCCTGTACGGCATCGTACTCCAGGGTGATGGTTTCTCCTGTCGCACTATCAGTCACTGTGATGGAGAAATCCTCCTCGCTCAGTCTGGAGAGTGCACGCGCCACCTTTTCCCCGTGCGGGATGATCTCGTAATACCAGATGTCCCTGTCCCCCAGCCCCGCTGTGTCCCGGACACAATAGATGCCGCTGTTACCTCCATTAAGCGGAACAAAGTAGGTATTGTCATTGGTGGTATTGATGGGGTAGCCCATGTTGAATGGAAAACCATAGGTTCCGTCTTCATTGACATCACTATGGAACAGGTCATACCCGCCCATGTTGAAATGTCCTTTCGAACTGAAGATCAATCGTTTTCCATCGGGACTGAAATAAGCCGATGTTTCATCAGCTTCTGTATTGATCCGCTCCCCTGCATTGACTGGTGACGACCAGGTACCATCTGCCTGCAGACTGCTGATCCAGATGTCGAGTCCGCCCACAGTACCCCTCCTGTCGCTTGCGACCAACATTCTCACTCCGTCAGGATCGAAGGAGGCATGGTCTTCCGTAAAATTGGAGTTCACCTCGCCATGCACCGGTTCGGCAGGACTCCAGAGGGAGCCGTCATATTCACTCATATAGATATCACTGTCAAACTCCATCCGTTTCACCAGCAGCAGCTTTTTACCGTCTGCAGACAGACCGGTGGGAGACATTTCGCCGTCTGAACCCACCTGGGGGGTGATGTTCACCGGTGCGCTCCATTTTCCATCCTGTTTGACACTCATCATGATCGCTTCGTAGAATTTCTGACTGTTCAGCCACACCATCATCTTCCCGTTCGCGGAGATCACCGCATTGTACTCCTTGTTGGTTGAATTCAGAGGTTCGTCATAGCACGCCTTGAATACATCCACCGGGGCATCCTGGATGATCTTGGCCCGTTCGACCGCCTTGATCTCCTCGTCGGTGATCCTTACGTTATAATTCTTTTCAAATTTCTTGTGTGATTTGAAGGAATCGTATGCCTCCAGCGCTTTGTCCAGCTGATTGTCGA
>CAKZNC010000051.1 GCA_937129385.1 uncultured Bacteroidota bacterium
TTGTCTCTGGATCCAACACAGATACAATCACTGAAGTCTCCAGGATAATATCTTCTGTATTATACAGGTCACCGTCGACATACACATTATACCCGTAAATACCGGTCTCATCCACAGCTGCATCCCATCCAACTTCCAGTGCCATTGGCGCAGTATTCACTGCAGTAATGTTTTCCGGGGCATCTGGTGGGGTATTGTCTTCAGCGAAGGTACTAACTTCCAGGACACTACTTAACCCGGATTCATTGCCAGCTGCATCAACTGCTGAAACGACAAATGCGTAATCTGTCCCGGGTGTTAATCCGGTTACCGTTGCCATTGTACTTGTCATGGGTTCCGCATTCCATAAAACCCCATTTACATAGAGATTATAACCTTTCAGTTCCGCATCATCTGTGGATTCACCCCAGGTCACGCGAACATCGGTTGAGGAATAGGCCTCAAGTGCCAGCGCAGAAGGGACAGTCGGTTTTTGCGTATCGTATTGGAAATAGGAATTTTCGCCACCAATCACCTCGCGGGTTCCGGAGGGAGTCTCCCATTCGATCTTAAAATTCTCCGGGTGGAAGACCGGCCATGAAATCCCGTAGATGGCGTATACCTTTCCAGCTTCAAGCGCGACAAAATCGGAGATCATGGTTTTATTGTCACTTACCCCGATATCACCATGTTCGTCTGATTTTCTTGCAATAATTGCAGCATTGCTATAGCTCTCATCTGAACTTAGCCATAAACCATTGTCGCTCTCTGCTGTCTGGTAGAAGATATAATTCCCGGTTTCAGGCGGAATGATATAACCGCTGAGCATGACTGTTCCCATGCAACAGGCATAGCATTCTGACCACTGGCATCCGTTTCCGCCATTGGCAGACAGAACAATCTGTTCATAATCAAACTCACTCCATCCCGGCACATTGGCACTGGGCAATACATCCGCGTAATATGGTTCAGCACCTAATACATTGTTCTCCTGCCAGAATACCGCATCATAATGCGACCAGTTGATGCCATATGTAGTATAGGGAGCAACATGAACAATAAAGCTTACACTCACTGTTCCTTCCGGGTCGCTCACCTCAACGGTTAATTCTGCTGAACCCATCACACCCCTCTCCTCAAATTCTATGGTGATATACCCTCCGTGCTCATTGAATTCTGCACCTGCAGGCAAAATGATACCGTTGTCGCTTGATGTAACACCAATCGTCAGCGACTGCCCGGCATCTCCACCATTGGTTACCCCCGGAATAAATGCAAAATTGGTTCCTGACCCGGGAAAAACAGTTACATCCTGTGGTGTTCCGATGTCGGGTGAATTACTGGCAGCAAGCGTCACATCAACAGCAGTTGAATGATCAGACAGGTTGTCCACCAGGTCAACAGCCCGCACCTGCATGGATAAGGTTGCATCGGGAGTCAGACCGGTCAGGTTGATAAAAGTATCTGTCACATTTTCGTACAGACTGCCATCCATGAATACATCATATGAGGTTACCCCATAATTATCAGTAGATGAATTCCAGGCAAGCCTGAAGGATGATTTGGTAATGTTGCTGGCAACCAGCCCATCGGGCACAGACGGGAGTTCGTTGTCAACAAGGTCTCCTGCCGTTCCTTCAATGATCAGATCGAAACCATCTCCATTTCCAATGCCAACACCCTGGTAAATATTATCGTAGTTTCCATAAATATAGATCCTGAATTCAACGGGTTCCATCAGATCATCGTGTCCGGAAACAGCAATATCTACCATGGGTCCGCCCTGGTTTACACCACCCACAATAGTACCAATGACCTCCGGCTCTGTAAATCCATCTAAACTTGAAAAAAGTGAAAATGATCTTTCCTGTCCTTCCGCAACCGGTCTGAAACTGATATTGTTAACGGTAATGAGCTTCCCATCTTTGGGAGCAATGCTAAACGAGATATAATCATCCTCTGTGATTGCACTGGCAAGTGTTGTCTGATCCTGACGACTGGCTGTGAATCCGTTTCCAAGATAATTCCTGGACTGCAGACCCGGGCCGAGCAATGTTTCCGTACTTGGAGAAACGGTCGAAACGGCATCTACAATACTATCTGCAACGGAGAGTGTCGTCCCTCCTTCACCAATATAGTCCCAGGCGACAATGGTATCCTGCCCTTGTGCCAGCTGACACATCTGGAGCGCCAGGGCGGCAGTAAAAAGAATTTTTAAAGATTTTTGTAGTTTCATAATTGTTAGTTTTTGGTTTGTAATTGTTAGCTGATTTCTCAATTTTGCAGATCTAGACGCTGCACTCTTCGCATATTGACAAAAATATAAAAACAACGCAGACCAGGCATAAACTGCTATGGTAAATCCATTCTGAATTGCTCTCCATTTTTAAGGTGAAGTCCTCCCGGGAAACGGATACGGAGTCTGCCTTCCTCTTTTGTCCTTCCCCGGATAAATTCCACGTCCACCTCCCTCGATGGGGCGAAATCCTTCAGGGAGAAAAATTTATACCCAACGAAACCGAGTTCGCGGATATTTAGCGAACCATGCATGCATTTCAGTCGGATCCTGGCCCTGCTGGCCTCGATGGTGCCCCACCCCGACGCGGTTGACCAGAAATAGCGTAACGGCAGCACAGGGATCGCAGGTGCAAAGTTCATGGTCCCCTTCGAAGCATCCCAGGTATATCCCGCCATGGCCTGGTAGACGCCCCAGCTCGACATGGCACGTGCATAGTAGCGGCCCGACTCAATCTCCGCAAAAGGATTCCGGTTGGAACCATCGTACCTTTCCCTCACCCCTTCCGCAATCGTAAGCCCCTCATCCACGAGACCTGAAAAAATCAGTGACGTGGCCACCTGGTATTCGATCCCTGTCCATACTTCATCGGCATACACAAATGGCAGAACAGGCTTATTGCCTTCGGGCCAGCTGCAGATCACCAGTCCGGGCTCATCATTGGCCGCATAAATCCGTTGTACATTCTCAAAATCGCGCATCTGCTCCCGAAAGTTGTTTTTGTAGATGGACTTCAGCGTGGTTTTTGTCACCGCTGTATCCATGATATAACCGAGTCCGGACACAAACGCCAGGTACTGTCCCAACAGCTGGTCAGACAGGCATCCGTCACCATACTGGTATTTCGGGATCACCCTCCCCTGCTCATCTGGCGGGGACTGCAGACGACCCGGAATCTCCACGCCATCGATCACCTCCACCTCCTGGACGAAGTACTCCCCGTTCCAGAGAAGATCCATGTACAGCTCTCTCCCCTTCTCATATAGCGTAGTATATTCCATCGCCTTCTGCGGCTCATTCATGGCCATGGCCATTTCCGAGCAAGCCTTCAACGCTCCCAGGTAGAGGGAGCCGGTCATCATATTCGGACCGAAGAAATTGATGTCATACGTATTGTGCTGGTCACCGCGCAGCACCCCCTCCTTATTGGGATCCCACGGCACCGGGCAATTGCTCATCCATGGATACTCCTCCACCAGGTCACCCACACCCTTCCACGCAAATTCCAGCGCATTCTTCACATCGGGCCAGAAGCTTCCAAGCCAGGTATTGTCGCCCGACATTTTCCATTCCCGGTAGACACGCATGATGTTTCCCATTTGTCCGTCTGCCGCCACATTCTTAAAATAATTCTCCGACAGCGGAAAAACAGTCCGGAAACACTGGTACCCGTTTTCAAACGTATTATGGTCGAAAAAGACCTGCCGTACATTTCGCTCCAGTGACGGGAACACCGCTGCCATGGTCTGCGCATAGTTCCACACGTGCGTACAGTTCCCCGGGCAGCATCCAAAGTCATTCCCCAGCCCTTCGTAGCCATGCAGGTTTCCTTCCCGGTCCTGCATCAGCAGATTTGTTTTAAGTGAAGCCATGTTGGAAATGGCAGCATCCAGCACCTGCGGCGGCACCGAGGAGGTGATCATTGCCTCTGAAAACTGCAATGTTTTGTCTCTTATATGCTGAATGTTGACGGCCAGGTGCTCCGTTACCTCGTTGATGCTCCGGTAACGTTCGGTATAATAATTCTTTTCGCGTACTCCCGTCACCTCCGGGTTGCCAAGCGACATATTGCTCTCCAGTGTACGGTAAGGGACATGCCAGGCAAAAATGAATGGAACCCGTACGGTATCCCCCGGGGCCACAGTGCCTGAGAGATACATGGCTCCCACCTGCTGCTGGTCCGACTGTACCGTGGTATCGGCCCTGGACTCCAGCTCTCCGTCATCCCTGAAATCGTCCCAGAACAGGTGGGCATCATCCCACCATCCACCGCTGTATAGTGGAGTTGAAAGCTGACCGCGTTCCGGGAACATCACACGGAAAGTACCGGCATCGGGCCGGAGGGAGTCTTTAGGCGGACTGCTGAAGGTGATTCCTTTCCAACCGGGTTTTACATATGGGGTGATGGTGCATCCGTTATTCGATTTCCGGCCATTATCATCTACGGCCTTCATGGGGTTGCCCATTGAAAAAGCGATGCTGTAGTCCACCGGCTCCTTGCCGGGGTTGACCAGGTTCCATTCCATGATGGCAGCAGGCAGACTGCTGGTGGCAGGGTCCACAGGGACAAACGGACTCCATGCCGTCATGGTCACATCCAGGGGCACCGCTTCATCCAGGAGGTCGACATGTACAAACGGGTAGGCATTGTGAAAGACAGCTTCCCGGAACCGTGGTAGTCCACCCAGCTGCTGCCTGGGTTTTCCGAATGGATTGGGAAACTCATCCAAGAATTCACGTTCCAGCACGCGGACGACGGTATCGCCTTCCTGCTGACTTGTATAGAGTGAGAAAAATGTCATGTTCGGGGGAAGCTCATCCATGGAAGGGCGGTTGAATATCTCGATGTCACGAATGGCCCCGTAACCGTTGAGCGTTAAGTTTCCAGTACCGATTCCCCCAAGCGGACAGCTGATCATCCTGAGGTTTTCACCTGTGTAGGTAAGATCAATATGGGGATCTTCCTTTCTATTGTAACAGGAGGAAATGACAGTCAGGACAGCAAGCAATAGTGCAATCTTTTTCATGGTAACAATATAGTTGGTTCAACAGGGGTGGACTTACAAATCTGCTCAAAATCGACATCATTCGCAACCCTGTTATAGTTTTTATTATGTTTGTATCGTCCCGGAACAAATATTGAAAATGGAATGTCGAATCGGGTGCGGGGCATGTTGCATCGCACCTTCCATAAGTTCTCCGATACCAGGAATGCCTGATGGCAAGCCGGCAGGTACAAGATGTATTCACCTTACCGTAGATTACAAGTGCGGAATCTATGACCACCCCGACCGTCCGCCTGTCTGCGACCTGTTCAAGGCCGATCCGGCGGTATGCGGTGAGGATCGCCAAGAGGCGATTATCCTGTTATCGATGCTTGAGGAGTAAGATGGATTTGCTTAAAAATACTCCCTGGATTTCTTCCCCGGTTTGAAATGAACCAGGTTTTTCGTATGAATCCCGGTCTGAACATTGATGATTGTGAGAAACAAATTGTACATTCATAGATTGAAAACACAGATCGGGATCAAAATTACTGCATAATCTCTCTACACGAACCAAATCGTAAAAATGATGCATAAAAAGATCAATGTTTTTCTTTCCGCAATTGTTCTTGCTTTCCTGTTGACCGGCGGCTGCAACACATCAGAAACTCAACAGGCCATCACTGCAGATGTGATTATTTACGGAGGTACTTCGGGAGCTGTAACTGCTGCAGTACAGGTTGTGCGGATGGACAAGTCTGTTGTTATTGTTTGTCCCGACGAGCATCTTGGGGGGTTGTCGTCAAGCGGACTGGGGTATACTGATACAGGTAACAAAAGTGTGATCGGGGGACTGTCGAGGGAATTCTACCAGCGGGTATACTCTCATTACCAGGAGGAGGAGAGCTGGGAATGGCAAAGGAAAGAGGAATACGGAAACAAAGGTCAGGGTACCCCTGCAATGGATGGAGAGATGCGTACCATGTGGATCTTTGAACCGCATGTAGCGGAAGATATTTTCGAGGAGATGATCGCTGAAAATGAGATCAGGATATTCCGGGACTACTGGCTCGACAGGGAAAACGGTGTGGAGGTAGATGACGGCAGGATAATATCAATTCGAATGTTGAACGGAAAGGAATTCAAAGGTGATGTATTCATTGATGCCACGTATGAAGGTGACCTGATGGCTGCTGCGGGAGTAAGTTACCATGTAGGACGTGAAGCGAACAACATGTATGGTGAAAACTGGAATGGTATCCAGACCGGGGTTCTTCATCACAATCACCATTTCGGAGACAGGAAGATCAGTCCGTATGTCATCCCCGGGGATTCCACGAGCGGGGTATTGGCCAGGATTTCAGTGGAGGATCCCGGAATAAAGGGTGAGGGTGATCACCGTGTTCAGGCCTACTGTTACAGAACGTGCCTGACGAAGGTTGAGGACAACCGCGTACCATTCAGCAAACCAAACAATTATGACCCCGGGCAGTATGAACTACTGGTCAGGATCCTCGAGGATGGTTGGAGAGGCACCTTCAACAAATTTGATCCAATCCCGAATTTGAAGACCGACGTCAACAACCACGGCCCCTTCAGCTTTGACAATATCGGGATGAACTATGACTACCCGGAGGCGAGTCATGAGCGGCGGGCTGAGATCCTTCGTGAACACGAGGAGTACCAGAAGGGGTTGCTCTATTTTTATGTCACAGACCCAAGGGTTCCTGAGGAGATCCGGGAGGAGATGAAATTGTGGGGGCTGGCAAAGGATGAATTTACAGACGATGGAAACTGGCCGCACCAGATCTATGTGCGGGAGGCCAGGCGGATGATCGGTGAATTTGTGATGACCGAGAACGAGGTGCTTGGAAAAAGTGAAGTGCCGGAACCCATGGGCATGGGGTCATACACCATGGATTCCCATAATGTACAGCGGTACATCACAGATGAAGGATCTGTCCAGAATGAAGGAGACATAGGCGTTCACCCGGAGCAGCCTTACCAGATCGACAGGGGCTCGATACTGCCGAAGCGAACGGAATGCAGCAACTTGTTGGTCCCTGTGGCGGTATCAAGTTCCCACATTGCCTTTGGGTCGATCCGCATGGAGCCGGTGTTTATGATCCTCGGGCAGAGCGCCGGGACCATCGCCTGTATGTCACTCGACAAGGACATCGAGCTGCAC
>CAKZNC010000052.1 GCA_937129385.1 uncultured Bacteroidota bacterium
CTACAAAGATAGAAGAATTCGGTGAACTGTAATATGCAGTCAGGCAAGAGTTTGTAGCTCCCGTATAAATAATCACAGGATGGTATTAATCTATGCTGAACTGGGACGCCAGCTGCACACATGAAACTTAAAATCATTGACTTACAAGCTTTGTGATCCTGTCACACAGTTTCTTTGCGAACCCGTGATGTGTGCCTGCACCATAGGGAAGATACGTGGAGAAAGCACGTACTATTCAGCAAATATTTTTACATTTACGAAAAGTGATCATCATGAGAAAGCTTCTCCTATCCGTTCTGATAACCTTACCGCTTATGGCGATGTCACAGGAAAAAGTACATAGCGAACTCTGCATCATGGAGCCCGAAACAGGGAAGGTCACGGTCGTATACAACGCCGACTATCACCTGGAGGCCCCGAACTGGACACCCGACGGAAAATATCTTGTGTTTAATTCGGACGGACTCCTTTACAGGATAAAAGCCAAAGGCGGAAAGCCAAAAAAGATCGAAACCGGGTTTGCCGACCAGTGCAACAATGATCATGTTTTGTCACCCGATGGCAGGCAGATCGCCATCTCGCACCATGATGCTGCGGACCATGCTTCGAAGATCTACGTGGTGCCTTTCAAGGGGGGAACACCCGAACTGGTTACACCAAAGGGCCCCTCTTACCTGCATGGCTGGTCTCCCGTACAGGATGAGCTGACCTACTGCGCTGAGCGGAATGGTGAATATGATGTCTATTCCATCGACATGAACAGCCAGGAAGAGGTGCAGCTGACGCGTTCACCGGGACTGGACGACGGACCGGAATATTCACCCGATGGGAAGTATATCTATTTCAACTCGGTACGTTCCGGTACCATGCAGATCTGGCGGATGAAGACCGATGGCAGTGAGCAGACACAAATGACGTTTGACAAGTACAATGACTGGTTTGCGCATCCGTCGCCGGACAATAAATGGCTGGTTTTTATCAGTTATGATCCGTCTGTTCCTGCAGGGAGTCACCCGCCCAATAAGAACGTGATGCTGCGGAGGATGCCCGTTGAAGGGGGAACCCCGGAAACTTTGGTGGAGCTGTTTGGCGGACAGGGGACCATCAATGTTCCTTCGTGGTCGCCTGATTCCGAGAAGTTTGCCTTTGTTCGCTACAAATTGGTTCAGTAGGATGTTTTGTGCCCTGAGCGTTGCAGTGAGCTTGCCGAACTGCCTGTCGAAGGGCCCATTACCGCCTCAATTTTGCATCCTTCGGAGAGCATATCCAGCGGGATAAAATTGCCCTCTACCTTCTTACCGTTCACCTTCAGTTCGCGCACACCCTTCTGAACATGATCAGGATTCTTCACCTCGATCTCAAGGTGCATGCCCCTGAAGATCCGCGTGGTGGTAAAACCCTCCCAATCTTCCGGAATACAGGGATCGATGGCGAGCCCGTTGTATTCCGGCTGAACGCCTAAAATATAATTCGTGGCGGTGTGATATGCCCATGTGGCCGTACCGCTGAGCCACGGGACACGCGATTTGCCGTACCGGGGGCTGTATTTGGAGTGGGTGGACTGACTGTAGACATAGGGTTCGATCTCCCGGATCTCGGCCTTGTCGTTGTAGGTGGCCGGGTTGAAGGCCTTGTAGTACTGCCATGCCCGGTTCCCGTTGCCCAGCAGTGTTTCGGCGATGATCGCCCATCCCTGTGTGTGATTAAAGATCCCGGCGTTTTCCTTCATCCCGGGGTTCATCAGCGTAGCGCGTATCACCGTGTAATCGGTCTTTTCAAAGGGGGGTGCACATACCATCAACCCGTATTCCGTGGCC
>CAKZNC010000053.1 GCA_937129385.1 uncultured Bacteroidota bacterium
TCAGCCTTCAGCCTTCAGCCTTCAGCCATCAGTCGCCAGTAGGCAGTTTTCAGTCTAACCTATGCTTTTGTGTCCTGAGCTTGCCGAATGGCAGTCGGGTGGTAGTGGAGAGTTAGGAGAGGGGCTTCGTTTTTACAATTTACTCTGCGAACACTCCGCGCCACTCTGCGGTGAACCCCTCGTGAGCAAAGCGAACCCAACTCCGAAATAAATCTTCATTTCATTGTAACCTTTTATTTTCTTACTATCTTTGCAGCTGGGCAAGTCTCATACGACCAGCTCCTGCTGAAATCCCCCAGGACCGGAAGGTAGCAAGGGTAGGCGGTCGTAGCGGTGCGATATGAGTAGCTTGCCCTTTTTTTATTTGAATTTGGTCAGATTCCGACTTTTTCCTTAAATTCAAGCCTTGAAACCAATCTCCAATTAAAATTTCTCAGATCATGGATGAACAAGCTAATGTTCCAGTATTTAAGGCCTCCGCTATCTATGGCGTCATTGTAGGTCTTGCCTCAATTGTATTAAGCCTGATTCTCTATTTTATCGGGCAGTCGCTCGAACCATGGGCCGGCTATCTCTCAACTATTGTCCTCGTACTGCTTATCATAGGCTCACTTATCATGTTTAAGCGGGAGTATGGGAAAGGGTATGCAAAATACGGTCAGCTGGTACTCGTGAGTTTCATTGTCGGACTTGTGGCCGCCCTCCTCACTTCAGCATTCACCTTTGTCCTGTACACGACCGATGAGGGATACCTTCAGGATACAAAGTATGTCACCCTGGAAAAGGTGGACAAACAATTTGAAAAGCAGGACCTCAAATTCCAGGAGAGATTTTCAGATGAACAGTACGAGGCAGTCGAGAGCCGTCTCGCAGAGCAGAGAAAAAAGGCAATAGACAGGGTAAAGAACCAGACACCCATGAAACTCGCTTTCAGCGGAATTATCGCAATGGTATTTATGTCAGTCATCATTGGCCTCATCGCAGCGATCTTTATTAAACGCAAACCTGAAACGGCACAGCCCTAACGCAGAACATGGATATATCACTGGTAATTCCACTCCTGAACGAAGAAGAATCACTCGATGAACTGAATGACTGGATACACAGGGTGATGACTGACCATGCATTGAGCTATGAGCTGATCATGATCGATGATGGGTCAGGCGACAATTCCTGGGAGAAGATCACAGAACTGAAGAAGCGGAATCCTTCCGTCAGGGGCGTTAAATTCAGAAGGAATTACGGCAAATCTGCTGCCCTGCAGGTGGGCTTCCAGATGGCAAAAGGAGATGTGGTGGTGACCATGGACGCCGATCTGCAGGACAATCCCGAAGAGGTCCCGGAAATGAGAAGAATGGTGATCGAAGAGGGATATGACCTTGTTTCCGGTTGGAAGAAAAAGCGTTATGACCCGGTGCTTTCGAAAAACCTGCCGAGCAAATTATTCAACTGGGCTGCACGCAGACTCAGTGGCATCAGGTTGCACGATTTCAATTGCGGACTCAAAGCCTACCGGAGGTCGGTGGTCAAAAGCATCGAGGTCTACGGTGAAATGCACCGCTACATTCCCGTACTGGCCAAAAGCAGTGGGTTCAGGAAGATCGGCGAGAAGGTGGTTCAGCACCAGGAGCGGAAATACGGGGTGACAAAATTTGGCATGGAGCGTTTTATCAACGGATTCCTGGACTTGCTCTCCGTTACTTTTGTAACGCGATTTGGCAAAAAACCAATGCACCTGTTCGGACTCATTGGCACGCTCATGTTTTTCATCGGTGTGGTTGCTCTTGTGATTATCGGGGTCCAGAAATGGTATGCGCTGCGTCACAAGATTCTTGGAAGCCTTGTGGCCGATAATGTGCTGTTTTACATTGCACTTACATGCATGATCATCGGAGCACAGCTGTTCATAGGGGGATTCCTGGGTGAGCTTGTATCAAGGTCGGCCATGGACAGGAACAATTACCAGATCGAAGAGGAGTGCTAAAACCGGATGAGTGAGGGCAGCTCCCTGATCGCCTTCTCATAATCTGCCGGGATGCCAATATCAATGAAATATTCGCTGCACCGCATGGCGCAGATTTTTAATTGTTCAAGTTGCTTCTCCAGGAAATCTGTCTCAAAAGAAAATTTTTCAGGCAGATCGAACCTGTCGAAAACCGAGGTTGAGGTGATATAGACGCCGCCATTGATCAATCCCGACTTTACAGGCTGTTTTTCTTTGAATCCGACCACTTTGCACACATCCAGTTCAACGGTTCCGTACCTGAAAAAGTCCCTTTTCCGCTTCACTGTCATGCACAGGTCGGCACCATGTGCAAAATAGAACTCGCTCAGGTCATGCAGGTTGACCCTGAAAAAAGTATCCCCGTTCAGAACATATACATGATCCTCTTTTGCCAGTTCCATTGCAAGACGTATTCCGCCTCCTGTGCCGAGAGGCTCCTTCTCTATAGCATAACTGATCCTGATATTTTCATATCGATCGCCAAAATATTCCGAAATAGATTCGCTCTTATATCCTACGGAAAGGATGACATGTTCAATCCCAAAACCCGCCAGGTATTTAAGGATGTATTCCAGGAATGGTTTTTCGTTAAGCGGTGCCATGGGCTTAGGAAGATTCGGGATCTTGCTCTTCAGCCGCGTGCCAAGTCCGCCTGCCAGGATAATGGCCTCTTTGGATTTCATATGGATGGGGTTATTCTGATTTCCAGCTTCTCAATCCGGTCTTTGTAAATTCAAATCTGTGTATATGCACGATCTTGTCCCTGAGCTCTTTGATCACGCGATGCCTGCTGTTGCCCGGACAATAAAAAAGCATGAATCCGCCACCTCCGGCACCACTGATCTTCCCCCCGGAAGCACCCGCACTCATTGCCTGTTCGTAAAGCTCAAGGATCTCCCCGGTGACGATGTTGTCTGCCATTTTCTGTTTGTATTCCCAACCCAGGTTCAGGATATCTCCCATCCTGTCAAGTTCACCCTTCAGCAACACCTCTTTCATCAAACGTGCCTGCTCTTTGATATGATGCATGGCCTCCACGGATGATTTCAGGTTGTTCCTGACATTGTCCTGCTGGGCCTTGATGATCTGCGATGAAAACCGGCTTGTATTGGTATTCAGAAGAATCAGGTTATAAGCCAACTCGTCCAGTACCTCGGTCCGGATACGGAGTGGATTTACGATCACCTTGTCGTCTTTGTAGAATTCCATGAAATTGATCCCCCCAAAGGTGGCTGCGTACTGGTCCTGCTTTCCACCGGCCATCTGCATATCCTCCCGTTCCACCTGGTAGGCCATGTGCGCCATGTCGTATTCGCCCAAAGGAAGATTGAGCCACTCCCTGAATGCACCCAGGATGGTTACCACCAGCGTGGAGGAGCTTCCAAGCCCCGATCCCGGAGGCGCATCAACATGGGTCGTTAGTTCAAACGAAAGCGGCTTCTTGCTGAATTCCCTCACAACGCGGTTGTAAATGCCTTTGATCAGGTCAAGTTTCCCTGTCGCCTCGATCTCCATCTCTGCATCGAACTCTTCCCGGACATCCCGATCCACTGAGTTCAGTACGATTTTTCCATCCTGCCGGGGGATAATGGTCGCATACGCATACATGTTCAGCGTTGCGTTCAGTATGGCTCCCCCATAGAGGTCGGAAAACGGGGAAACATCAGATCCGCCGCCTGCAAACCCAATCCGTAATGGTGCCTTGCTTCTGATAATCATAATTCTTCTGTTAGATTTCCGATGGTATCAACCATGCGTTGCCAGGAATACTGCTCCTTTTCCCGGGCTGCTTCCTGTGAAAATTGTTGTTCCAGCTGCTCCCTGTAAAACCGTAAAATTGCACCGGCGATCGCATCCGCACTTTTTTCCACAACGAAGCCCACCTTGCCGTCGGGAACAATCTCCGGCAATCCCCCCACATTGGTCACAACCATGGGTTTGTTAAAATGATAGGCAATCTGGGAGATCCCGCTCTGTGTGGCAGTTTTGTATGGCTGAACCACCAGGTCGGATGCACAAAAATAGTATTTCACCTCCCCGTCTGGTATAAAATCGGTCCTGAGCACCACCTGCTCACCAACTCCCTTTTCCCGGATCAGTTCCATGTATCCCTCTTCATCGGCATAGAATTCCCCCGCAACAAGCAGTTTGTAATTCGTTCCCTTCAGACCGGCTTCGGCATATGCGCTGATGGCGAGGTCCAGCCCCTTGTAGTCCCTGATAAACCCAAAAAAGAGCGCGTAGTTTTCTTCAGGATCCAGTCCGAGGTGCTCCTTTGCCTCTTTTTTTCCGACCTGCTCCCCGAAATTGTCAAACAGGGGATGCGGGCAAAAAGCGCGGGGCTTCCAGGTGTTAAATTTCTTTGTATCCTCAAGTACAGCATCTGACATGGCAACAAAGGCATCCACCGGTTTGATGAAATATTTTGTAAACAACCTGTCACCGATCCGCTTTTCATGCGGGATGATATTATCCAGGATGGTCACTACCTTGCATGACTTG
>CAKZNC010000054.1 GCA_937129385.1 uncultured Bacteroidota bacterium
CCTTTGCCCCTTGCCCCTTGCCCCTTGCCCTTTGCCCCTTGCCCCTTGCCCTTTGCCCCTTGGTTCTTTTTTGTATCTTAGCCGCTTCTAAGCATTGAAAAATTATGTATGAGTTTATTGAAGGTGAAATCGTTGAGCGATCTCCTGCCCACCTGGTGGTGAAAGCAGGGTCGATTGCCTATCTTCTGCATGTATCTGTGAATACATTTTCAAATCTTGGAACGTCGGAAACTGCGAAGTTGTACCTGCACCATGTCGTCCGCGAAGATGCCCAGCTGTTGTTTGGATTTGCCAACAAGCAGGAGCGCGAAGTTTTCAGGTTACTGATCTCGGTATCAGGTGTCGGAGCCAATACTGCCCGACTGATCCTCTCCTCCATGACCCCAGCTGAGGTGAGCACTTCCATCCTTTCCGGAAACGTGGTTGCATTGCAGAATGTCAAAGGGATCGGGGCGAAGTCTGCCCAACGGATCATTGTCGACCTTCGGGACAAGGTCGGAAAGGCCTCTGAAAGGGATGATTTATTCCACCCACAGGACAATACTGTAAGAGAAGAAGCGTTATCAGCATTAGTGGCACTTGGTTTTCCCCGCAAGACTGTTGAGAAGAGTCTGGCCAAGGTGATACAAGGAGAAGAACAAAGTGTTGAAGAAGTTGTAAAGGGAGCCCTGAAATTAATGTAAAAAACTGAACTGCTACGAACTGTTGAAGCTATCGCGTAATCATATAGTTCCGTATCTGCTATTCGTGATGCTGGCAGGCATGATCCTGCCGTTAGCTTCGACGAAGAACACTGTTTTCGCTGCACCAGCAGGGGCCGCATTCTTTCAGCCCGATACCCTGCCATTTCCAATACAGGAGGACAACTACCCATTTTCTAATTCAGACAATTCGCCGCTCTACCTGGACAATCCATCCAATGTTCAAAAGGAGATCGTATATGACCCGGAGACGGATACCTACCTGTTCCAGGAGAAGATCGGGAGCTGGAATTACCGGGTACCGAAAGTGATGTCAACCGATGAGTTTCAGCAGTACCAGTTCAACAAGGCGGTCAGGGACTACTGGCGCATGAAGTCTGGTGGAGGAGCCATTGAGGAACAGTCATTCATCCCCTCCATCAACCTGGGGGGAGAGGCCTTTGATAAGGTGTTCGGATCCAACACGATCAATATTGTTCCCAGCGGAAGTGCGGAGCTGATCTTCGGTTTTAACTATTCCAAGATCGATAACCCCAATATTTCAGAACGACTCAGGAAAACACCTTCATTCCAGTTTGATGAGAAGATCATCATGAATGTCTCGGGTTCGATCGGTGAAAAGCTGAATATGGATTTCAGCTACAATACGGAAGCAACTTTCGATTTTGATCAGAAAACGAAGCTTGAATATGCCGGCGAAGAGGACGAGATCATCAAGAAGATCGAGGCCGGGAATGTAAACCTCCCGTTGCCGGGCTCCCTGATCAACGGGAGCATGAGCCTTTTCGGACTAAAAACTGAGATGCAGTTCGGGAAGCTCACCGTGACCAGTGTATTTTCCCAGCAACGGGGTGAGTCCCAGGTGATCCAGGCATCCGGTGGCGCCCAGACGAGTGAGTTCGAGGTAGCCGTGGATGACTACGATGTGAATAAACACTATTTCCTGTCGGACTATTTCCGTGACCACTATAATTCTGCCATGCGGACGCTTCCGACGATCACTTCGAATGTGACGATCACGAAGATCGAGGTGTGGGTCACCAACAAAACCACCAATTACGAAGACTCCCGGAACATCCTCGCCTTGATCGACCTGGGGGAGGAAAACCCCTACAGTGGAGTGTTTGCTGATAACGGGGCCAATGGGGTTCCACCCCGCAATGACCTGAACAGCGCCTACAACGACCTCACCACAACATATGATGAAGTCAGGGAGATTAAAAATGTAACAGGAGTGCTTGAGGCACAGAATCTCCAGCTTGGGAGGGATTTCGAGAAGATTGAAAATGCGCGACTGCTCTCTCCCAGGGAATTTGATTTCAATGAGAAGCTGGGCTATATCTCCCTGAATACGGCGCTGAATACAGATGAAGTACTGGCGGTCGCTTATGAATATACCTACCAGGGTCAGACATACAGGGTTGGGGAGTTGTCATCCTCCTCCGGTGTAAGCGCTCCGCAAACACTGATTCTTAAGCTCCTTAAGCCGTCGAACTTCACGCCAAGGAGCTATACCTGGGACCTGATGATGAAAAACGTGTATGCCATTGGCGCATACCAGGTCCAGGAGGATGCATTTACGCTTGACGTGGTGTATCGTGACGACAAGACCGGGAACAAGATCAACTACCTGCCGGAAGGAGATCTCAATAAGACCACGCTACTCTCGCTGCTGAACCTGGACAATATGAACTCGCAAAGGGATCCATATCCCGATGGCATCTTTGATTATCTGAGAGGTATCACCATCCTGCCGGATAACGGTCGGGTCATCTTTCCACTCCTGGAACCTTTCGGGTCGGACCTGGTCGATATCCTGGAGGACAGCCTATCGGGGGAGGCTGCTGAACTTGCCATCAACAAATATGTCTTCCAGGATTTGTATGACAGTACAAAGACCAAGGCCCAGCAAATTGCAGAGAAGAATAAGTTTGCACTTACAGGAACCTATTCATCCAGCTCCAGCTCTGAGATCATGCTCAATGCCATGAATGTGCCGGAAGGATCGGTGAAGGTAACTGCAGGCGGACGCGTACTTGTGGAGGGACAGGACTACACCGTGGATTATACCCTGGGAAGGGTGACCATCATCAACCAGGCAATTATGGAGTCCGGCACCCAGGTGAAGATCTCTCTTGAGAACCAGTCACTGTTTAATTTCCAGACCAAAACGATGGTGGGATCCCATTTCGATTACCAGGTCTCGAACAATTTCAATGTAGGAGCCACCATCCTGCACCTTACAGAACGGCCACATACACAGAAGGTAAACATAGGTGACGAACCGATCTCCAATACCATCTGGGGACTGAACACATCCTATTCCAAGGAGGCCCCTTTGCTGACAACCCTGGTTGATAAGTTGCCCCTGATCGAAACAAAAGCACCGTCCCAGCTTACTTTCGTTGGAGAGTTTGCACACCTGATTCCCGGTCATTCAAGGGCGATTGACAAAGAGGGAAATGCCTATATCGATGATTTCGAGGGTAGCGAGACCTCCATCGATATGAAGCACTATGCCGCATGGACCCTGGCAAGTACACCGCGCGATTTTTTCCCGGAAGCTGAATTGAACAATGACCGCGAATATGGTTACGGCCGTGCAAAATTTGCATGGTACCAGATCGACCCGCTTTTCCTGCGTAACAAGTCCACCACCCCGCTGCATATCAAGGAAAATCCCGACAGCCAGTCGAGTCCGTATGTATACGAAGTCTATGAACAGGACATCTTTCCTGAGAAGGAAAATCCATACGGGACACCCACAAATATTTCTGTGCTGAACGTGGCGTACTATCCCAGGGAGCGTGGTCCATATAATTATGATGCCGAACGGATCGACAGGAACGGAAGGCTGCTGGAACCTGAGGGTAGATGGGGAGGTATGATGCGGGAGATCTACTCCAGTGATTTTGAGCAAGCCAATGTCGAGTTCATCGAGTTCTGGCTCATGGATCCGTATGCTGCCAGGGAAGGACAGAACGGCGGGGAGATGATCTTTAACCTGGGGAGTGTCTCCGAGGATATCCTCAAGGATTCAAGAAAAATGTTTGAAAACGGTCTGCCTACCGATGAAAATGTTGAAAAGGTGGATACCACGGTATGGGGACGTGTGCCCCTGGTTCAATCACTTGTGAATGCCTTCAGCGGCGGGGACGAGGCCCGGCAGTACCAGGATGTGGGACTGGACGGACTGAGCAGCGAAGATGAAAAGACCTTTTTCGATTCCAGGAATGATGATTTCCTGGTCCAGGTCGAAGCACTGTACACCAGCAATAATCTTAGTCAGGAAGCATACGATGCCATCATTGCTGATCCCTCTTCAGATAACTATCACTATTACAGGGGCAGTGACTACGATGGTGAGCAGCGCGGCATCCTGGATCGATACAAGCATTACAACAACCCGGAGGGCAACTCTCCCAGTGACCTGCAGAACGATGAATCCTACACAACTTCCGGGAAAACGATCCCAGACCAGGAGGATATCAACCGTGACAATACCCTGAGTGAGAGTGAAAGTTATTTTGAATACCGGGTGGACCTCAGTCCCAGCGAGCTGGAGGTTGGCAGGAACTACATTGTTGATAAGGTGGTGAATTCGGTTGAATTTGAAAATGGTACGACCCAGGATGTGGAGTGGTTCCAGTTCCGGATCCCAATCCATGATTACGTGCGGGCCGTGGGCGGAATCTCAGATTTCAAAACCATCCGGTTCATGCGGATGTTCCTCACGGGTTTCCAGGATACAGTCTTCCTGCGCTTTGCCAAGCTCGAGCTGATCAGGGGGGAATGGCGCCGTTACAACCTTCCCTTTATCCAGGGTGGAGAAGACTGGACCGGTATCGAGCCCCCGGAAGGCACGCTTTCCATCTCTGCTGTAAACATCGAGGAAAACTATGGCAAGGAGCCGGTCAATTATGTATTGCCTCCTGGTTTTACGCGGCAGATCGATCCCTCGCAGCCACAGCTGAGACAGCTGAATGAACAGGCCATTGTACTCAAGGTACTTGAGCTGGGTGACGGAGATGCCAGGGCTGCATACAAAAATACTGAATTGGACATCAGGCAGTATGGGAAAATCCAGATGGAGGCACATGCGGAAGCGTTGATAGATGGTGATCTGCAGGACAAGGAGCTGACTGCATTTATCAGGATCGGTTCAGATTACCAGAGCAACTATTATGAATATGAAGTTCCGCTTGTGCTTACTCCCCATGGCAGGTATGATAAGGACAGTGAATCAGACAGGGAGATCGTGTGGCCCGATGAGAACCGCTTCGAGATCGATCTTTCCCTCTTTACAGAGGTGAAGCAGGAGCGAAACAGGAAGATTTCTGACCCCAACAGTGCGGTGAGCATCACTTCGGTTTACTCGATATTTGATCCCAGGGGCAATAAAGTGTCCGTTTCCGGTAACCCGAATATGAGCAGCGTACGTACCATCATGATCGGTGTACGGAACCCCAGGCGAGGCAGCAATCCGAACATTGACGACGGGATGCCAAAGACCGGGGAGATATGGTTAAACGAACTTCGGCTTACCAATTTCGATGAAGGAGGAGGATGGGCCGCGAACGGCAGGGCCAGTGCACGGTTGGCTGATTTTGGGAATGTCACCTTTGCAGGGTCGACCAGTACCCCGGGTTTCGGAAGTATCGAGCAAAAAGTAAATGAACGGTCCAGGGAGCAGATCATTCAGTATGATGTCTCTTCCAATTTTGAAATGGGCAAGGTATTCAAAGAGGAGGCCGGGGTGTCTATTCCCCTCTACGTGGGATATTCCAAATCGATCGTCAACCCGGAATACAATCCGCTTGACCCGGATATCCCGTTGAAAGAGGCCCTTGAGAATGCAGAGACCGAAACGGAACGGGATTCCATCAAGAAGTACTCCCAGGATATTGTTGAACGAAAGTCATTCGCGCTGACCAACCTGAGGGTGAATCCGCAGGGAGGCGGGCAGACCAGGATCTGGTCTCTTTCAAACTGGTCCACGAGCTTCTCTCTGAATGAAATGAGTAGCACCAGTCCAAACCTGAGGTACTACAATACCAAAAGGATCAAGGCGAATATCAGCTATAATTACAACAGCAGGCCCAAGAATGTGCGTCCGTTCAACAATGTGAAATTCCTCAATCACAAATGGCTGAGGATGGTCAAGGATTTCAATTTCTATTACCTTCCCTCGAGGCTTACCTTCCGGACCGACATGGACAGGAGCTACCTGGAAAAGCAGATCAGGAACATCAACAATCCGGCATTTACAGTGAGGCCTACTTTTAAGAAAGATTTTTACTGGAACAGGGATTACAGCATGAAGTTTGACCTGACCAGGAACCTGAAATTTGATTTTTCAGCCACGAACATCGCCAGGATCGATGAACCGGAAGGACGATTTAACAGGGAGATTGAAAGATACGAAATGTACCGGGATTCGATCATGCAGAACATCAGATCCTTCGGGCGCACCACCAGTTATTATCACCAGTTTACCGTAAGTTACACCCTGCCGATCAATAAGATCCCTTTGCTGGACTGGATGACGCTGAATACCCGGTACAACGGAACTTATGGATGGGATATCGGGCCTGTACTACCCGGTGATACTATTGACCTGGGGAACAGCATCAAGAATTCCTATACCATCCAGGTGAACGGACAGATGAACTTTGTGAACCTCTACAACAAGGTGGATTACCTGAAAAGCATCAACGATAAATACAGGAGGAATACGCGGGGAGGTAGAGCTCCTGCCAGGCAGGAAGAGGAGGTACGTACAAAGGAAAAGACCTTCGAACAGGAAAACGTTTACTTCAGGGAGGGCACAGGTAGATTTGTCACCCACAACCTGCGTACAGAAAAGATCAAGGTGGCAGTCTTTGACCAGGGAGGTCGGGAGGTTGAGAACGACTTCGAGATCTTGTCTGACAGGCGTATCAAGGTCACGACCATGGAAACAGTTCCCAATTCCCGCCTGGTGGTCACCGGTACCGTCCAGAAGGGAGAGGATCCGCTGACCTTCATCCTGGAGAACAGTATCAGGATGTTGATGTCGGTCCGCACGGTAAACGTCACCTATTCGAGTAGCGGAGGATCATTGCTCCCGGGATACAACCAGGGAACAGACTTGATGGGGATGCAACGACATGGTAGCCAGCTGACTCCAGGATGGGAATATATTTCAGGGTGGTACAGGAGTGATTTTGCAGGTGATGCATTCGACAACGGTTGGCTCTCAACGAGCCAGTACCTGAATGATCCGGTTAATCAAAATAATTCAAAACGTCTGAATTTCAGGGCAAACATTGAACCGATCAAAGGACTGCGTATCGATCTCACGGGGAATCATGCCTATTCGGAGAATATCTCGGAGTTTTACACTGTAAATGAAGATGGTGAATTGCCGGAAAGTTCAAGCGAAAGGGGAAGGATCGAATCCGGGAACGTCAGCATGTCTTTCCTTTCATGGGGAACAGCATTTGAACCCCTGACCGACAGTGTGGATATCTCCAATGCATTTAACTTCCTGAAACACCAGGCCAGGAGAGATATATCTGAAAGGCTGGCGATGAATACGTACCCCAATCCCTCCGCATTCTATGATGATTCTTCAGGATACTATGATGGATATGGTCCGACCTCACAGGATGTGCTGATCCCTGCATTCCTGGCTGCTTACGGGTACAAAACCACTGACAATGTTGCGCTGAATGCCATATACAAGATCGGAGAAGTTCTTCCCATGCCGAACTGGAAAGTGACCTATGACGGACTGGGTAAGATCGAGATCCTGCAGGATTATATCAATTCCATAACCCTCGGTCACGCCTACCGCTCTACATACAGTGTCGGAAACTTTATCTCTAACCTCAATCCCTACTTTGTCGAGGAGAGAGTAATCGATGGCAAAACATTTTACATTGACCTGCAGGGCAACTTCACCGTTCCCAGGTCGATCAATTCGGTGACGATCAGTGAACAGTTCAGTCCGCTTCTCGACATCAATATGGACTGGAAGAACAGTCTGACCACCGGCTTTGAGATTAAAAAATCCCGTACCGTCGGCCTGAACATGGCCAACACACAGGTAAACGAGGTGCGCAGCAATGAATATGTCTTTGGCGCAGGATACAGGTTCAATTCTGTACAGCTGATCATCAACCAGAAAGAGATCTCCAGCGACCTGAATGTCAGGGTGGATGTCTCCTTCAGGAACAACCAGACCGTGATCAGGAAGCTGGAAGATATTTCGGGCAGCGAGATCACGGCAGGTCAGAAGATCATTAGTATTAAGGCGACGGCCGATTACCAGCTGAGTGACAAGTTCATGCTCCGGGCGTTTTATGACCAACGTGTCAATAAACCCTATATCACGAACACCTACGACAACGCAAATTACAATACAGGTTTTAGTCTTACCTTTACCTTGTAGCGTATTTCCCACCTCCGCCAGGGCTATGGTGGGCGCGGCGTGGTATGTCCCTACTCGCAGAAGCTCCGGAGGTCAGAGGGAGGATGAATATCCTTTGCCAGAGCTTCGAAGGGCTACGGTGGACGATCCGCCTTCGCCAGGGCTACGGTGGACGAAGGGGGGTATATTCAGTTTAAAAACATCATCTGTAATGCTGGTTCTTTTTTTGCAATCAGGAAAAAACAATTACTTTTACTATTCGTAAATCTTACACATAAAACCTATGAACATTCCATCAAATCTGAAGTATACCAAGGACCACGAATGGGTTCTTATTGAAGGTGACACGGCAACTGTTGGTGTGACCGATTTTGCCCAGGGCGAACTTGGTGATGTTGTATTTGTTGAGATCGAGACGGAAGGAGAATCACTCGACCAGGGCGATACCTTTGGAACGATCGAAGCTGTGAAGACTGTTTCAGATCTGTTTATGCCAGTAGGCGGGGAGATTGAAGCAGTGAATGGAAAGCTTGAAGATGCTCCCGAGGTGGTGAATTCAGATCCTTATGGCGAAGGATGGATGGTGAAGATAAAGATCAGTGATGCCGCGCAGGCCGACGAACTGCTTTCGGCTGATGATTACAAGGCACTGATCGGATAGATCCTACCGGAATTCGATGCCGGTCATGATCCACCTGCCTGGCATGACCACACTCCCTATATCCCTGTAGGGGGTATTCCATATATTTGTGACATTGACAAACAGGGTGAATCTATTCAGCCGGATACCTGTATGAAGATCCGCCAGCCAGAAGGGTTCATAATCTCTTTCATAGGGCATGGCATCAGGTGATTCATAGTAGAGGAAGGAGCCGTTCCTGTCCTGCCATCTTACCATCAGATCGACATAGATATTCCAGGGAAGGGAGAGCCGCAAATTGAAGATCGCCTTGTGCCTTAGATTATCGAGTGCATAGTTGGAAACGAATGCATCGATTGATTTATTGATCCCGGTATAAGCATAAGAGATTCTTATGGAATGGAGCAGACTGCTGATCGGGCCAGGGTTTCCAGGGATGTATTCCAGTGTTGTTTCACCCCCGTAGGTGTCAAGTTTTGTCAGGTTGCTGGTCACCCAGACGCTGTCTCTCCAGATCCAGTCGATGGTTTCCGTTCCGTTCCTGTAAAACAGTGCGATATCGGTCCGGATTGTCTCGGTTTTGAAATTGATGCCGGATTCGATGGTCACCGCCTTTTCGGGCCGGAGATCCGGGTTTCCCCTGTTCCGGGGTCCTTCATAATAGAGATCTGTATAGGTGGGTAGCCTCATGGAGCGATTTGCCGATGCGAAGATCTGCAGTCGGGGTGACAGGAGGTATGAGACATCCAGTCCGGGATAGATTCCCGGGGAGAGCAGGTCGCGGATACCGGCCTGTAGGAGCAATCCGGCACTTATATAAAGTTTGCCGACCTGAAGCTGGTGGTCGGCCATCAGGCTCCAGCGGTTTCGATATGCAAAGTGGTTATAAACCCCGTTGTTTCCTGCAGGAACAGGCCGGGCGATGGGTTCCCCAAGAGTTGTGCTCAGCATCCGGTCATGGATCCAGCGTGTATGAATGTTGGTGACGCCCAGGCTGCTATAGAATTTTCTTCCCAGGTTTACCCCAAGGAGATCCGATCGGTGAAAATTTTCGTATGCTGAAGGGTTCTCCCTGAAAAGGGTAAAATGATCGTAATGCCTCCTCCAGTGGATACTGCCTGAAAATCCTCTTTCATCTTTCGCAGCCCCAAGCTTCAGTGCTGCAAAAACCGTTTGTGTCTCTTCGTATTGGTCGGGGTACCTGGGTGTGTAAAATGCGAGTGCGCCGAATTGCTTGCTGTTCCAGCCAAGTAGAATGTCGCTTTTAACTTTACCGGTCACTGCCTGGTTATGAAAGAATATGTCGTGTTTCGTTGCATCTGTATTTTGCGTATAACCATCGGTTGTGGCTGAAGAGAGGGAGAGCAGGTTTTTTGTTTCACCGACAGGGAGGTGCAGGGTCGCACCGGCATCCCAGGTTTGAAAACTGCCATAGGAGGCATTTGCAGTGAAGTGGAGAGAATCGTCTGGCCGGGTGATGATGTTGACAGCCCCTGTGTATGCACCAGGACCGTATCTCTTTGCAGAAGGACCTTTGAGTACTTCGATCCTTTTTGTGGCTGACAGGTTCACGGGAAGGTCCAGGCTGAAGTGCCCGGTTTGGGGATCCGTGATCTCCAGACCGTTGAACAGCACCTGTGACTGGTCGAATGAACCACCCTGGATATTCAGATCGGCCTGTATACCATGGGGTCCTCTTGTACGTATATCAATTCCCGGATGGTGGTCGAGCAGCTCACCGAGTGATCGCGACGGTGCGGGAGCGATATTTTCCTGCGAGATGATCAGCAGCTGGCGGAGCGCGGGTGCATAGAGTTCCGCCGCTTTCTCACCGATGGCCTCCACTTCTTCCAGGTCATAGAATATTTGTGGTGTTGTGGTATCGGTTTGTGCCGACAAAGTTTGTCCCTGGACCAGGGTGTAGGCCAGTGAGAGGGTAGCAATGCGTATCACCTTGTGAAATGTAGACAGCACCGCATGTCCTTTATTTGACCATCTCCTGAAAACAACCGGCTCCATAATTCCCAGTAAATATGTTATTGTTGATCTTCTGAAAGATCGTTGATATCGTCGTCTTTGTCGGAGCCTGAATTGTAGGTGGAATGGAGCGGGTTGGCGTTGATTTCGTCGTAGTAGTTCCTGTTCTTTATGATGTCTGATGCCAGGTAGATCGCATTTCTGAATGAATCGAAGGATGCCTCGCCTTTTCCTGCAAGTTCATAGGCAGTGCCATGTGCCGGACTGGTGCGTACCACTGGGAGACCTGCGGTATAGTTGACTCCCTCATCTTTGGAAATGGTTTTGAATGGGATGAGCCCCTGGTCGTGGTACATTGCAAGTATCCCATCGAATTTTGCATATGTGCCTGAACCGAAGAATCCATCTGAAGGAAAGGGGCCGAATACCAGCGTGTTGTGTTTTTTTGCCTCCTCGATGGCCGGGATGATCACCTGCTGTTCCTCCTCGCCGAGCAGACCTTCATCACCCGCATGCGGATTGAGACCGAGCACAGCGATCCGTGGTTTCCTGATATTGAAGTCTTTTTGCAACGATTGGTTCAGCAGTCTGATCTTTGAGAGTACCCGTTCCAAGGTGATAAATTCCGATAGTTTTGCGATTGGGACATGTCCAGCCACAACACCTATTTTCATATACTGACTTACCATGAGCATGAGCACATCGTCGACCCCGAAGCTATCCTTGAGATATTCGGTATGACCACTGTAGCTGAAATTCTCGCTTTGGATATTCTGTTTATTGATTGGTCCGGTCACCAGCGCATCAATCTCTTCACTCTTGAGGTCAGTGACTGCTGTTTTCAGTGCTTCGTAAGAAGATTGCCCGGCCTGGCGGGTGGATTTTCCCAGTTCAACCCTGACATTGTCGTCGATGCAATTGATGATGTTGATCCTTTTGTCATGTGCTTCTCCCGGCTTCCTGATGCTGTTCAGGTTCAGTTCTTCGATATTCACAGCTTTCTTATGGTAGGCTGCCACTTTTGGTGAGCCATAGATCACCGGGGTGCAAAGCTCAAGTAGCCGGCTATCTTCCAGTGACTTCAGTATAACTTCGTAGCTGACCCCGTTGATATCCCCGTGTGAGATACCGATAACCGTCTTCCTGTTCATTATCTTCTTATTTTGATTTTTGTTTAAAAAATTCAAAAAGCAGCCTTGTTCCAATGCCACTGCCTCCCTTGCCCCTGTAGTTGTCCTGAGTCTTATTGAATGAGGGGCCTGCGATATCCAGGTGGACATATGGATAGTCGGTGAATTTTTCCAGGAACTTTCCGGCAGTGATTGCACCGGCATACCTACCACCGATGTTTTTCTGATCGGCGATGTCGGATTTCAATAATTCAGAAAAGTCATCCCAGAATGGAAATTCGGCGATCCGTTCAAAGGTGTTGAATCCTGCTTCCACCAGCGCTTCCATTGAGGCTTTGCCGGCGTTGCCCATGCCCACGATCGCGTATTTACCAACAGCTGCATGGGCGGCCCCGGTAAGTGTTGAGAGTTCGATCACGAGTTCCGGATCATATTGCTTCGCATAGCTGAGGGCATCCGCGAGGATCATGCGGCCTTCCGCATCGGTATTCAGGACCTCAACCGTTGAGCCATCGTACATTTCAACAACATCGCCGGGCACATACGCGTTGCCATCGGGCCGGTTGTCGGTGGCCGGGATCAACCCGATCACATGTACAGGTAGCTTTGCTTTTGCGATTGCATATATCGTTCCGGCGACAGCCGCAGCACCGGCCATGTCACATTTCATGTAATCCATGGAATCGTGCGTAGGTTTCAGGCTCAGTCCGCCCGTATCATAAACGACCCCTTTTCCGACCAGGATGTAGGGTTTGTCGTTTTTCGCGTTTTCCGGTTTCCATTCCAGGATTGAAAAAGTGGGAGGATCAACGCTTCCTTTGTTCACAGCCAGGAGTCCGCCCATACGCAGCGCTTCGATCTTCTTCTTATTGAAAGTTTCAATGCTGAAACCAGCTTCGGTGCTCTTTTCGGCAATTTCTTCGGCAATTTTCGTGGCGGTGAGGTATGAGAGTGGTTCATTTACAAGGTCGCGGGCAAAGATGGTTCCTTCAAGTGCCGCAACCAGGCTGGCAAGATCTTCTTCGGAAATCTCTTCGGAGATCACATCCGCTTCCATGATCTTGAATTGATCTTCTTTTTTTGTGAAGTACTTATTGAATTTGTAATCTGTCAGGTACAGTCCTTCCAGGAATGCGAGCATTTCAGCTTTTGTGATTTTATCGTTCGTTATCGAGATTTTCTCCGCATCGTGGTCTTTCAAATGTGGGTACAGTTCAAAAGCAGCTTTTCGGGCATTTTCCAGTTCGATGTGATACACCTCTTCTTCTTTCTTCAGCAGCAGGATGAAGTCTACGCCGTCCGGACGATTGAGAATGGTGAGCGGCTTTCCTGAAGAAATACGGCGTTGCAGGTAATCCTTCTCTTCCGGGTTAATGAATTGCGTAAAATCTGATCCTGCTTCTCCAATGACTACGCGGTAGCTGATTGTTTCTCCTGACTTATTTCTTTGTATCTGCATCTCCTCATTTGAATAATAGTATTGCAAAGATATAATATTTGAACTTGCATTGATAATTTGCAGAGAATTGTAACTTGGGTCGCAATGAAAACGTACACGTGTTTATGTTGGTGTAAATTATAGCATTAATCATATTTTCCTGTTATGAAACAGATCATTCGGAATGTTTTAATCCTGACCATATTCTTGCAGAGTATTAACGGGCATGCGCAGGGTGATTTGTCACTCGGGCTGAATGTGGAACCTCTGTTGGTATTTACAGGATTATCCCCAGGTCTTGAGGGAGATGTTCAAACTTCGCCGCGTCAGACAGATGTTTTTAATTACAGGATTGGTTTGAAGGGTAATTTCGAATTTGATTTTGGACTGGGTATTTCACCGGGGATTGAATTTAGCAGGAGCAGGTTTGGCTTTATTCATGAGCAGGAGATCAACAGCGAACCTGTTAGTCTATGGGGTCACGGAGAGAATTATGCATACGGATTTCCCATTGATATTTCTTATCCTGTATACGAGACAAGTGAACCCTCCCGCACCATTATCCCTTTTGCGGGAGTTTTGTTCAGACAGGATTTTTCGGCATACAGGAATATGACAAGGATGGATAAAAACAGTAACTATACATATACTTTCCAGGGATCAGAGGAAGTTGAGGCACCATTTATCACTTCCGTTCGTCTTGGGGTGAAGATGCGGAGGGCCCTCGACCGCATGGGATTGCTCGACTGGCATCTCACCCTGGCAACGGATGTCGGTCAGCTGCCATCATATGCTTATGAGATCAGTTCGGAGGCAGGAACTGTGGGATATGATCAGCCAATCCGGATTTACTATCTCTCATTTGGCATGACCATGTATTTTATGAACTGGGAATTGATGGATGGGAAGCTTGTCAAGATGTTGTACTGAGCATTCCATGAAAGATTGCTATCCGTGCCTGGCGATCTCACTCAGTCGTTCAAAATTGACGATTGTTACGTGGTTTTTATCCATATTGATAACATTTTCAGTATGAAGCCAGCGGAGTGCCCTGGTGATGCTTTCCCTGGTTGAAGCCACAAGTTGTGCAAGTTCGGCACGCTTGAGCTGCAGGCCGAAACTGCGGTTCCCGTAAATCTCTTCAGAGAGATAAAGCAACAATCCGGCCACTTTACCGTAGGTCTGATTCCTGTTCAGGCTCAGGAATCTCCTGTGATTGCTCATGCTTTCCGTACTGAGACATTTAATGATCTCCCTGGCGAAATGTCCATTGCCGCGGATCAGCTGGCTGAATTTAGTCTTCCTGATAAAACAGATCTCAATTTCGGATATGGCCTGGTAGGAAAATGCACTTGTTGTATCGGTACAAAGACTGTGCAATCCAATATAAGACCGCGGTTTGATGATCTGGATCACCTGGTCGGGCATTGTCTGGTGCCTGGCGTACTCCTTCACAAATCCAGACCTGAGGTAGATGACTGCATCAACAGGATCGTTCTGCACCCTGATGATCGCACCCTGTGAAAAATCAGCCTGCCACGTCTCCTTTTCCATTGCCCTCAGTTCTGAGGATGAGAGTGCAACAATCGCACATGATCCGAAGGAACAGTTGCTGCAGGAAGTTTTCATGACATTCATCTTTTGACTTAAAGATATTCAATTGTGATGGATGACACACCTAAAAGTGACAGAAATCACACCTTGATCCTTGAAATGGGTCTGGCGATGCTGTAATATTGGGATTAAATCATAGGCGATGAATAAGCACGTAGCACAGATACTTTTCTTTTCCGGCCTCATGTTGTTCGGACTTGTTGTTCTGATGACGATAACCGGGGCTTGTGCCTGTCTTGCGGGTGCAGGTGAGGAATTCTTCTGCGGTGCATATTGCATAACTGGGAAAATATTACTCAGCCTTACAGTAATAATGATATTGGCCCAGGCCTTTATGACTTTGAGAAAAGAGCGATACTAGGCAGTTTCAATTTCATGGTTGTCCGGGTGGAGAGGTACCACAAGCTTCTCCACCCGGATTTTTTCGGGGTTGAGTCAGCCTGCTCGATCATGATTTCAAACCTGATCTCTCCAGGTTTTCAGGCTGTCCGGTACTAAATATCCTTCCACACCGATCCGTTACATGAATGATAAGATATCGTATGATGAGATATGATTATTTACCCTTTTTTTGTAGATTCGGGAAATTCAATTATCGACCGGATACAATTAAAATTTGAGGACGTATGAAAGCAACCAGGATCTTTCGTTTCTTTTCCATATTCATTACACTTACCATTTTCTTAGCTGCGGACATCGTGGCTCAATCCGGGGAAACTTCTTCACTTGAAGGCAAAAAGGTGCTGTTTGTCTGGGGAGGCTGGCCCGGACATGAACCTGAGCAGACAAAAGATATCTTTGTGCCATGGATGCGTTCAGAAGGCGCCGAGGTGATCGTGTCTGATTCACTGGGCATCTATACAGATGCTGAATTTATGTCATCACTGGACCTGGTGGTTCAGATCTGGACCATGGGGCAGATTACCGGCGAACAGGAAAAAGGGTTACTCGAAGCGGTCAGGTCTGGTGTCGGGATCGCAGGCTGGCACGGAGGACTGGGAGACGCATTCAGGAATAACACTGAATACCAGTTTATGGTAGGCGGACAATGGGTTGCACATCCCGGGGGAGTCATTGATTATACCGTTAATATTGTCGACAGGAAGGATCAGGTCACCAGGGGACTGAATGATTTTGACATGCACTCGGAGCAATATTATATGCATGTGGATCCGAATGTGAACGTATTGGTAACAACGACTTTCAGTGGTGATCATGCCCCGTGGATCGATGGAGCGGTAATGCCGGTCGTCTGGAAAAAATATTATGGTGAAGGGCGTGTATATTACAATTCACTGGGTCATGTTGCTGCTGATTTTGAGGTGCCTGAAGCGCTTGAGCTTATGAAGCGGGGCATCATATGGGCAGCGGAAAGCAGGTATGCAGAACACGAGAAGTGGTTGCAGCCGGTATATCCTGAATAGGAAAGTTTTGATGCCGACCGATTGACATTTATTCTTCAATTCCCTACCTTGCAATAGAATGAATATGTCCGTTTATTCCCGGACAGTTCTTAACTAAAAACTACCTGCTATGAAAAATTCCGCTGTTATTGCTATTGCACTTTCCTTTTTATTGATGGCTTCCTGCCAGGAACAGATCAACCCGGAAGCGGAAAAGAGGGCGATCATTGAAGTTATTAATACTGAGACACAGGCATATATGGATTTTGACTTTGAAAAGGTGATCAGCTTTTATGTACAGGACAGTCTTAATTTCAGGCTAACGACAGGGGCAGATGACCATGTTTTCCTTGAGGGCTGGGATGAAGTTGAGGCATTCTTCAGGGATGAGCTGATCGATAGCAATCCGAACACACCTGAGAATACGCATATCACCGTTGCGAAGGATAATTACCGGATCAGGGTATACCAGGAATCTGCTTACGTGATCTGCAATGAGACATGGACCTATACCATGCCCGATAATGAGATCGAGATCAAGAGTCTGCAGGTACGTTTCATGGAGAAGGTAGAGGGGGAGTGGAAAATTGCATTCCTTTCATTTGTCGGCACCTCCGGGTACGAGGAGGAAAACGTGCTTGAAGAGTTGGGGGTGGACTACAATTCGGTAAGTTAGGGGAGTTCCTATTTAACAATCCTCACCTCTTTGGATTCACTCTGCCAGAGGCCATGGTTCGTGCATACAGCCATGGCACTGAGATTCAGGCTGACCGGTCCGGGTACAATATAGAAATCGACCTCTGCGAACCCGGGATTATTGCCCAGTGCCCCGGCAGTAAAGCGGGCTTCTGCAACAAATGTCTCCCTGTTCCACAGTTGAATATAGCTGATGTAATGATCGGGCTGATCGGGATGGGGATATTCGGTTCCCAATTTCACTTTCACTTTCAGTTTTTCTCCCTCTTTTGCTGTGTCGTTGCAATGGATAACAGGGGTGTGGCGGTCGAAATAATCTTTGCGAACCTCTTTATCTTCTTTGCTGATATCTACGGGTGTAAAGACTCTGGGCATATCAATTCTTTTGGTTTCAGGGTGTAAATTTAATGAAATGATCGGAAACCTGACCAGGATATAAGACTTCAGGCAATCCAATCTGTTCCTGATCTGGAGATCAATACGTTTTCCCCCGGAGGGTAATTCGCCACTAGGAGATCCTTTTTCGGTTGATTGTCGTAACTTTAATCACGAAACACTTCCCAATTATGAAGATTAAAACACCTTTTTTTCTACTGCTTATACTTCTGTTTTTAATACGATCATGTTCATCGGTTGAGATCGAGCAAGGCCGGGAGGGATGGACCATTTATGAGGATGGAACATTCAGCCTGGCAAGTGGAGAGCTGAGGCTAACAGACTGCTATCCTTCCATGGATGGTGCACCCTTGCATCCGCTCCTTCTTTCAACTAAAAGAACGGCCGGGGGAGGAAGGATTGTTTACCAGCTTGACCGGGGAAACATCACCCTGGAACTTGGTAAAGATTCCACCGGATATTTTGTTGCAACTGAAATCAAGGGTTTCGAAACTGCTCCCGACTGGTTGTTGCCGATTGCCGGGGGAGAGGTGAAGGGTGCGGATCGTTTTTATAAGCAGGGTTTTGGTTTTGGGGGTGCCAGTGGGGTGTACCCCATCCCGGAGCCCAGGATGAGGATCGAGTCTGCAAGGCTCAAGGAGAATGTATGGTCGTACGACAGCTACCTGTTTACCGCCCTCATTTCTCCCTCGGAGCATGCCATGGTTTTTTCAGCATTTGATCACAACCATTACCAGCATCGCAGCACCCTTTACAACAGGCAACATCGCATTGGATTGATCGACCGGCATATGGATACAGACCAGGTCTTTTTTGAAACCGGGTTTGCCATGGAGGAGGTGGTCCTGGATCAAAAGCGAAAAGTCCTCCCGGTCATCCATATCAAAACAGGTGATCAGCCCTATGAAGTGCTGCATGCGATGGCTGAGGAGGTGGCTGTCTCTAACGATGTGGGGGATCTCAAGCCACCACGTTATTATTATTGTTCCTGGTATGAATTCAACAAGGAGTTTCGTTTCAGTATTCTTGACGGGATGCTTGACAGTATTGAGCGCTTGAATCCGGGTCCGGGTATACAAGCTGTACAGATCGATGACGGGTACAGCTGGTATGGTGACTGGCTGAATACGAATGAGCGTTGGCCGGGCGGATTGGAGGCGGCTGCGAAACGTATCCAGGAAGCGGGCTACAGTCCGGGCATCTGGGTTGGTCCGTTTATGGTCAGTTCAAACAGCTTTATTTACAAAGAGCATAAAGACTGGTTGCTTAAGGATATGAATGGGGACCTTGTCCCTGAATGGCAAAAGCCGGAAGAG
>CAKZNC010000055.1 GCA_937129385.1 uncultured Bacteroidota bacterium
GGGCAAGGGGGCAAAGTCAGTCGCCAGTGGGCAGCCGGCAGTCAGCAGCCGGCAGCCGGCAGTCTAAAACGATCTTCTCTTAACTCTTAACTCTTAACTCTTAACTACCCCTAAAGTGTTTTCTTCACCTCGGTCTCCTCGTAGGCCTCGATCACGTCCCCGACCTTGATGTCGTTGAAGTTTTCGATGTTCAGTCCGCACTCCAGTCCGGTCACCACCTCTTTCGCATCATCCTTGAATCGCTTGAGGGAGCCCAACTCGCCTGTGTAGACCACGATCCCGTCCCGGATCAGTCTGATCTTGGAAGTACGCCTGATCTTGCCCTCCTTGACCATACAACCTGCGACAGTCCCAACCTTGGTGATCTTGAAGACATCGAGAACCTCCAGGGTCGCGACGATCTCCTCCCTGATCTCCGGTGAAAGCATGCCTTCCATGGCTGCCCTTACCTCTTCGATCGCATCGTAAATGATGGAGTAGAGCCTGATATCGATCTGTTCTTTCTCGGCAAGCTTCCTGGCACTCAGAGACGGGCGGACCTGGAAACCAATGACAATGGCATTCGAAGCCGCTGCCAGCAGAATATCGGATTCCGATATCTGACCCACAGCCTTGTGCTTGATATTCACCTGTATCTCGTCGGTACTCAGTTTGATCAGTGAATCGGAAAGTGCCTCTACGGATCCGTCCACGTCTCCTTTCACGATGACATTCAGCTCCTGGAAGTTTCCAATTGCAATTCTCCTGCCGATCTCATCGAGTGTAATGTGTTTCTTGGTCCGCAGATCCTGCTCACGCTGCAATTGTTCACGCTTGTTTGCAATCTCTTTTGCTTCGCGGTCACTTCCCATGACATTGAAACGGTCACCCGCCTGTGGTGATCCATTGAGTCCGAGGATCATCACTGGTGTAGAGGGACCTGCATCTTCGATCTTGTGACCCCTTTCGTTGAACATCGCTTTTACGTGTCCGAAAAACTGACCGGCAATCACCACATCCCCGATATTCAGGGTTCCCGCTTCCACAAGCATCGTGGCAACATTACCACGTCCCCTGTCAAGTGTTGATTCAATGATCGTACCCACTGCACGCTTGTTGCCATTTGCCTTGAGTTCCAGCAGTTCTGCCTCGAGGAGTACCTTTTCAAGCAGTTCGTCTATGTTGATCCCGTTTTTTGCAGAGATCTCCTGTGACTGGTACTTGCCACCCCAGTCTTCGACCAGGTAATTCATATTGGCCAGCTCCTCCTTGATCTTTTCCGGATTGGCAGTTGGACGGTCGATCTTATTGATGGCAAAAACGATCGGCACTCCTGCTGCTGCAGCATGGTTGATCGCCTCCACGGTCTGTGGCTTCACCCCGTCATCGGCGGCAACCACGATAATGGCGACGTCGGTGATCTGGGCACCCCTGGCCCGCATGGCGGTAAATGCTTCGTGTCCGGGTGTGTCCAGGAAGGTGATCTTCCTTTTATCTTCCAGCTCAACCCCGTATGCACCAATGTGCTGGGTAATCCCACCGGCCTCACCGGCAACGACATTTGCACTTCGTACGTAGTCAAGCAGCTTGGTCTTTCCATGGTCGACGTGACCCATCACTGTTACGATGGGCGGACGCGGTTCGAGTGTTGATTCGTCATCCTCCTCTTCGGAGATCACATCCATGACATCTGCACTGATGAATTCAACCGTAAAGCCAAACTCATCGGCAAGCAACGACATGGTCTCTGCATCCAGGCGCTGGTTGATGGAGACAAACAGCCCCAGGTTCATACAGGTCTGGATTACCTCCGTGGGTGGCACATCCATCATCGATGCAAGTTCGTTTACAGAGACAAACTCCGTAACCTTCAACACCTTCTTGTCCTGCTCCTGCTTCTCCTCTTCCTCCTGCAGCTTTTGCTGGAAGGTATCGCGCTTTTCACGACGGTATTTTGAAGCCTTGGACTTTCCCCCCTTGGTGGTCAGTTTTGCGAGCGTATCCTTGATCTGCTTCTGTACATCTTCTTCACTCACTTCGGGACGGGATCCACGTTTTTTGCGTTTTCCCCCCTTGTCACGACGCCCCTTATCCTTATCAACATCAACACGGGATGTATCCTTCTTGATGCGTTTTCTTTTCTTCTTCATGTCGGCATCAGAATCGGAGCTTGATGCCACAGGTTTTTTCTTCTTCGGCTGCCTCTTCTCCGGAAGGTCGATCTTTCCTATCACGGTCGGACCGGATAGCTTTTCATAGTTGGTCGGAATAAGGTCATCCTTCTTCTTGGCGACAGGCTTTTCCTCTTCAGGCTGTTCCTCCTTCTTCTCTTCCTTCGGTTCGGATTGTTTTTCTTCAGCCACCGGTGCCTTTTCGTCAGCCTCCTTCTCCTTTTCCTTCTTCTCTTCAGCTGCCTTTTTGTCTGCTTCGACAGATGCTTTTTCCGCCTCTTTTTCCGCCTCACGATCCGCCTTCGTCTTTTTGGCCGGGCGTGTCTTCTGGTTCATGGATTCCAGGTCGATCTTTCCAACGACCCGCGGTCCGCCATCTTTTTCTGTTTTCTCCTCTTCCGCGGCCGGTTCTTTTTCCTCCTCAGGTTCTTCCTTCTCTTTAGCAGCGGGTTTTTCAGGTTCTGCTTCCTCCTTATTCTTTTCCTCTTTCTTTTCTTCTTTCTCCGGCTCTTTCTCCGGCTTCGCCCTCTCTTCCGTTCCGGGCGTATTGTCGGTAATGAGCAGTTCAGGCTCATCCGTGGAGGACTCCTTCTCTGTATCAGCAGCATCCTCCTTCGACTCGGTCTTATCCCTGAAGTTCTTCAGGGTCAGCATTTCCGCATCCTTCTTCACGTTTAGATCCGTGCTGTATTCCTCCACAAGAAGCTCATACAACTCAGGCTCGATCTTTGTGTTTGGATTTGAATCCACATCATGACCCTTCTTGTGCAGGAACTCCACGATGGTAGAGATCCCCACATTAAACTGCCTGGCTGCCTTGCTTAATCTTGTCGCCTTTTTTTCTGCCATATATTGCTTATTCTATAAAAATATACTTACCCGCCTCAAATTGTTGCGCCTATTCAAATTCCTCATTCAGGACCTTCATCACCTCCCTGATGGTTTCCTCTTCAAGATCGGTTCTTTTTACGAGATCTTCGATAGAAAGATTCAGTACCGATTTTGCAGTGTCGCACCCGATCGCTTTCAGCTCGTCAAGCACCCAGCTTTCAATTTCATCGGCAAATTCTTCCAGGCTCACATCCTCGTCATCATCCTCGTTCATCTCGCGATATACATCGATCTCATAACCAGTCAGCTGACTCGCCAGCTTGATGTTCAGTCCGCCTTTACCAATGGCAAGTGACACCTCTTTGGGCTGCAGGTAGACTTCGGCTTTCTTATCTTCATCATTGAGCTTGATCGAAGTGATCTTGGCCGGACTCAGTGCCCTTGATATAAACAGGTTCAGGTTATTGGTGAAATTGATCACATCAATATTTTCGTTTCGGAGCTCCCGGACGATCCCGTGGATCCTGGATCCCTTCATCCCAACACATGCGCCCACCGGATCGATGCGCTCATCATATGATTCAACAGCCACTTTTGCACGTTCACCGGGTACACGCACGATCTTCTTGATCGTGATCAGTCCGTCAAAGATCTCCGGCACCTCCAGTTCGAACAAACGCTCGAGGAACATCGGAGAAGTTCTCGACAGGATGATCAGCGGGTTGGCATTCCGCATTTCAACCGCGATGACCACAGCCCTGAGCGTGTCTCCCTTTCTGAAATAATCGGATGGGATCTGCTCTGCCTTGGGAAGGATCAGTTCATTTCCTTCATCGTCCAGCACCAGGATCTCCCGCTTCCAGATCTGGTAGACCTCACCGGTAACAATATCCCCGGTCCGGTCCTTGTATTTCATGAAGATTGAATTTTTCTCCAGTTCAAGGATCCTGGCTGAGAGATTTTGACGGAGAGAAAGAATCGAGCGCCTCCCGAAATCCTTCATCTTCACCTCGTCTGAAACCTCTTCCCCGACCTCGTAATCTTCATCGATCAATTTTGCCTGCTTGAGGCTGATCTGCAGGTTGGGATCCTCAACTTCCCCATCCTCCACAACTTCACGGTTCCTCCATATCTCAAAATCACCCTTGTCAATGTTAATGATGATATCGAAATTCTCGTCAGAGCCGTAATTTTTCTGAAGCAAGCTCCTGAAAACATCTTCCAGCACACTCATCATGGTCACACGGTCAATGTTCTTCAGTTCCTTGAACTCTGAAAACGTATCAAATAAATTCAGATTTTCCATTTTAACCCATCAATACTTTAAAATTTCACAACAACTTTGGTTGATTTAATATCCTTGAAAGCAAATTGCTTGCTTACCGGTACACTCTTTTTTTTCTTCTGGCTTCCTCCTGCGATCATCTTCTCCGTCACCTCAACGGTGATCTCATCTTCATCCACTTCAAGCAGGGTTCCCTTCTTTTTATTCCCGTCGGTGAATATGATCTCTATCTCACGACCTATATTCTTTTCATACTGTTGCTTCATCACCAGTGGTGCACCGAGTCCGGGCGAAGAGACCTCCAGGCTGAAATCAGGATCAATCTCGTCCAGCTCTCCTGTCAGCCAGCGCGACAGTTCGGCACACTCCTCAATGCTGACTCCCTTCATGGAATCAACGAGTACGCGGACCTCCCCGGCCTTTCCGGTCATGACATCCACCAGGAAAAGCGCTGTCCCCCCGATACGGCTGTTAACCAATTCCCTTACCTTACTTTCAGCAATCATATTGTCAATAAAATAGGGGACGCCAGTCCCCTATAATTTCTACCTCGTTTCAATCAACACGCAAAAGTACATATTTTCATTCAAATACCAAAAAATCAGGCCTTTTTTACTTGTACTGATGAAGTTTATAATGAAAGCCTTAATTTTGAGATCTGATCGACAGTTCCGGGTTTATGCACCCCCCTGAAACAAAGCATTTAAAACATGGAAAGACCGACCAATAAATTCAAGATTATAAACGACCCGGTATATGGATTCATCAAGATCCGATTCGAAATCATCTACCACCTGATCGAACACCCCTATTTCCAGAGGCTGAGAAGGATCCGCCAGTTAGGCATGACACACTTTGTCTATCCCGGGGCAAATCATACCCGGTTTCAGCACGCCCTTGGAGCGATGCACCTGATGGCCGAAGCCATTGCATCGATCAGGAGCAAGGGTCATGAGGTCACCGAGGTGGAGGAGGAGGCTGTTACCATTGCGATCCTGCTGCACGACATCGGACATGGGCCGTTCTCACATACCCTCGAGAAGACATTGATCTCAGGGATCCGGCACGAGGATATCTCCCTGGTGATGATGGAGATCATGAACGAAGAATTCAACGGCAAACTCTCCCTGGCCATCAGTATCTTCAGGGATGAATATAAAAAACGCTTTCTTCACCAGCTGGTAAGCGGACAACTCGATGTGGACCGGATGGACTACCTGCGCAGAGACAGCTTCTTTACCGGGGTGACGGAAGGTTCCATCGGCACCGACAGGATCATCAAAATGCTCGAAGTACATGACGACCTGCTGGTGGTGGAGGAGAAAGGGATCTATTCCATTGAAAAATTCCTCGTGGCACGCCGGCTTATGTACTGGCAGGTTTACCTGCACAAAGGTGTGATTGCCGCCGACCAGCTACTGATCATGATGCTCAGGCGGGCAAAAGACCTCGCCGCACAAGGCGAAAAGCTTTTCGCCACACCCGCCCTGGACTATTTTCTGTATCAGCGGGGAGGAAAGATGTCGGAGAGCAACAGGACGGAATTCATGGAACATTTCAGCGGGTTGGATGACAATGATATCATCAGCGCGGCCAAGGTATGGAGCCGTTATGAAGATCCGGTCCTCCGTTTCCTCTGTTCCGGTTTTGTCAACCGGAAACTCTTCAGGATCGAGATCGGCAGGGAACCGTTTTCTCAAGAAAGGTTGCTTCAAGAGGTGGAAAGAGCTGCCATTGCCTGTAATATTCAGCATAAAATGGCCGAATACCTGGTGGTTTCCGACAGCATAAGCAACCATGCATACTCAAATATTGACGATGATATAAAGATCCTTTCACGGGACAGGAAGGTGAAAGAGATTACCGAAGTGTCTGAGATTTTGAATGTCTCTGTCCTGTCGAGGCAGTTAAGTAAATTTTTTCTTTGTTATCCCAAAAAAAACGAAGATCCACAATAGAAATATTGTTACAGTCGTTTTATTAGAATAGCCATAAACAGAGAACCAGCCTGAATGAATTTTACCGCAAAAATGATCGCAGAATTCCTGCGAGGAACAGTTGAAGGAGATCCAGATGTAAGTGTCAACGATGTAGCAAAGATTGAAGAGGGCAAAGAGGGTGCGCTCTCCTTCCTGGCCAATCCGAAATATGAAAAATACATTTACAGCTCCGGATCCTCTGTCATCATCGTCAACAAGGATTTCAAGCCTGAGAAGCCGGTCGGTGCCACGCTGATCCGGGTGGAAGATGCCTATGAGGCTTTTGCGTCACTTTTGCGGATGTACGAGCAGAGCAAACCGAAAAAATCAGGGATCAGCGAGCAGGTTGCCGTAAGCGAGAAGGCCGGGCTGGGAAAAGAGATCTACATTGGTGAATTTGCCGTGGTCAGTGAAGGCGCGGTGATCGGGGACCATGTGCAGATCCATCCCCAGGTGTTCATCGGGGAGAATGTGAAAATAGGCGACAATTGCACCCTATACCCAGGCGTGAAGATCTATCATGATTGTGAAATAGGTAAAAACTGCACTTTCCACTCCGGGGTTGTGATCGGGGGTGACGGATTTGGATTTGTTCCGGATGAGAACAACGCTTTCAGCAAAGTGCCCCAGCTGGGCAATGTGATCGTGGAGGACAATGTGGAGATCGGTGCCAACACCACGGTTGACCGCGCCACCATGGGGTCGACCATCATCCGCAAAGGGGTAAAACTTGACAACCTGATCATGGTGGCACACAACGTTGAGATCGGTGAAAATACTGTGATCGCCGGGCAGACCGGCATTGCGGGATCCACGAAGGTGGAGAGTGATTGTTTGCTGGGCGGACAGGTGGGGATTGCTGGTCATATAAGGATTGCCAAAGGAGTTAAGATCGGCGCACAGGCAGGGATCAATAACAGCGTAAAAAAAGAGGGGGCAGTGCTCATGGGGTCACCTGCATTCGACCTGCAATCGTTTTACAAGAGCTATGCGGTGTTCAGGAGGTTGCCGGAATTGCGGAAAGACCTGATCGAGGTGGAGAGGGCTGTGAAGCCATCGCCCGAAAGCGGAACCAAATAGGTACCTGCCAGCAGATTGACCCTCTACAAATATTTTGTTAAAAGCATTCACCCCAAAATCCGTCAAACGAATTTTTGTATCTTGCGGCGGTTAAAATTTTTGAAAATTTCTTCATGTATGGCTGAAAAGCAAAGAACGCTCAAAGAACCCCTCTCCTTCCATGGAAAAGGTCTGCATACCGGGGTTGAAGTAAATATGACCCTCCTCCCCGCACCCGAAAATCACGGCTATGTCTTTAAGAGAACTGACCTCCAGGGGGAACCCGAAATTACGGCACTTGCCGAAAATGTGACCGACACCTCACGTGGTACGACCATCGAAGAGAACGGGGCCAGGGTTTCCACCATTGAACATGTCCTCTCAGCACTCGCAGGGATGCAACTCGACAACACCATCATTGAACTGGATGGTCCGGAAGCACCGATCCTGGACGGAAGTGCAAGGGAATATGTTGAAGCCATACAAAAATCAGGCGTGGTCGAACAAAACGCCGAACGCAGGTATTTCAAGCTAAAGGAGAAGGTTGAATACTACGATGAGGAAAATGGTGTCCATATCATTGCCTACCCCGACCAGATGCAGAGTATCAATGTGCTGATCGACTACAATTCTGATGTCCTGGGAAACCAGTACGCCACACTTGAGCACTGGGAAGACTTCAAAACGCAGATCGCACCCTGCCGCACATTCGTATTCCTGCATGAACTGGAACAACTGGTCAAACTGAACCTCATCAAAGGGGGCGATCTTGACAATGCCATTGTGATCGTCGACCACGAGATGCCGCAAGAGGATATCGACCGGCTCTCCGATCTCTTCAACCAGCCGAAGATCGAGGTGCACGAAGGGATCCTCAACAACCTGGAACTGCGGTTCAGCAATGAACCGGCAAGACACAAGCTGCTTGATATGATCGGCGACCTGGCACTTGTCGGACGCTGGTTCAAAGCCAAGATCATCGCCACGCGGCCTGGTCATGCTGCAAACGTAGAGTTTGCCAGACAGCTGCGGCAGGTCATGCAGAAGCAGTTGATGAAGAAGCATATCCCGGTATATGATCCCAACAAGGAACCGGTATACGATATCAACGAGATCAAAAAGAAATTGCCGCACAGGCCCCCCTTCCTGCTGATCGATAAAACGATTTACCTGGACGAAAAAAGGGTGGTTTGCATCAAGAACGTTACCCTGAATGAACCCTTTTTCACAGGGCATTTCCCTGATGAACCGGTGATGCCGGGAGTATTGCTGATCGAAGCGCTGGCCCAGACCGGGGGAATGTTGATTCTTGGCCTGGTGCCGGACCCGGAAAACTATTCCACCTATTTTGTCAAAATCGACAAAGTGAAATTCAAGGCGAAAGTGGTCCCGGGTGATACATTAATTCTGAAAATGGACCTCCTTTCACCGCTTCGAAGGGGCATTGCCCATATGTTTGGCGAGATATTTGTGGGTGACAAACTGGTTTGCGAAGGCGAACTGATGGCCCAGATCGTAAAAGATAAAAACATAGACTGAATATGACGAAACCCACCGCCAATATCCATCCCGATGCCAAACTAGGCAAAAACGTAAAGATCGAACCTTTTGCCACCGTCTATGATGATGTGGAGATCGGTGACGGAACATGGGTGGGCCCCAATGCCATCCTGATGCCCGGAACAAGGATCGGGAAAAATTGTAAGATCTTCCCCGGAGCAGTCATCTCTGCAGACCCCCAGGACCTGAAATTTGATGGGGAATATACTACTACGATCATCGGGGACCATACCACCATCCGCGAATTTGTCACCATCAACAAGGGAACGAAAGCGAAAGGGAAAACGGTCGTGGGAAGTGGATGCCTGCTGATGTCTTACGTACATATCGCGCATGACTGTATTGTGAAAGACCGCGTGATCATTGGCAGTTATGCCGGACTGGCAGGTGAGGTGGAGGTCGATAACTGGGCCATCGTGAGCGCAGGAACACTCGTTCATCAGTTTGTCCGCATAGGCTCGCACGTGATGATCCAGGGAGGAAGCAAAGTGAGCAAGGATGTGCCCCCCTTTGTACTTGCCGGTCGCGAGCCACTCTCCTTCACCGGTATCAACTCCATCGGTCTGCGCAGAAGGGAAATCCACAACGATACCATCTATGCCATCCAGGAGGTTTACCGCATTATTTACCAGCGCGGACTGAACATTTCTGATGCCCTCGACTTCGTGGACGTCAATCTCCCCGCCTCCAACGAACGCGATGAGATCGTCCAGTTCATCAGGGATTCAAAACGCGGGATCATCAAAGGATACTTCGACGGGAACAATAAGGAAGAGTAGAGTGGATAGTTAAGAGTTAAGAGTTAAGAGTTAAGAGTTAAGAGTTAGTTTCCATATGCCTGCCAGCCCTGCGCCTGCAGTGAGATGGCACTTCCGTCCCCTGTCATCATGATCGCCTTGCCTTTGTGCTCGGTAATGTTTCCGATGATGCTCACGCCCGGAATGCTTTTTACCTTGTCGTGGGCCGACAATGGAATGGTGAACAGGATCTCGTAATCTTCTCCACCATTCAACGCCGGGATCAGCGGTTCGATCTGGAATTCAGCCGCCGCCAGGTTCACCTCCATCGTTACCGGCAGCTTGTCCTGGTAGATCACTACACCGCAATCCGACTGTTTACATATATGCAATAATTCTGAAGAGAGCCCGTCACTGATATCGATCATCGAGGTGGGTCTTATATCCAGCTCCCGCAACTTCAGCAAGGTCTCCACGCGAATATCGGGCTTCAGGAAACGACCGACAACATATTCATAATCCCCAAGTTTCGGCTGGATACTGCTGTCCTCCTCGAACACCTTCTTCTCCCGTTCCAGTACCTGCAGTCCCATGTAGGCCGCACCCAGGTCACCCGTTACACATACCAGGTTGTTCACCTTTGCCCCGTCACGATAAATGATCTCCTTCTGCGCCGCCGTTCCCAGCGCAGTCACCGAGATCATCATTCCGGTCACGGATGCAGTCGTATCTCCCCCGACCAGGTCCACTCCATACTGTTTGCATGCGGCATACACCCCCTCGTAAAACTGCTCAAGTGCCTCCACGGAGAATTTTCCCGAGATCGCAACAGAAACAGTTACCTGGCGGGGCACCGCGTTCATGGCATATACATCCGAAAGGTTGACAACCACGGATTTGTACCCCAGGTGTTTCAGAGGTGTATACATCAGGTCAAAGTGGATCCCCTCTACCAGCATGTCGGTGGTCACCACCTGGCAATCATCACCCTGACCGATTACCGCGGCATCGTCTCCTATGCCTTTAATTGTCGTATCCTGAATGTTCCGGGCATCCTTCGTCAGATGCTCGATCAGACCAAATTCTCCCATCTCTTCGATCGACCGTAAACGCTCTTCTTTCATAATACACTGAGATATGATGAACAAAACCATTTGCATGGTGTAGTACAAATGTAATGACAAGTTTTGTATATTTGCATCTATTTTAAATTAATCCATTTAAATAGGAGAACAGGAAGATAAAGCGGGGGAAATATGGCACGTGAACAGGACAAGATCATCGATAAAGTAACCAGCAGTGATTATAAATTCGGGTTCGAAACTCTGATAGAAACAGATACACTGCCACCGGGTCTGAACGAGAATGTCGTCAGGGCCATCTCGGCAAAAAAAGAAGAACCCGAATGGCTGACTGAATTCAGGCTGAAAGCCTACAGGCACTGGCTCACAATGAAAATGCCGGAATGGGCGCACCTGAAGATCCCGGAGATTCATTACAACGACATCATCTATTATGCGGCTCCCAAAAGAAACGCAAAGTATGAAAGCATGGACGATGTGGATCCGGAACTCCTGGATACATTCAATAAACTCGGTATCCCGCTGGAAGAGCAAAAACAGCTCGCCGGCGTGGCAGTGGATGCCGTGATGGACAGTGTGTCTGTCAAAACTACCTTCCAGGAGACCCTGGCCGACCTGGGGATCATCTTCTGCTCCTTCAGTGAGGCGGTGAAAAACTATCCCGACCTGGTGAAAAAATATATGGGCAGCGTGGTGCCCTATACAGATAATTATTTTGCTGCCCTGAATTCGGCGGTCTTCAGCGACGGCTCATTCTGCTTTATCCCCAAAGGGGTAAGGTGCCCGATGGAATTGTCGACCTATTTCAGGATCAACGCCGCAAATACCGGTCAGTTTGAAAGAACACTGATCGTGGCCGAGGATGATTCCTACGTGAGCTACCTGGAAGGATGTACCGCCCCGATGCGTGACGAGAACCAGCTGCATGCCGCCATCGTGGAGATCGTGGCCCTGGAAAATGCAGAGGTGAAATATTCCACGGTACAGAACTGGTACCCGGGTGACAAGAACGGCAAGGGTGGTGTCTATAACTTTGTAACCAAACGAGGGATATGCAGGGGTGACAACTCCAAGATCTCCTGGACACAGGTCGAGACGGGATCGGCCATCACCTGGAAATATCCCAGCTGCATTTTGCTGGGTGATAATTCAAAAGGTGAGTTCTATTCCGTGGCGGTGACCAACAACCACCAGCAGGCCGATACGGGAACGAAAATGACCCACATCGGGAAAAACACGAAAAGCATCGTGGTATCCAAGGGAATCAGCGCAGGTTTAAGCGAGAACTCTTACCGCGGACTGGTGAAGGTGCTCAAGGGGGCAGAAAATGCAAGGAATTTCTCCCAGTGCGACAGCATGTTGCTCGGAGACAAATGCGGTGCACATACCTTTCCCTACCTGGAAATTGAAAACGATACCGCGATCGTAGAGCATGAAGCGACCACCTCGAAGATCGGTGAGGACCAGATCTTCTATTGCAACCAGCGAGGTATTGATACGGAAACCGCCATCGGACTTATTGTCAACGGTTACGCAAAAGAGGTGCTGAACAAACTCCCGATGGAGTTTGCAGTCGAAGCCCAAAAGCTGCTCCAGATCACACTGGAAGGAAGTGTGGGGTGAAAGGGCAAGGAGCAACGGGCAAAGGGCAAGGAGCAAGGAGCAAGAGGACAGTCGGCAGTGGGCAGTGGGCAGTGGGCAAAGAACAATGATTTAAACAGAAAAGCAAAACTTTAGATAATGCTACACATAAAGAACTTAAGAGTAAGCGTAGAGGGAAAAGAGATCCTTAAAGGGATTGACCTGGATGTGAATCCGGGCGAAGTGCATGCGATCATGGGGCCAAACGGTTCAGGGAAAAGTACGCTCGCTTCAGCTCTGGCAGGGAATGAAACATTTGAGATCACCGAAGGGGAAGTAACTTACATGGGGAAAGACCTGCTTGACCTGTCACCTGAAGACCGGGCCAGGGAAGGGGTATTTTTAGGCTTCCAGTACCCCGTGGAAATTCCGGGCGTCAGCATGGTAAATTTCCTGCGAACAGCCATCAATGAACATAAAAAATACAGGGAGGAAGAACCGCTTTCTGCAGGAGAATTCCTGAAGCTTATGAGGGAGAAGAAAAGTCTCGTGGAAATCGATTCAGATCTCACCAGCCGGTCAGTGAATGAAGGGTTCTCTGGTGGGGAGAAGAAAAAGAATGAAATCTTCCAGATGGCCCTCCTGAATCCAAGACTCTCAATTCTCGATGAGACCGACTCGGGTCTGGATATCGACGCGCTCCGCATCGTGGCGAACGGGGTCAACAAGCTGAAAACAAAAGACAATGCAACCGTGGTGATCACGCACTACCAGCGACTGCTTGACTATATCATTCCCGACTATGTACACGTACTGTACAAGGGAAGGATCGTTAAATCAGGCGACAGGTCACTGGCCGTGCAACTCGAGGAGAAAGGTTATGACTGGCTGAAACAGGAGACAGGAACAGAGGCATAAAAGAGACCGACAGCATGAAGACAATGACAGAACCGAACGATACGGTGAAGAAATTTACATCCCTGTTCGAGGAGCACAAGGAGGAGATTTTTGCATCTGAACCGGGCTACCTTTCGGATATGCGCCAGGAGTCGATCCGGAATTTCGAAAGACTCGGCTTCCCGAAAAAGAAGGATGAAAATTATAAATATGTACACCTTGAACCCTTTTTCAATGGGTCGCTGGAATCACGGTTTGCGCCGCGCAACCTTGAATTCGATGTCCAGGAGATCTTCAGGTGTGACATCCCGACACTCGACACCTATGTGCTCCTGTTGCTGAATGGGTTTTACTATTCCACCAGTGGCGAGAAACTGGTGAGACAGGACAACGGGATCATCTTCGGCAGCCTGAGGGAAGCCATTGCACAGGAACCAGATCTTGTAGAGAAATACCTGGGCAAATATGCCGATTCCGTAAATGATCCGTTTGTTGCACTGAACACAGCGGTGGCACAGGATGGTATTTTCCTCTATATTCCTGAAAAACAGGAGCTGGATAAACCGATACAGATCATCAACCTCCTGCTTTCGGACGACAATGAAATGGTGCAGCACCGCAACCTGTTCATCACTGAAAAGAGCAGCAAGGCAGAGGTGATCATCTGTGACCATACCCTGTCTGAACACCTCTTCCTGACCAATTCAGTATCAGAAATGGCGGTCATGGAAAATGCCAGTCTGGATGTTGTGCGCATGCAGAACGAACACAACCAGTCGGTCCAGATCACCAACTCCTGGATCGAGCAACAAAAGAATTCAAATGCACGACACAGCACCATCACCCTGCATGGGGGAAGGGTCCGCAACAACCTCAATGTGAAATTGAAAGGGGAAAATGCTTATTGCGATGCAAACGGACTCTTCCTGATCGACAAGCAGCAGCATGTTGATAATTATACCATTATCGAACATCAGAAGCCCAACTGTGTCTCCAATCAGCATTACAAAGGGGTGCTCGACGATGCCGCCACGGGGGCCTTTGCAGGAAAAATTCATGTATTCCGGGAGGCACAGAAAACCGAGGCTTACCAGACCAACAACAACGTGTTGCTCACCAGGGATGCAAAAATGCGTACCAAACCTCAACTTGAGATCTATGCCGATGATGTAAAATGCAGTCATGGTGCCACGGTGGGACAAATCGATGAGAATGCGCTGTTTTACCTGCAGACCAGGGGAATACCACGCGAAGAAGCACGCCTGATGCTGATGTATGCCTTTGCCGATGATGTCATCTCCGGCATCCGTGAGGAGGCACTGAAAAAAAGGGTGGCAGACCTTGTCAGCCGAAGGTTGAGAGGTGAGCTTGCCAGGTGCGACAACTGTGCTGTCAACTGCTACGACTAAACACATTATTTTGAATTTTAACATAGAAAAAATACGTGACGATTTCCCTATCCTGAAGGAACAGGTATATGGGAAACCCCTGGTGTACCTGGACAATGGTGCCACCACGCACAAACCTCAGGTGGTGATCGACACAGTGAAGGAGATCTACGAGAAACAGAACAGCTCCATACACAGGGGCATTCACTACCTGAGTGAAAAGATGACCGAAGACTACGAGGAGGCCCGTGATACTGCCAGGAAATTCATCAACGCACTCTCAACCACGGAGATCATTTTCACCCATGGTGCCACCAGCGCAATCAATGCTGTGGCTTTCTCGTTCGGGGAAAAATTTGTGAAAGAGGGCGATGAGGTCCTGATCTCAGAAATGGAGCACCATTCCAATATCGTTCCCTGGCAAATGCTCTGTGAAAGGAAACATGCACACCTGAAGGTGATCCCTTTCAATGACAATGGGGAACTTGACATGGATGCATACAAGGAAATGCTCACCGGCAAAACCCGCATTGTAGCCGTCAACCATGCATCCAACTCCCTTGGAACAGTCAACCCGGTAAAGGAGATCACCCGGCTTGCACATGAAAAGAATATCCCCGTTTTGATCGACGGCGCACAGATCGTACAGCATGGAGAGGTGGATGTCCGGGACATCGATTGTGATTTTTTTGTATTCTCAGGTCATAAGGTATTTGGGCCGACCGGCATCGGCGTGCTGTATGGAAAGGAGAAACTCCTGGAGGAGATCCCTCCCTACCAGGGGGGTGGTGACATGGTCGATTGTGTGACCATGGGAAAAACAACCTACAATGAACTGCCCTTCAAATTTGAGGCAGGAACCACAAATTATACCGGGGCGATCGGACTGGCAAAGGCACTGGATTATGTGAGCGGTTTAGGCATCAGCAACATCGTCGCATATGAACAGCAGCTCACGGAGTATGCCGCTGAAAAGCTGGCCGCTATTGATGGGCTGAAAATATTTGGTAATGCGGGGAAAAGGATCAGTGTTTTCTCTTTTCACCTGGCAGATATCCATCCCTACGACGCCGGGATGGTCCTGGACAAAATGGGAATTGCAGTTCGAACCGGGACACATTGCACACAACCCGTGATGGACCATTACGACATCAGCGGAACCATCCGGGCATCCATGGTCCTCTATAATACGAAAGAGGAGATCGATCTGCTTGTGAGTGCGCTTGAACGTGTAAGAAAGATGTTTTCAAAATAGCAGTAAATAACAGGTATGTCAATCAAAGCAATACAAGATGAGATCATTGAAGAGTTTTCCATGTTCGAAGACTGGCTCGACAAATATGATTACCTGATCGAACTGGGAAATGAGCTGCCGGAGATCGACCCTGGCCAGAAATCAGACGAAAACCTCATCAGCGGTTGCCAGTCGAAGGTATGGCTGGATGCTGAGTACAAAGAAGGAAAAGTCTGGTTCCAGGCCGACAGTGATGCCATTATCGTCCGCGGGATCGTTGCATTGCTCATCAAGGTCCTCAACGGACAGCCCCCAAAAGAGATCATCGACAACGATCTTCACTTCATTGACGAGATCGGGTTAAAACAAAACCTCTCCCCTACGCGTTCTAATGGTCTGGTGGCCATGGTTAAAAAGATGAAATTGTATGCCATTGCGTACCAGGCGAAGGAAGGGTAGGTCGGTTGGCGGTGGGCAGTCGGCAGTCGGCGGTGGGCAGTACGCAATGGGCAATGGGCAATGGGCAAAGGGCAAGGAGCAAAGGGCAATGAGCAAAAGGCAATGGGCAATGGGCAAAGGGCAATGGGCAAAGGGCAATGGGCAATGGGCAATGGACAAAGGATCATCTGAGGCATTGACCCCGGAGGGGTCACAGCACCTAGCCCCGGGTGAAACCCGGGGTTCAGGATGCGTAACCTCCATTTTCGGCCTGCCCCGCAGCGTTCGCTGCAAAGGGGAATGAAAAAGCCCAGGCAAAGCATAGTAGATAACCTTAAAAGTTGATTACCATGAGCGAGGAGAAGAATTATTCAGAGATCGAATCCAATATAGTGAAGGCTTTAAAAAATGTCTATGACCCGGAGATCCCGGTCAATGTATACGACCTTGGCCTGATCTACGAGATCGACGTGAAAAGTGAGAAGGAGGTGGATATCACCATGACCCTGACAGCACCAAACTGTCCGATGGCCGATATCGTACTCAATGATGTGGAAACCTATGTCAAGGATGTAAAAGGGATCGAGAATGTAAATGTAATCCTTACCTTTGATCCCCCCTGGGACAAAGACTTGCTCAGCGAAGAGGCAAAGCTTGAACTCGGGATGATGTGACAGTCCTGGAAAAAATCTGATTGCCCGGAATGATCTGACAGCACATTGGTCCATGACCGAACCTAAGCAAATATCACTTTCCATCAGGAACGAAGCACTTCGCCTGGGATTTTCAGCCTGTGGATTTGCGAAAGCTGGTCCGCTTCCGGAAGACAAACAGCGGCTCGACAACTGGCTTCAGCAGGGATACAACGGCTCCATGCAGTACATGGAAAACCATTTCGAAAAGCGCACCGATCCTACAAAGCTGGTGGAAGGAGCCCGGTCGGTCGTCTCCCTGTTACTCAACTACTATACGGCAAAGCGTCAGGAAGATCCAAATGCACCGGTCCTCTCAAAATATGCCTATGGCACCGATTATCATTTTGTGATGAAAGAGAAGATGAAGTCCCTGCTGACCTTTATGGAAACACATTTCGGTCAGGTTTCAGGAAGGGTATTCGTCGATTCGGCCCCTGTACTGGACCGTGCATGGGCCAGGACAGCAGGGCTCGGGTGGATCGGAAAAAACTCCAACCTGATCAACCGTGAACTGGGGTCTTTTGTCTTCATAGGGGAGATCATCACTGATCTTGAGATGGAATACAACAAGGTTCCTGAAAATGATTTCTGCGGGGCGTGCTCCCTTTGCATTGAAAGTTGTCCGACCGATGCCATCCTTCCCAACCGCACCATCGATTCAAACAGGTGTATCTCCTACCTGACCATTGAGAACCGGGAGGAGATACCGGGTGAATTCAAAGGAAAGATGGAGAACCGTGCCTTCGGGTGTGACATCTGCCAGGATGTTTGTCCGTGGAACAGGCGTGCCATTCAGCATACAATAAAAGAATTTGAGCCCCGGCCTGACATGCTGGAGATGGCGAAAGCCGACTGGGAAGAGCTCGACAGCCCCACCTTCAATGTGCTGTTTAAGAGATCCGCAGTCAAAAGAGCAGGCTTCAATGGCCTCAAACGAAATGTAAAATTCCTGGGAGAAGATTAAACTGCTGTAACAATTCGGGATGATGTTCGTCTTATGGGAAAGCAAACAAGAAACCCATGAAACGAATTACTTTACTACTCATCTCGATCTTGATCGCAGGAACTACACTGACCGCACAAACCATTGAGACAGAAAGATTGTACCAGAAATACCGTGGAGAGAAGGGAGTTGTATCTGTCTGGCTCCCCGGGTTTGTGATGAAATTCGCCGCATCAGTGGGTGACCTGGAAGGTGCCGAGGCTGAATTCCTCAGGTCGATCCGTTCCATCAGGGTGTTGACCATTGATGATCCGGAGCGGTTCCCGGGGGTGAATTTCACAAAGGAGGCTGATATTACGCCGGGCAGGAATGGTTACCAGGTGATGGTACAGGTTTGTGCCGATGGGGAAGATATCCTGATCCTGGGAAGGGAACGGAGAGGCAAACTTAAGGACATGCTGGTTCTTGTGGGTGGAGAGGACAACGTGATGGTACATATCAAGGGCAGGATGCATGCCGATATGATCAGCTCCATTGCAGCGATTGCAGGCGTGGATAATCTCGACCAGCTAAGTCAGCTCTAAATATATAGTTCAAGTTTCCAATTGAAAAGAGGTGGTGCCAACGGGGATCATCTCTTTTTTCAGTCGGCAGTCGGTAGTTGGCAGTCGGCAGTCGGCAGTTGGCAGTCGGCAGTTCTCAGTTAACTTCTGACTTTAATCAAATCCATGGCGCCCTGAGCCTGTCGAAGGGCAGCCACCTGAATGACACTTAACCTTGGCGCCCTGAGCCTGCCGAAGGGCAGCCATCAGCCTGACACTTGAACTTGGCGCCCTGAGCCTGCCGAAGGGCAACCATCAGCCTGACACTTGAACTTGGCGCCCTGAGCTTGTCGAAGG
>CAKZNC010000056.1 GCA_937129385.1 uncultured Bacteroidota bacterium
GTGAGCGCCCGCCAGGACAGGGCCAGCACGTTCCAGAGGATCGATGTCGCAGACCTGGATTATATGCCCAGCACCACGGGGAAGATTGAAGCCATCATTAAAGCACAGGCGGGCGTCAGCTCCAACAATGAACTGAGCTCACAATACTCCGTCCGCGGAGGAAATTTCGATGAAAACCTCGTATATGTAAACGACATTGAGATCTACCGCCCGTTCCTGGTACGCTCAGGCGAACAGGAAGGGCTCAGCTTTGTGAATTCCGACCTGGTCTCTTCCATTCGCTTTTCTGCTGGTGGATTCGATGCACGGTATGGCGATAAAATGTCATCCGCACTTGATATCACCTACAAGACACCCACCAAGTTCGGCGGATCGGCAAGCCTGAGTCTGCTGGGTGCAGAGACACATATCGAGGGGATATCAAAGAACCGCAGACTCACCTACATGGCCGGGTACAGGTACAAGACCACCTCATATCTGCTGAATACGCTCGAGACGAGTGGTGATTACAAACCCCAGTTTTCCGACCTGCAGGGGATGATCACATACAGGTTCTCAAGACGCGTGGAGCTCTCCTTCCTGGGAAATTACTCCTCCAACAAGTACCAGTTCATTCCGGAGACACGTGTTACGAAATTCGGCACCCTGAAACTACCTTACAACCTGTCGATCTACTATGACGGACAGGAGATGGACCAGTTCAATACCTACCTGGGGGCGCTGTCACTCAATATCAAGCCCTCCAACAACCTGGAGCTGAAATTTATCGCAACAGCATTCCAGACAAATGAGCGGGAGACCTTTGACATCATTGGTCAGTACTGGATCAACGAACTGGACAATTCGGCCGGATCGGAAACCTATGGAGACAGTATCCTCAATATCGGGGTCGGCACCCTGATGACCCATGCGCGCAACTACCTGGATGCTTATGTGCTCTCCGGATCACATATCGGTACCTATACCACCGGACATCACCTGCTGAAATGGGGAATCAAGTATCAATTCCAGGATTTTTACGACAGGATCAGCGAATGGGAACTCACCGATTCATCCGATTATGTGGTCCCGTATAACGGCGAGGAGATCATACTGTCCGACCAGTCCAGGGCAGAAAACCAGATTTCCTATGACCAGATCAATACCTTTATACAGGATACCTGGGAGATCAATTCGGAAAAGGCCGATTATTTTGTTACAGTCGGAGTACGGGGCTCTTTATGGAATTTCAATAAAGCCCTGATGGTGAGTCCCCGCGCAACATTCAGTATACAACCCAACTGGGAAAGGGACATGATGTTTCACATTTCCGGCGGAACCTATTACCAGCCACCGTTTTACAAGGAGATGCGCATGCCGGATGACCGGATCAATGACCAGATCAAACCCCAGCGATCGGTTCACCTGCTGGTGGGAGGAGATTATATCTTTTCGGCATGGGAGCGTCCGTTTAAACTCACCACCGAGATCTACTATAAATGGCTGGATGACTTGATCCCGTACAAGATTGAGAATGTGCGAATCCAATATGCAGGTGAAAATATCGCCACGGGATATGCCACGGGTATTGACCTCAAGCTGAACGGGGAGTTTGTCAAAGGAGCCGAATCGTGGTTTACTGCGTCGCTTATGCAGACCAGGGAAGATATCCAGGGAGATTCGGTCAGAATAGATGTTGATGGCGAATTTTCGCACTATGAACCTGCCGGCTATTACTCCAGGCCAACGGAACAGCTGTTCACGGCAGGTATTTACTTCCAGGATTACTTTCCCAACAACCCCGATTACAAGGTGCAACTCAGTGCCTTTTTCGGAACGGGGTTGCCCCTGAGCTATCCGGATGAAGACCAGTACTATACTGAATTTAAAATGCGGGCATACAAGCGCGTGGATATCGGTTTCTCAAAAATCCTAAAGCGGGAAACGCAGGTGCTGGCCGACAGGAATCCGTTCCGACACTTCTCAACCATCTGGGTCAGTGCGGAGATCTTCAACCTGCTTGGCATCAAAAACGAGGCTTCATACACCTGGATCCGCACCGTGGCCAACCAGAGTGGTGTTCCCGCCATGTTCGGAGTCGAAAACTACCTCACCGGCAGACGATTCAATGTGAAACTTACAGCAAGGTTTTAGGAGAGTGGGGTATGCGTAGTGCGTTATTCGTTGTGCGCAACGGGATGTGTTCCCGCCGGGATCAGGGGTTCTGTGGTGCATTTTATACCCTGCATCTGTGATACAGGGCTAAGTAGTGTGATCTCGCCGGGATCATGTTTCTGATCTTGCTGATGGTCAATACCGATGTGTCCTGACCCACGAGGGGGCGTACCTCGGTGTCCAAGGTAACCTCTTGCATCCCTGCATATTAACGGCCTGACTTATAATGAACCCCTCCCCGACTCCCGACTCTCGACCCTCGACTGACTTAAAATTTCTTACTGAATACAAACTCCTCTAACCCCTTACGCTCCCGCGGCCTTTCCTCACGCGCAGCAACTTCATCCGGAAGATTCGACGGATCACCCTTGAAACCAATAGCCATCATTGCGGCCGGCTCCATATTCGGAGGCAATTGAAGTGCTGACCTCGCCCCCTCTACATCGTATCCGCCCATCTGGTGAACTTGCAATCCAACATTTGTTGCCTGGGCGAGCAGGTTCCCGACGGCCATCCCAGTGTCATGGAAGGCAAACCTGTTTTCCGAGCTACGCCCCGGAGGGACCATCTCGGCCATGCTCAATACAAGCACCGGGGCAGTATGCGCCCACCGCTTGTTCATATCTTTTAGCAAATCAAAGAGAAGCGCATAGGTCTCCTCCCCTTTCCTGCCCACCATGAATTTCCAGGGCTGTGCATTGTAACTCGATGGCGCCCAGCGGGCAGCCTCAAATAGCGAGTCAAGTAGGTCGTCATTGACAGGCTCATCTGAAAACGCAACCGGACTCCACCTGTTCTTTATAATGTCATGTATTTCCATATTCTCCTTGTTCTGTTTAACATTTAACAAAATTCATCAAACAAAGTTCTCTTCTATTTTAATCTGATGTAAAACATTGCTGAATTCAGAAATCTTTTTCAGCTCTGTGTGGAATAAACCCTCCATTCAATTAACTTTACGGTTCGAATTCAAATTTTGAATAAACTTTAAGAATTAAAAGCATGAATACACAAGATTACATTCAGAGAGAAGAAAAATTTGGTGCACACAACTATCATCCACTGCCGGTGGTCCTTGACAAAGGCGAAGGCGTTTTCGTCTGGGATGTGGACGGCAAAAGGTACTATGACTTCCTCTCGGCCTACTCTGCTGTAAACCAGGGCCATTGTAATCCGAAAATTGTCAAGGCGCTGACCGACCAGGCGAATAAGCTGACCCTTACCTCACGTGCATTCTTCAACAGTGTGCTGGGTGAATTTGAAGAATATGTCACAAAATATTTCGGCTATGACAAGGTACTGCCGATGAACTCCGGAGCAGAGGGAGACGAAACTGCGATCAAGCTCTGCCGCAAATGGGCATATGAAAAGAAGGGTATCCCTGAAAACGAGGCAAAGATCATCGTCTGTGAAGGCAATTTCCATGGTCGTACGGTGACCATCATCTCAATGTCAACAGATCCTGATTCATACAAGGGATTCGGACCCTATACCCCGGGCTTTGAGGTTGTGCCATACAATGATGTTGACGCCCTCGAAAAGGCGCTTGAAGATCCGAATGTGGCGGGATTCCTCGTAGAACCCATCCAGGGTGAGGCCGGGGTTTATGTTCCCGATGATGGCTACCTGAAAAAGGCTGCCCAGCTGTGTAAGGACAAAAATGTACTTTTCATCGCCGACGAGGTGCAGACCGGTATTGCACGGACAGGGAAACTGCTTGCATGTGACCATGAAGGTGTCCGTCCGGATATCCTGATCCTCGGAAAAGCACTCTCAGGTGGAATGTACCCGGTTTCAGCCGTACTGGCCGACGATGATATCATGTTGGTGATCAAGCCGGGTGAA